>SVPT01000013.1 GCA_015065695.1 Oscillospiraceae bacterium | reverse complement strand
CGCCAAGGCTAGCCAGCGACTTGGAGAAGGTGCCCATGTAGATGTCAACCTCGTCCTCCAGACCAAAGTGGCTGGCGGTGCCGCGTCCGCCCTCGCCGATAACGCCGAGACCGTGGGCATCGTCCACCATGACCCTTGCGCCGTACTTCTTTGCAAGGTCTACTATCTCCGGCAGCTTTGCGATGTCGCCGCCCATGGAGAATACACCATCGGTAACGATGAGCGCGCCTGCGTTTTCGGGCACACGCTGCAGGCAGCGTTCAAGCTGCTCCATATTGCTGTGGTCATAGCGCAGCATCTTGCCGTAGCTGAGCTTGCAGCCGTCGTAGATGCTGGCGTGGTTTTCCTTGTCGCATATGACATAATCGCCATGAGAAACGATGGCACTGATGATGCCCAGATTGGACTGGAAGCCGGTGGAGAAGGTGACCACCGCTTCCTTGTGCAGAAATTCCGCCAGCTCCTTTTCCAGCTCCAGATGCATTACCAGCGTGCCGTTGAGGAAGCGGGAGCCGGAGCAGCCGGTGCCGTACTGCTCAAGGGCACTTCTGCCCGCCTCGATGACCCGCTCGTTGGTGGTCAGTCCGAGGTAGTTATTGGAGCCAAGCATAATGCGGCGCTTGCCCTCCATGATCACTTCAATATCCTGCCGTGATTCCAGTGCGTGGAAGTAGGGATATATGCCCTTTTCACGCAGCTCGTCGGCAACGTGTCTTTCCGTTGTTTTTTCAAAGATGTCCCGCATGGTTCGATTTTCTCTCCTTTCACTTGTATACTGCGCCCGGCACAAGGGTAACGCAAACACACTGCGGAAGCCGCCATGCAGGGCTGCCGCAACATTCTTGCCGTATTCAATGCCAGAGCCTCAGTATAATACTTGCCAGAGTATTACCTTATTATTTCCCTTTGGTTCTTTCCCTTTGGTTCGCCTGTTTCGCCGTCGGTCTTGCTCCCCGACGGTGAAATCTACTCGGTTAATGCTGTTAACCGAGCATACTGTGATTATATCCCCAACATGACAGATTGTCAATAGCTGCACAATTTTTTAATAATTCCGTTCTTGATTATGTCTGCTTGGTTGTCCAGCAATGCAAAAAGCAGGGTCAGCACTTGGCGTGCTGACCCTGCGTAATTCTTGGGACAATCGCGGAAGCTATTCTATTTTCAGGCTATGGGCTCAAAATCCGCTGCGCCATGCTTGCAGAGGGGGCAGACAAAGTCCTCGGGAAGCTCATCGCCCTCGTGGACGTAGCCGCATATCTTGCACACCCAGCCCTTCTTTCCTTCGGTTTCGGGGCGGGGCTTTACGTTGTCCATGTAATAGCTGTAGCTCATGGTCTCGGCATTTGAGATAACACGAGCCTCGGTTATAGTGCAGATGAACATACCGTGGGTGCCCAGATCCACATACTCCTCAACCTCCAGCGACATGAAGGAATTGATGTAGTGGGGCAGGAAAACCAGTCCGTTGGCCGAGCGCAGTGTCTGGCTGTCGGCAAACTTATCCACAGTGCGTCCGCTGCGGAAGCCGAAGTCCTCAAACACCTTGAAGGGGGTATCCACGGTGAGGCAGTTGACGTTCATGCGTCCGGTCTGGCGGATAACATGGTGGGAGTAGTTTTCTTTGTTGATGGTTACAGCCACGCGGTTGGGCGTGTTGGTGACCTGTGTGACGGTGTTGACGATGAGACCGTTATCCTTCTTACCATCGTTGCAGGTGACTACATACAGACCGTAGCCAATGCGGAAGAGGGCAGACATGTCGCTCTGCTCGTCAGTGCCTACGCGCTGCGCAAGGTAGTCGCGGCACAGCTCCTCGGACAGACGCTCAAGAGCTTCGGTGCTGTCGCTGTTGAGGGCAGAGCGCAGTGTGACGACCGGCTCCACGAAGGTGAGGTTTTTGGACTCTTCCAGCTTGCGGCGCATGATTTTTGCCGCGAGGGGAGCCCATGTGCCGTTTTCCATGAATGCGACAGTGCGGTTTTTGTAGCCGCGCTCGGTCAGATGGTCGATAAACTCCCTCATAAATGGGAAGATGTCGGCGTTGTAGGTGGTGGTCGCCAGCACCAGACGTCCGTAACGGAATGCGTTTGCCACAGCGGAAGCCATATCACAGCGGGCAAGGTCAAACACTGCCACATCGGGGCAGCCGTTTGCTCTCAGCCGCTCGGCAAGCAGCTCCACAGCCCTTCTGGTATTGCCGTATACGGAGGTGTAGGCAATCATTATGCCCTCTTTCTCCACAGCGTAGGAGGACCATGTATCGTACAGGCTGATGTAGTGACCAAGGTTTTCGGTCAGCACAGGGCCGTGCAGGGGGCAGATGATGCTGATGTCCAGCGCGGAAGCCTTCTTGAGCAGGGCCTGCACCTGTGCGCCGTACTTTCCCACGATACCGATATAATAGCGGCGGGATTCATCGTCCCAAGGCTCATCAACGTCCAGTGCGCCAAACTTGCCGAAGCCGTCGGCGGAGAAAAGCACCTTGTCAAGGCTGTCGTAGGTGACAATGACCTCCGGCCAATGCACCATGGGGGCGGTGCAGAAGGTGAGGGTATGCTTGCCCAGCGAGAGTGTGTCCCCCTCTCCTACGACTACCTGCCTGTCCTCAAAGGAATTGCCGAAAAACTGCCCCATCATGGTAAACGCCTTTGAGGAAGCGACTATCTTTGTTTCCGGATAGGCAGCCATGAAGTTGGCGATGTTTGCGGAATGGTCGGGCTCCATGTGCTGTACGATGAGATAATCGGGCTTGCGACCCTCCAGCGCGGCGGCAATGTTGTCCAGCCACTCGTGGGTGAAGCGGCGGTCAACGGTGTCCATGATGGCGATGCTCTCATCAATTATCATATAGGAATTGTAGGACATACCGTTGGGCACAACGTACTGTCCCTCAAAAAGGTCTATGCTGTGGTCGTTTACGCCGATATAGCGTATATCATTGGTAATTTTCATCGAGTATTATACTCCCTGTAGTTTATTTCTTGCGCAGCTCACGGAAAAACGAACGCAGAAGCTCTGCGCACTCCTCTTCCATAAAGCCGGCAGTGACCTGCGGGCGGTGGTTATAGGGCAGGCTGAAAAGGTCAATAACGCTGCTGCACGACCCTGCCTTGGGGTCATACGCGCCGTACACCAGCCGCTTAATGCGCGAGTTTATTATCGCGCCGGCGCACATGGGGCAGGGCTCCAGCGTGACATAGAGGTCACATTGCCACAGCCGCCAACCGCCCAGCACACGGCAGGCTTCGGAGATGGCTTCCAGCTCCGCGTGGGCGAGGGCATTCTTTCCGGTTTCCCGCCGGTTGCGTCCCACGGACACAATCTGTCCGTCCTTTACGCACACCGCGCCCACCGGCACCTCTCCCTCCGCGGCAGCCAGCCGAGCCTGCTCCAGTGCCGCCTCCATAAAGAGGCGGTCGCTTTCAATCATCGGCTCAGCCACCATACATCACCGTACTGGCATTGCTGAGTATCTGGTCGAGGTCGAAAAGCTGTATTATTGAGAAAACCAGCGAATAAAGCATCAGCAGCACTACCGACCAGCGAGATATGGAAATCTTCAGCTTTTCCGCAAGAGAAAGGCAGGGGTCACTGCGCTTGAGGACGAAGAATTCGGGGAAACGCTTGAGCATCTTCGCAACCGCAAGCAGACCGCCGACCATAATGATGACCGAAATGGCACTGTCAACATAGCCGACCAGCTCGGAATTGCCCGCGCTGAAGCCAAGCTGCGTGACACCGAAGAAGAGCAGACGCTCCAGAAGGCGCACCACGACCGCCGGCACCAGTGAGCCGGAGAATATGGTCAGATAACCCAGCAGCATGGAGGTAAGCATTGCGCCGGGCATCTCAACGAAGTTGGTGGTGAGCAAAGCGAAGAGTATGGAACTCATGAACAGCGCAAAGGTATCACCGCCGCGGCGACGAAGCACCTGCAGAATAACTCCGTTGAACACGAAGCTTTCAATAAGCGCGGGCACAACGCCCAGACAGAAGAAGGTCAGCATGGCATCGCCTAAGTTGCTGCCGAAGGAAACCACGTCGAAGCTGTAGTTGGCTCCGCGCAGACCGCCGGGGTGGGTGACGTAGTTGACAAAGCAGCCGTCCACCATCATCAGAGCAAGACCCATCCAGACCATTGGTCCCAGCTCACCCTTACGCAGGTTGTGCAGCGGCACCATCTCGTTGAGGGGCAGCTTGTGTATATAGATGTACGCCAGCATGGGGAAAGCCAGACCGATGAGCAGCATACCTGCATGGAGCAGAGCCATGCTGCGGGGCTGAGTGATGGAGGCATACAGCTCATCCACACTCCAGCCCATGACACCGACGGTGAAAAATACCAGTATGACGCTGATGATTACTTCTATGACAATAAACAGCAGCAGGCTGAAGCCCACATGGCTGCTTTCCTTGCGGATATTGCCGCCGATGGTGCTGCGTGCGCGGCTGAGGATTGCAGCGCTTCGTGAGTCATTCTGCTCGGTAAGGGTGTACAGCGCACGGGTCGCGTTATCGCGGCGCTGTGCCGCACCCTTGTTGACCGGCTCATATGCGGCGAACTTACCGATGGCATCGGACTTGATTGCGTTGTACTGACCGGTATGCAGCACTGTACCGCCGCTGGAGCTGGTCAGTGCGTGTATGTCGGACACATCAAGGGCATCGAGGTTGAATTCGGTACAGACGATCGCCTCAATCTCGTAGTCCTCCATCCAGGGGCTTTCACTGCGTATCTGAATAACGCGGTCACGCACAGCGTTGCTTATCTGACTGTATCTGTTGTTCATCTATGCCATGCCCTCCATTTCTTCTGTAAAAACTTATCAAAGCTGTCCGGGGCTGTCAGTGCGTAACTGCACCCCAAGCTGCACAGTTTCAGTTGTAATTTAAGTATAGAGCAAAGCCTGCTTTCTTTCAAGTATAATTAGCTGGAATTCCGCAAATTTGCCGCAGCAGACCGCTTATTTCTCCCGATAAAGCACACCTTCTTTGCTTTGCGCAGGAAAAGGACGGCACATTTTGAAAAAAAAACTTGACAAGAGCCCTTCCCTGCTTTATAATGATGTAGCTGTATTTGAGGCAGCACATATATGCCGGCATAGCTCAGTTGGCTAGAGCATGCGGTTCATACCCGCAGTGTCGTTGGTTCGAATCCGACTGCCGGTACCATACGCAAGGAGGCCGAATGCCGGGATTTCCCCGATGCCTGAGGCGGCAGCCCACGGGATTTCCGAGCATTTGGCTTTTTCTGTGCGTATCTCCTGCGCAAGTCCTCAGCAAAATACGGCCCGGTGGTCAAGTGGCCTAAGACTCCGCCCTTTCACGGCGGCAACACGGGTTCGAATCCCGTCCGGGTCACCAGAAAAGTCCCTCATTTGTCGATGACAAATGAGGGACTTTTCAACTAAATCCGTCCTAACGGACGGGATAAATCCACCTGCTGTGGATGATATCACTGCGTGATGAAATCCGACTTCGTCGGGAGAAGGACGGATTTGATTTCATCTGCGTTAGCAGATTTCATCCGAGCTTGCTCGGATTTCATCGCGCTTGCGCGATTTCATTGAAAATCATTGAAATCTGTGACATAATGTATTCAAAGAGGTGATTTCAATGGCTGAAAATAAACTCGCGGACATGTCAACAGAATTTGCAATTCAAATCCTAAAACTGACAGAAAATATAAAAGGACATTATTCTCTGTCAAATCAGCTTGAACGAAGCGGAACGAGTATCGGAGCAAATATCCGGGAGGCGAAATATGCGCACAGCCGTCCCGATTTTATTGCCAAGTTACAGATTGCATTAAAAGAATGCTATGAAACAGAATATTGGATTGAAATCGCCCAAAAAGCGAGCATTATCTCTTGTGATGTTGCCAAGACCGTGTTGCACGACTGCGGATCTATTCGCAGAATGCTCATCTCCTCTATCAATACCGCAAAGGAGAATTCGCAATGAAGCGCGTGATTGTGATCGGATGTCCCGGAAGCGGTAAAACAACTTTTGCCGAAAAACTAAGTAAGAGAACAGGTTTGCCGTTATATTACCTTGATGCTATCTGGCATAAGCCTGATAAAACACATATTTCAAGAGAAGAATTTGATCAAAGAATACAAGAGATTTTTGCAACAGACAAGTGGATCATTGATGGCAATTATAACAGAACGGTTGAAATGCGTCTTAAGGAATGCGATACAGTGATTCTCTTTGATCTGCCCACGGAGGTTTGCTTACAGGGCGCAACTGAACGGATTGGAAAAGGACGTTATGATCTACCATGGATAGAAAAAGAATTGGATCCCGAATTTGAAGGTTTTATTAAAGAATTTGCAGATAATTCTTTGCCGAAACTATATGCGTTAATTGAGAAATACAGAGCAGAAAAATACATTATAATTTTCAAGAGCAGAAAAGAAGCAGATGACTTTTTGAGGAGAGCATAATACACCCCTTTCAAGTAGCAATACTATTGCTTTAGCTGTACTTTTGCTTACTCTTACCTCAATTCTGCTCCGTTTGGTTACTCTTTCACAGAAAAGTCCCTCATTTGTCGATGACAAATGAGGGACTTTTCAACTAAATCCGTCCTAACGGACGGGATAAATCCACCTGCTGTGGATGAAATCACTGCGTGATGAAATCTACCTTCGGTAGGAGATGTGGACGGATTTGATTTCATCTGCAAAGCAGATTTCATCCGAGCCTTGCGAGGATTTCATCGCGCTTGCGCGATTTCATTTTATTTCTCTATTCCCTCATAATCAACTAATGGCATTCATCTTATCGCCACCCCCACCCCAACCAAAGGAGAACACACCTTATGATAACCGAAAAATCCTGCGGGGCGGTCGTTTTCACGAAAGAAAACGGCTGCATCAGGTATCTGATTATTCAGTCCAGGGAAGGCTTTTACGGATTCCCCAAGGGGCACATGGAATCCGGCGAAACCGAGGTGCAGACAGCATTGCGGGAAATTGCAGAAGAAACAGGGCTGTCGGTCAATATCATCGACGGCTTCAGAACGGTGGACTCCCACCCTTTTGAGCGCGACGGTGAAACACGCATGAAGCACATCGTGTATTTTTTGGCGGAGTATTCCAATCAGATCCCTGCGGCACAGGAAACCGAGCTTAACGGGCTTCATCTGATGGACTACGAAACGGCGATTGCTGCGTTCCAGTTTGAAAGCTCCGGACGGATTCTGACCGAGGCACATACTTTTCTGACGCAGGGCTGAGTTGTACTGTTGGCGCACTGCTCCTGCTGTCGCATATTGCAATATTCCATTATCTGTGGTATACTATCAACAAAGGAGCTGAAAACGACATGACTTCTATTGCAAACGAAAATATCTGCGGCTTTGAAATCGACTTCCCCAAGCTGACAATAACGAAAAAGACCACCAATCCGGAGCAACTGCTGAAAAACGCTGGCGTGGAATACAAGATGGTCACTGACAGATATATTACCTTTGCGGGACGTGTTTTCGGCTGTGACATTCCGCTGATGGTGGGTTTTCATTTTGACGAGGACGGTTTCAATTGCATAGAAATATTCAGACCCCGCGAGTATTACTCCTCCGGCAGCTATGATGCCAATGCTTCCTATGCAGAGATTTCTCAGGTATTGCGCAATAAATACGGCGAGCCTCATTCGGAAACCAGCGACCCCGAAAGCAGTCTTGCCCGTGAGCGGTGGATAACCCCTGCCTATGGCATCGACCACTACGTTATGGAGAGATTCGGACCGGAAGAGCGTTTGTATATCATCTTCCCAAACGAATAACAAGGCATAACGGCTGTTATACAATCTGAACGCTTCTTTTGCTTAACGGCAAAAGGGGCGTTTTTTTGTTTCTGCGCACATTACTGCAACTATGCATCCTTCTGCTCTTTCGGTTTTGTTAACATCACTTATTGTGTTGTTGCAAATCATGCTTAATAATACTATAATACAACAATACACCCACAAACCGCACAGACGGCGGCAGAAGGGTGTAGCATAACATCAGACATATCAAACGGGGGTGATTGATGTGGTGGAAATTACCGCTTGGACAAATGAATTTCTGCAAGCCCTTAATGAGCATTTCGCAGACCGCGTGTGGTTTGTGGGCTTGCAGGGAAGCTACAGTCGCGGTGAGGCGACAGAAACCAGCGACATAGACATTGTCGTGATACTTGACCGAATATCCGCTGCGGATATTCAGACCTATAATGCCATGCTGGACACATTGCCGCACAGGGAGCTGATTTGCGGATTTCTTTCCGGCAGGGAAGAGCTTTTCCGCTGGGAGCCCTCTGACCTGTTCCAGTTTTACTATGACACCACCCCCATAAAGGGAAGCCTTGATGAGCTGCTGCCGCTTATCGACAATGCCGCTGTTGACAGGGCGATAAAAATCGGCGCGTGCAGCATCTATCATGGCTGTGTGCATAATATGCTGCATGAGAAAAGCGAGGATATTCTGAAAGGGCTGTACAAGGCTGCCTCCATCACTGTACAGGCGATAGCTTTCAGGCAGACAGGGTGTTACATCAGACACCAGACCGACTTGCTTGAGGTTGTGTCCCCTGACGAGCGGGCTATTACAGAAACCTTTCTGCACATAAAGAATGGCGGTGCGGTGGCTTTTCAGGAGATGTCCGAGATGCTGTTTGAATGGGCAAAAAAGTGGGTCTGCAAGACATAACGGTCAGTCAGCCGTTTCTGCGCCTTGGATAAGCACAGAAAACATATTGATATTCGGAGGACAAACCAATGCGAGTAGGTATTGTTTGCGCAGGCGACAGAGAGGTTGCTCCCTTTCTGCCTGTTATAGAGGACTGCAAAACGTCCGAAAAGGCCATGCTGAAGTTTTACGAGGGCACAATAAACGGCGTGGAAATCGTCACCCTGTATTCGGGCGTGTGCAAGGTAAACGCCGCCATTGCCACCCAGATTCTCATTGACACATACGGCGTGGATATTATCATCAACGCAGGCGTTGCGGGCGGCATGGACCAAGCCCTCGAGATTGCCGACACGGTAGTTTCCACAGAGGTTGCCTACCACGACGTTGCCCCCAACATTCTGACGGAATTTCACCCATGGCTGGAAACCGTCTGGTTCAAGGCTGACGAGAAGCTGCTGGCACTGACCAGAAAGGCTTTTGAGGGAATGGACACGCAGGGCAAGGTATACTTCGGGCGTATGGTGACGGGCGAGGCATTCATCGCCGACGATGGGCGTGATGAAATTAACGAACAGTTTACTCCCCTGTCTGTGGACATGGAAACGGGCAGCATTGCCCATGTGTGCCACGTCAACAGCGTACCCTTCATTGCCATCAGAAGCATCACCGACACCGCAACCCACAGCGGCAGTGAGCATTTCGAGCAAAACTGCGAGAGGGCTGCTGAAATAGCAAAGAATCTTACTGTGGCTCTGCTTGCGGAGCTGCGCGACAGCAATTAACCCAGTACACATTGACAGGACAGCCCTTTGATGCAGCGCGCGTCAGGGGACTGTCCTTTTTGTATGTTGCAATTGGATTTCCTTGCCTTTATAATTATTGTGTACTGCTGTGACACAACAGGCGGTATTCAGGGAGGAATGACAAATGATACTTTCGGATAAAACACTGCTGCAGATGATTGACGATGGCTCGCTGGTGGTTGACCCTGTCGAGCCGGAACAGATTCAGCCTGCAAGCATTGACATTCGCATCGGAAACACCTACAGCATTGTGGAGGATTCTCCCTCGGGAATCATCACGCTGGACGATGAGATAAGCTACAAGCAGATTACCGCAGACAGATATTTGCTGCTGCCCGGGCAGTTTGTACTGGCAACCACAATGGAATACTTTGAGCTGCCCGACAACCTGACCGCCTTTGTGGAGGGGCGAAGCTCCCTCGGGCGCATGGGTCTGTTTATCCAGAATGCAGGCTGGGTTGACCCGGGCTTCAAGGGCGAAATCACCCTTGAGCTGTTCAACGCCAACCGCTGCGCCATTGAGCTGACCGCAGGTCGCAGAGTGGGACAGCTTGTGTTTGCGCAGCTTGACGACCACGCCCTCAACCCCTACAACGGAAAGTATCAGGGACAGCGGGGAGCAACCGGCTCGAGGGTTTACCTTGACGGGAAGCTTTCCTGAGGGGCTCTGTATTGTGCAATGTGAGTGAGATGTACTGAGGATTTGTGGGATTAATGTGCAAGGAGGTTTACGCATGAAGAAGAATATTCTGTACAGCAAGGCATCTGCCGCGATAATTTCAGTTGCGCTAACCATTACGCTTCTTATCGGGTGGTTTCCTTCCCTGTGTATCGGGTGGATTCCGATAATGTGCTACGCTGCAAACGCGCCTGAGCCCGATGTTCCTCAGATTACATATGGGGAGTTTCCGTTTACTGTGGTTTATGAGGTGAACGGTGAGGAGTACACAATAAAAGATACTGTTATTTGCGAATATGCCGGTTCAAGATGGAACGAAGGCGACGGCAAAAAGCACAGAATATGGGATCGAAGATTTGAAAGCGGAGAATACTGTGTGTTATATACCGTAAGCGAAGATGTATTGATTGTGCTTGGTCTTGGACGAACTACCCAATATCTTATGGGCGACCCGGAGGATAATCCTCTTATCAGTGATGCATACCCTCAGGTTCTCGAATATTTTGAATCGGGTACTACTTCTTTTACTTCTTTAAGCTTTCCCAGTGAAGAAGAAGTGTTTGAAAAATATGGCGTAAGGATAATCAGTTTTGAGATTGCTCCTCCGATAGAAAACACCTTTGTTCCTGCGGAGTGAACGCCCGACACAAACCGTTCCTGCCAAAACGAGAAATCAAGAGTATTTATAAGCAAGGAGGTTTTAACATGGATAAGCACATTCTGTACAGCAAGGCATCTGCCGCGATAATTTCAGTTGCGCTAACCATTACGCTTCTTATCGGGTGGTTTCCGACCCTGTGTATCGGGTGGATTCCGATAATGTGCTACGCTGAAAATGCACCCGAGCCGGATGTTCCACTCATAACCTATGGTGAATTCCCGTTTACTGCAGTTTATGAGGTGGACGGTAAAGAGTACACAATAGAAGACATCGCCATATGCGAGTATGCCGGTTCAAGATGGAACGAAGGCGATGGCAAAAAGCACAGAATATGGGAAATGCGATTTGAAAGCGGTCCGTATATCGCTCTTTGTCCAATTGATCCCAGCGAATTTGTCGGTGCTGATGAGGCCTATGTAGCATTAAATGTAGGTTACTCTGCCGGACAGCTTATGGGAGATAGTGAATCCAATAAATACAAAGACGCATTTCTTTATCTTCAGTTAGGTCATAACGGCTATGGAAGTCGGAGCAGCGAGGAAATATATGAATCATACGGTGCAAAGCTCATCAGCTTTGAATTGCACGCACAACCGATAGAAAACACCTTTGTTCCGGCGGAGTGAACAAATCAAACTAACACCCAAACGGAGTAAACAAAAAATGAAAATAACATCACTTGCTGAAAATACAAGCACCGGCGGTCTGCGGTCGGTACATGGGCTGTCGCTGTACATAGAAACGGGCAGCCACAGGCTTCTTTTTGATTTAGGTCCTGACAAAACGCTGTTTGTCAACGCGGAGAAGATGGGCATTGACCTTGCTGCGGTCGATACGGTCATCATCTCCCATGGGCACTACGACCATGGTGGTGCGCTGGAGGATTTCCTGAAAATCAACCACACCGCAAAGGTATACGTCCATCAGAGGGCATTTGAGCCCCATTACTCCTGTTTGCTTTCCTTCAAAAAGAGCATCGGTATTGACCCTGCGCTGAAAGACCACCCGCAGGTGGTGCTGACCGACGGCGAGTACAGGATAGACAATGAGCTGTTGCTCTTCACCGTCAGCGGCGCGGACAAGTGCCACTCCACAGCCAACGACAGCCTGCTGGACAGCAGCGGCAGGGACAGCTTCGCCCATGAGCACAATCTGATTATCAATGACGGTGCGTGCGCGCTGGTCATGGGCTGCGGACACAACGGCGTGGTGAACATCATGGAAAGGGCACAGCCCTACGCACCGCAGCTTTGCGTGGGCGGCTTCCATCTGTACAGCCCCTCACTGGGAAAAACCGTTGCCGCGGAGCTTCTGGACGAGATTGCGGCAGAGCTGAAACAATACCAAAACACCCGCTTCTATACCTGCCACTGCACCGGTAAAGAGGCCTTTGAGCATCTGTCAAAGCTGATGCCCAATCTGGCGTATCTGTCCTGCGGCGAAAGCATAGAGCTTTAAGGGAGGTGTACCATGAAGGTTTTTGTTGTGTACTGCCACCCAAGCGAGCAAAGCTTTACCTGTCAGGTATACCGTCAGTTTGTCAGAGGGCTGCGTGAGGCGGGACATGAGGTAATAATTTCCGACCTGTACAAGATGGACTTTTGCACCGACATGACCGAGGAGGAATACCTGCGGGAGACCCACTACAGGGCAGAGCTTCCTGTACCCGAGGACGTGCGGCAGGAGCAGGAGAAGATACAGTCAAGCGATGCTGTCGCGTTTATCTACCCTGTCTTCTGGACGGAAGCACCCGCCAAGCTGGTCGGGTGGTTTGACCGTGTGTGGACGAGCGGCTTTGCCTACACCCCCAACCCCACGATGAAGGTGCTGGACAAGGCTCTTGTGCTTGCCTGCGCGGGAAAGACAATGGACTCTCTGGCTCAATCGGGTCAACAGCAGGCAATGACTGCCGTCATGCTCGGCGACCGAATAAACGAAAGAGCCAAGGAGAAAGACATCGTCTTTTTCGACGGCATAACCCACTGGGACGAGGAAACAAGAGAGCGGCTGATGCCCGCCCATCTGGAAAGGGCGTACCGGCTGGGGCTGGAATTCTGAACACACCCCCGAAAAAAAGATGCCCCCTGCGGCGCAATCCACAAGGACTGTGCCGCAGGGGGCAGTTTGCGTTATTTCATTAGCCTCAGGTCATCAATAGGCAGGATAGTGGAATATCTGCACCCAGTAGGGATAGCCGTCACTGCCGAAGCCGTAGGATACGCAGATATATGCGTAGTTGCTGTTGAGGATATTATCACGGTGGGTGGGCGATGCCATCCACTCCTGAACAACCTGTGCGGGAGATGTCTGACCACGGGCCAGATTCTCACCGATGTAGCGGTAGCTCAGACCAATCTCCTGCGCGACGCTGGAGAATCTCTGACCATCGGGACGGGTGTGGCTGAAGTAGCGGGAGGATTCGCTGAGGCGAATATCCGCCATTCTCTGCACCATGGTATCGCCCTCGCTGAGGGGCGGCAGACCGTTGTTGGCACGCTCTACGTTGGTCAGACGTATAACCTCGTGGGCAAAGTCGGTAACGATGACCTTGCAATAGGCTACATCGCCGGCAGAGTTGGTCGCCTGTATCCATGTTTCGCCAACGCTGACGCCGGTTATCTGCACGACGGTATCGCCGTAGTTGGTGGCGGTGGCTACCATGGTGTTCTTACTGGAGAAGGTAGCGCGGCGCTGTGAGCCGATGGGCACGTTGAGGTTGACGGTGGTAGACGCACCGGCGTAGATGGTTACCTGACCGTATGCAAAGTGTATTCCGCCGGAATCGCTGTAGCTGAAAGAGGTGGTGGTTGTGGTGGTTCTTGTAGTGGTAGTTGTTGTGGTGGTCGTGGTAGTGGTGGGTGCCGGAGTAGTGGTGGTTGTCACCTGCTGCTCAGGCTGCACAGGCGCAACATTGGACGGCTGCACCGTAGGCACAGTAGTAGTAACGGTTGTCTGGTCGGTCTGCTGATCCTGCGTTGCCTGCTGACCGGGATCCTGCTCTGTTCCCTGCTGACCGCTGCCGTCTTCGATGACAGCCGCACCGCCGGAGTATTCGTCGGCAGCACTGCCATCACCCTCGCCTATCTCCGCGACAGTGGAAAGCCCCTGCGCGGAGTCGGTTATGGCGAAGAAGCCGGAATCGGAGAAATCGACAAAGCTTTCGGTGGTCTGCTGTGTCACCTCGTAGGTATTGGCACGGAAATCAATGCCGTTGACATAGCATATCACCACCATTGCAACGATGATGAAGTAAAGTATCTTTTTGGATGAGAACATACATTGCCCTCCTTATTCAGAGCCGCCTGAGCGGCCGGGGTGTTACAAACAGATTATACAGTAAATCCGCAGCACATTCAACCAATTCAGGGCAGTTTTATTAATTCTTAACGATAAACAATAATTAGGGCTGACTGTGCTGTATTCTTTCCTTATTTCTTTATTCCCACTCTTCGTTCTCGTCCTTTGCCAGCGGTATCTGGACAGAAACTATGAAGCGGTCATCTTCGCGTGCGGCGGTAAAGCGTCCGCCTATAGCACCCATTATTCTCTGGCAGGTCTTGATGCCGATATGCGTGCCCTCGATGCGTTCAATATCCGGACGGCAGTAGTTGGCAGCCTCGATGATAAAGGAATCGCCGCTGGCACTGACAGTCACCGTGGCAGGGCGGCTGCTGTCGGCATACTTCTCCATGTTGAAAAACACGTTGTCAAACACACGCCGCATTCCGTCATTCTCTATTGCGACAATGACGTCCTCGCCCAGGTCATTGATAGTGATGTCAAAGCCGTGATCGCGCAGATATATGATATGCTCCAGCACCATCTGCTGTACCAGCGTTTCCGCAGAGACCGGCTCGGTCTTAACGCCCTTGCGGGTGATGTCAAAGGCGAGGAAATACTGGAACATCTCGTCCGACATCTCCTTTATCTGATAGGCCTTTTCCAGGCACACGCCAAGGTATTTGCTCTTCTGCTCCTCGGTGCGCATACCTCCCCGCGCCATTATGTCAAGATAGCCAAGCAGCGCGGTCAGGGGGGTGCGCAGGTCGTGGGACATAGCGGTGACCAGCTCGGAGTTGGCCTTCATCGCCTCCTGCTCGCTCTCTATGCGCTCGATGATGGTTATGCGCATCTCGTCGATGTTGGCACCCAGCTCGGAAAGCTCGTCGTTGCCGTCCACCGATATGCGCTCGCTCAGGCCGCCTGCGGTAATATCCTTTACCCTCTCGCACAGCTCCACTATCCGTCGGGTCTTGCGCCAGTCAAAATAGAGCATTACGGCGATAAAAATGCCGCAGCAAACCGCAAAGAGCAGGTATTTCAGCCAGATGTAGTCGTCCTCGGAGGAGTAATCAAAGACCACCGCCCGTGCGGAGCCGTCCGCCATGGGAACAACATAGCTGCGCATATCATCGGTCAGCACCAGACTGGATTGGCTCACGGTGTAATCGGTGCCGGTGAAGTAGTCAAAGGAGCCGGTGTCATACACCAGCCGCTCCTCGCGGTAGAGCTGAATATCTGCGCCGGGGTTCATTCTCCCCCACTCCGCCAGCTTCTCCGCGTCGCTCAGCGCTATGTCATGCTCCATGACATATTCCGAAAAACGCTCGATTATCCTTTCCTCCCGCCTGAGCTGTGCCTCCGGCGACTGGCAGGATTCAGCCAGAAGCTGCTCTCCTGCCACCTGAAGGATTGTGAAAAGCAGCAGACTGCACACAACAGAAAAGAGCAGCAGTGCCGCCGTTCTTGTTCGCAGGGAGAGGTAACTCCCCCGTTCAGTCAATCTGATACCCCTTTCCCCACACTGTACGGACTATCTGCGGGTTGTCGCAGTTGGTCTCCAGCTTCTTGCGCAGGTTGAGTATATGTACCATGACGGTGTTGGCAGAGGACGCGAAATACTGCTCGTGCCAGACACCTTCAAAGATCTCCTTGACGCTGAAGGTCTTGCCTCTTCCGCCTGCAAGGAAGCTGAGTATCTCAAACTCCTTGGAGGTAAGGGTGATGCGCTCGCCGTCCTTGGTGACGGTGTGATGCACTGTGTCCACCTCAATCTCGCCAAGGCGGATTGTGCCTGCGGTAATGGCATCGCCGCCCTTGCCGCGGTAGTTGAGATAGCGGCGCAGCAGGGAGCCCACCTTCATCAGCAGCTCAGCGCCGGAGAAGGGCTTGGGAAGATAGTCGTCGCCGCCGCTCTGATAGGCGTCACGCTTGTCCATCTCCTGCGATTTGGCAGAGAGGAAAAGCACCGGCGCGGAGCTTATCTCGCGTATGAGAGTGCAAGCCTCGTAGCCGGACATACCCGGCATCATTATATCCAGAATAATCAGGTCAATGGTGGGATTTTCGCGCACCGCAGAAACTGCCGCTGCACCGTCAGCCGCCTCGATAACGTCATAGCCCTCGCTCTCGAGCAGGATATGGACAACGTCACGGATTTCCGGACTGTCATCAACGATAAGCACCTTTATTTTTTCAGGCATAATTTTGACCTCCAGGCACCATTAATCATAGCTATAATAACGATAACTATTCAGTATAATATTATACATTATTTATCAATTCTGTCAAGCGATTATACAGTTTTCTTGACAAATAGTTGATAAAAGCTGTAAAATTATAAACAGAATCCACCGCCAGACCGATACAGGGAGGAACATTCGGCATGAAGAAAAGCTATGATTCCGACAGCAGGAAAAAGCTGTATGAAAAGGTATTGCGCATCATAGGCAGCCGCACGCCGCTGGGCAAGGATTGCGGTGTGCTGTGCGACTGCGCCTGCTGCAAAGGCAGCGACACCGACGGTATGCGCCTCTTCCCCGGGGAAACCACCACCCTGCGCACTGTGGAGGCAGAGGGAGGCACCCTTGCCGTGTGCGACGGGACCTGCGACAGGGAGCAGCGCCCGCTGGCCTGCCGCCTCTTCCCGCTTTTCCCGCTGACCGACGAGCGCGGACACGTCACCGCAGGGCTGGACGCACGGGCAATCAAGCTGTGTCCGCTGGCAGAATTCAGCGATGAAGTAGCCTTTGACCCGGGCTTTGTGCGGGCAGTGCGCCGCGCGGGACGTGTGCTGGCACGCGACCCCGAATGCCGCGAATACATGGTGCAGGTGACGGAAGACATCGACATGACCGCACGCCTGTACGGCAGGTAAGTTATTGTTCTGCCTAAACAGCCTGCCCATCATTCCGTTATGTAATATCATTCATAATTCGGCGAAGAAAATATACACAAAAATTGAATTTTATGCCTATTGACGCACCCGAAAATATATGCTATACTTCGCCATTGAGAGTGGGTATTCCGCAAATATATGCGCACTGTCTGCCACTTTGCTGCATATATTTTCATTTGTTCACCCTCAAAAAATTATATCATTGGAGGAATGATAGTTGACAAAAAAGATTGCTTCCGTGCTGCTTGCGGTGTTTATGCTCGCCGCTGCTGCGACCTCCGCGTTCACCCTCTCCGGGTGTAAAGAAACCGGCGGCGTACCGCTGACCGGCGAGGTCATCAATGTCTACAACTGGGGCGAGTACATCGCCAACGGTGACGACGGCTGTATGGACGTTATTGCCGAGTTCACCAGACAGACCGGCATCGAGGTCAATTACACGACCTACGCCAGCAACGAAGAGATGTACGCAAAAATCTCCAGCGGTGCTGCCGACTACGATGTGGTCATCCCGTCCGACTACATGATTGAAAAGATGATAGCCGAAGATATGCTTGCAGAGCTGGATTTCTCGAATATCCCCAACGTGCAGTATATCGGCGAGGATTATCTGAACCTCGACTATGACCCCGAGGGCAGATACACGGTGCCTTACACCTGGGGCGTTGTGGGTGTTTTCTACAACAAGACCATGGTTGACGAGGCAGACATTGCGAAGCAATCCTGGGATATTCTCTGGGACGAAAAGTATGCCGGCGATATCCTGATGTTTGACAACCAGCGCGATGCTTTCGGCATTGCCCTTTCCAAGCTGGGCTATTCCCTCAACACCACCAATCCCGATGAGTGGCAGGAGGCTTATGAGCTGCTGGCAGAGCAGAAGCCTCTGGTACAGGCCTATGTAATGGATCAGATCTTCGACAAGATGGCAAACGGCGAGGCAGCTCTTGCTCCCTACTACGCCGGCGATGCCCGTATCCTTATGGACGAGAACGAGGACATCGGCTTCTTTATCCCCAAGGAAGGCACCAACCTCTTCTTCGACTCCATGTGTGTTCTCAAGACCTCCACCCACAAGAAGGCAGCAGAGCAGTTCATCAACTTCATGTGCGAAACCGACATTGCTCTGGAGAACATCGAGTATATATGCTACTCCACCCCCCACACCGAGGCATATGAGCTTCTCAGCCCCGAGGTAAAGAATAACCCCAGCTTCTATCCGCCTGAGGAAATCATCGCAGAGAGCGAGGTCTTTACCGACCTGCCTGTCGATATTTACGAGCTGATGAACAATCTTTGGGTTGAACTCAAGACACAGGGCTAACCCCCAATAAGTATTTACCGCACAGCGGACGGCGCAGGTCGTCCGCTGTTTTTTTTGCTTGTGCAGCTCTGCATTTCACTTATGTAATTGCTTTTCGGAAAATGTGTGATATAATCGTTTTCAGCAAAGCGCAACTGCATAATTTGACCGATTCCGATGTGAAGAAAGGAAAGAAAGAAAATGAAAATCAGTACACGTTCCCGAATCTCCTCCCTGCTGGTAGGATTGCTGTTCCTTGCCGCCTGCGCGGGCTTTGTCGCCGCCATGGTGTTTGACAAGAGCTTCCTCCCCGACCTGATAACCAGAAGCTGGCCCGCACTGCTGCTCCTCGCCCTTGGTCTTATCGGCATGATAAAGCGCGGCGGCCGCCTCTTCTCCTTCGGCATGATGCTGGTAGGCGGCGGGCTGCTCATCAGGTCGCAGGGCTGGTTTGACGGCATACTGGACAATGTTGCCGTATGGCACATGATCGTTGCCGCACTGCTGTTCATCATCGGCATCGGCTCCATCGGTCACGCCCTCGGTCTTAACCGCACGCACTGCGCGCCCTACATTGAGGACGAGAACGGCAACCACATAATCATTGACAAGGGTATTCATGTTGACGCAGAGGACGGCGAGGTTTCCTCCATCTTCTCCGAGCAGGTCGTCAGCTACGATGGTCAGGTCTTCACCGGCGGCGGGTTCAATGCCATCTTCGGCAGCCTTGTGGTTGACCTCAGCGGTGCAGTCATCGAAAACAACTGCACGATAGATGCCAACGGCATCTTCGGCAAGCTGATCATCAAGCGTGTCGCCAACGTAAACTACGCTGTTGAGCGCAGTGCCATCTTCGGCTCGGTCAACTGCTCTCCCGCCGCTCCCATAGAGGGCGCACCCACCGTCACCGTAGAAGCCAACGGCATCTTCGGCTCGGTGGAAATTATCTGACATATTGTCTGCAAATCCCCGCACAGCCTGTGCGCAACGGCTGTGCGGGGCTATTTTTATGCCCTTTTACGGCCTCCTGTGCGCCTGATTGAGTCTGTACACTGCCGCCTCTATAATGGTGCGCACCTCGTCGTTTATGATGTAGCCCGCCCGCTTAACAAGTGCGATGACAAAACCCAGCCGCTGCTTTCCGTCGGGGTCGCTGTCGTGCAGCATACCCTCTGCCGCCTCAACCGCATCTTCCACAAACTGTCTCAGCCTGTGGCTGTTTATGCGCTCACGCAGCTTGTCCGCAAAATATGCAGCAGCAGCTATCAGCACGATGCACAGCAGGTCTATAAGAATGGTCTGTAAATCCTGCATACTCACTCACCTGCCCTCTCCAGATCCTCAATGCGGTGGTTAGCCACCTTCATCTGCTCCTCCAGCACCGGCATACGGCGGGCGAAGTTGTTGTGCTCGCCCACCTTCTTCTCAAGCTGCTCAAGGCGGTAGTTGGTCAGCTTTGCGCCTGTGACAACGCCGCCGAAGCTGCCCATTATTGTGCCCACCAGCGAAAGCAGTGCCACAATGATTACATCACTCATCACGCCGACACCTCCTTCAGCGCACAGCGTGTCACATACCCGACAACGCCGTCCGCCGTCAGCAGCATATCCCTCTGGAAATCCATGACCGCCGCTTTGGTTTTCCCTCCGAAATCGCCGTCAACCTTACAGGGATAGCCTGCCCAGTTGAGAATCCACTGCACCGCCCTGACAGCGGTGCCCTTGCTGCCCACACTCAGCTCTTCGACAGAAGTGTAGCTGTGCGGGCATTTTTTGCGCTTGCCGCTGTGGGTGGACACTGCGCCCTTTCCGTCTATCCACATATACTTCACTGTGCGGGTGTCCACATGGGTAAACGTCCTGTAGCGCCCCACACCGACGAATCCCACCTCCTGCGCAAGCTTTGCAACCTGTGCAGGGGTCATTCCGGCAATTACGATGTCGGCGGCCTGTCCCTTGACGTGATAGCTGCCCGGTGCGCTGCCCTGACAGCGGTTGTGGGTCTCGCACCGTCTGCCGCTGTTGACGGTGATGGGCTTGCCTGTCCAGTTGCGCAGTACCTGCAGCTTGCGTATCAGCTTGGTGTCAAGAGGTGTGGTCTTGCATCCGCAGCCGCATTTGCAGCTGTGCCCCTTGCAGTCAAATTCGTGCTGTTTGAAATTGGCGGTCAGAGCGGTGTCTGTGCCGCGCTTGTAGGTTATGATTGACATTTTTCTTTTCACTCCTATTCCACCCAGATTTTCAGCGGTCTGTAAAGCCCGCCGCTATATGACCCCGCAGTCCATATCGAAATTATAGGCAGTACAGCACCCATATTTGCGGCTATCTTTATCTCTATTTCTTCCTGAATATTTGTACTTGGCACTGTTCTTTGAAAGGCAGTTGTTTCTGGAATGTAGAGTGCTGAATTTGAGTAGAACTCCTGAGCTGTTGATGGCATTTGACCTAAGCCGAAACGCACAGGCGCACCGCTATAACTTCCACCATATTTTGCAAGCGCATAGTTAAAAACGATTTTTGAACACCGCGAAAAATCCATAGGCGTTCCAAAGCCAAGTACACACGCGCCTATGCCACTGGTTCTTGAGGCAGCAAGAGTAATGTCATATCCAGTGTTGCCATGATTACAATGAGCGCCACCGTAGCTTAATATGGTTAAATTGTCGAGACCGGTAACAAGATTTTCCCATATCACAGTACCGGGCAAGATTTTCGGCACGCTGTCCAGTGCTCCCATCAACGCCCTGCGCCGCTGCATCAGGCTCATTCCTCCACCTCCGGTGCTTCCTCCAGCACTTCCCTCCACACCCGCACGATTGCGCTGTCGGTAGCTTCCCATGTGCTGACATAGCTGCCATCGTCAGGGGCGGGGGTGTCTGTCACAGGCAGAAATCCCGCCGCCAGCAGCAGCTTCTCGTTCTTTGTGACCGTCTTACTGCCATCGGCATTGACAATGGGATTGCGTATGCCGTGATAGGACGGATAACCGCCTGCCAGCTTTGCGTATTTCATCATGCTGCCTCCTTTGTGCGCTTTGCAATCCAGCCTCCGCGCAGAATGGAAATCTCCCACACCTCGCCTGCAGCGGCAGTGGATATATCGTCACCCTGATAGCTGTCGTAGGTGGCGGTCACTTCGCCGCCCTCGGCAAAGGTGAGGACATAGTGCGCGCCGTACAGCGGACAGCTTTCTGCCGTTGCCGCTGTGATGGACACTGCGCTGTCAATGGTGCAGACGTACAGTGTGTTGTCAGCGGGGGCTGATGCAAATTCGGTGGTGCGGGTGGTGGCATCTGCTTTGCCCGCAAACTGTGCTGCGTGGGCATCTGCTGCCACATCATGGGCAGAAACCGCACCTGCCGCTGTGCCTGCGGGGTCTGCGCCCACCTCCTGTGCGGTGTAGGCGGGCTTTTCCTCTCCCTGTGACCACTCGGGCATCTGCCCCAGTGCGTCCGCTGCTGCCGCAGTCGCCAGTGCCGAAAGCTGCTCGGGGGTGAAATCATCGTAGGTAAAAGGGTCGCCCTTGTCGCCTGTGTCGCCTTTCTCGCCCTTTTCACCGGTTTCGCCCTTGCTTCCGTTGGGCACAGTGACACTGACAGTGGTGTCATCGGTAAAGGTGAAAGTCAGGGTCTCCCCCTCCTTGCTGACCGATGCGATACCGCGCCCTGTGTCGCCCTTCAGCGTGCCGTCAAGCAATGCCTGCCACGCCGCAATTACTTCGTCCAGCTCAAGACCGCTTGCCTCAAGCTGATGCAAACTCAATGCCATATCATTCTACCTCCAACAAAAATCGCAGGGACTGCACCAGAAACTCGTTGATGACCTCTGCGCTGTATCTGCTTACGTTGCCCTCATCACGCACAAGCAGTGCGCCTGTGCTGTCCGCCAGACCGCCGTCTGCTGCCATGACCGCGCCCTCAAGACCGTCCATTGCCCACGCTACATTGGGCATGGCTTCGTCCATATCGCACAGCGTGTCAACATCAATGGTGTCGGTGACATATCCCTCGCCCGATATGACTGCCTTGGGCAGGCTCTGTCCGTCAAGGTCGATGCCCCTCATGCCCTCCACACGGGCTGTCAGGGTGACAGCATCTTCCTTGGTGTCCAGTACCCAGGCAACGTCAGGCAGGCGCACACGGGCGGTGGCGGCTATGCTGTACAGCATCTCAAGGCTGCCCACTGCTGCACCGGAGTTTTCCAGCCACAGCGAGGTGATATTGCCCGCTGACGGAAGCACGAAATCGGTCAGCGTGGGGTGGTTGCGTATGGTCAGCGCGGCGGTGGTTTCCGGCAGATGCAGTGTGCGAATGCTGCCGCCCACAGGCAGCTCCAGACCGGATATGGACGTTCCCTCAAAGTAGATATGCTCAATGCCTGTGCAGCCGGAGATGTCCACCGCACCGGTCAGGTTGGGGCAGCCACGCACGTCCAGTGTGCGCAGCAGGGTGTTGTTGCCAAGCTGCAGGGTGGTCAGGTTGCCGTTGCTGTAATCAGGCGAAGCGTCACCCAGCTTGAGCGACTGCAGCCTTGTCGCTGCGGAGAAGTTGGCAAAGCCCACCTTCAGGGGGCTTAAATCTCCCACATCTGAAAGCTGCGGGGCGGAGTATATCATGGTTTCGGTGCCGTTTGCGCCTACATCAGAGAAGGGGCAGGGCAGCGTAATCTGCTGTCCCCTCTGCGCCCTCTGCCGCACCTGCTGTGAGCCGTATTTCACTGCCGCGTAGATGTCGGCGTAAGGCGTGACGGTGATGTCGGCGGGGTGGTACATTCGCAGCACGATGCACTGCGCCGCGCTGTCGCCTGCGGTGTACTTGCTGTCGATGTAGCGGAAGCGGTTGTACAGCCACCACTTGCGCTGCTCTGCCTTGCTGCCCAGCAGCATATCGAGGTATGAGGCATCGCCGTCGTCAACAAGGGGCTGCAGATACTTGAAGTATGCGTCCTCATTCCACACTGCCTCCGGCCACATTCCCTGATGCTCCGCAAAGGCAGATATGATGCGGTCGTAGGTAAGACCGCCTGTGGAGCGCAGTGTCCTGTACATGGCAGCCAGCTCGTCAAAGAATGCCTCACGCAGGTTGCTCCACAGCACAGAGGGCTGTCCGTTGAATACATTTGTGCCGCCGCTGTGGGTGTCGATGTCCTCAAGGTTGTAGCCAAAGGTCAGCTTGCCCACGTTGTTGATGCCCAGCGCGGTGTCGAAGTCGTAGGGCAGGAAGCACCACTTGCTGCCGCCCAGCCGTGAGGGGAACATATTCTTTGCGCGGCTGTCTATCATCAGGAAAAATTCGGTGAAGAGGTAATAGAAAAGCGCGCTGTCCAGCTCCACCCAATCACCTATGCCCGCTTTGAACTTTGCCAGTCGATATGCCGCTGTGTCGGCGGTGTACACGGTGCCGCCAATCTCCGCAGGGCTGTCGAGGGGTGCATCTGTTGCCGCGCTCCGGTCGGTGGAAGCCACCCATGCAACAAAGCGGCGGAAGTTCTCAATCTCCTCGCTGTCCTCGGGGTAACGTGCCTCGAAATCGCTCTGCCAGCCCGCAAAGTCACCGCTCTTGAACATGACCCGCGCACTGTCGTTGTTGAGTATCTCCCAGCTTTCGTCACCCTCTGCAAAGCCGAATACCTCGGGCGTGCCCTTGTCGTTGTTGAAGTTGTACTTGCCGATGAAGCGCACCCCTGTGCCGTCGTCCTGAAACACCACGATGGGAAAGCCGTCAATGCCCTGACGCACCCGCTCGTCAGCCTGCTGCGGCGGTGTGCGGTAGGGGCTGATTTCGTCATACAGCCGCACCAGCTCCACGTTGTTTGCGCCCTCGCTGGAGGCAACGTCCGCCTTGAATGTGAAGGTGTCCACACCGATGCTGTCCTCACGCATACGGTAGGTGCTGTAGGTCATGCCGTCACGGACAAAGCCGCCCTTGAACTTGACCTTGAAATTCTTGCGGGCGTAATACTGTGAGGAAGTGCCCTGCACGTCTGCCTGTGCCTCCTCAAACTCAAAGCTTTGCTCCGGGTGCTGCGGGTCGGTGTAGTAGCCCTCAACCGTCCGCTTGTCACCCTTGTAGGTGGGCAGCTCCGCAGCCTCAAAGACCAGATACGGCAGCTCGGCAGGCAGCATGGAAATGACAATATCTCCGTATGCATTGAATACATTGTTGCGGCGGTAGCGTGCCAGCTTCTCGGTGATGCTGCGTGTGTCGGCAATCCAGTTGTCCAGCACCTGATGGCGGGTGAGGCTGTTGCCGTAGACACGAACGGAGTACAGGTCAACGGTGCAGTCGCCCGAGCCGATTGAGATGCCCTGCGGCACCGCCTGCGAGAAGTCATCGCTGACGGGGTAACGCGCCACGCCTGACATGATACCGTTGATGTAGACATACACCAGTCGATGCTCCGCGCTCTTCTCAATGACGAAGGCAAGGCGGATATGCTCGCCCTCCTTGTACTGGGTGAACAGCTCGGTCTGCTCGCTGCGCAGCGTTGCCTTCTGGGGTGTGACCACAAGCCCTCGCCCGCCGTCCACGCAGGTGATGATGTCGGTTTCATAATCGACAACGTCCCGTGTTGCAAACTCAAGCTCCACCGTCAGACCGCTTGTGCGGCAGTCGGCGGCAAAGGGCGCAAAGGGAATATACAGCCGTGCATCGCCCGCAACACGCAGTACGGAGGTATTGCCCTCGTCAGGCTGCCAGCCGTCCGATGACCAGTTGAAGCCGCTGAACACTGCTGTCACTTCCTCGCCGCCTGCGGGGGTGAACTTCCACGATGCCCTGTCGGCGGCCCCTTCACTGTTGCTGCGTCCGTAGCTGTCCAGATGCAGCAGCAGGCTGTCGGTCTCCGCTTCAACGTCAATGACTGTCGGGGTAACATTCAGCGTGATTTCACGCACTGTACTTCCGCAGGCGACGGAAAGAATCAGCTCGCCGCTTTGGTCAGGACGGAATATCCACTGCTGCTGCGCCCGGTCAACGGTCAGTGAAGCCACCTCTTTGCCGTTGGCAGAGAGGGTGACTGCTGCTGTCAGCGCATCGGGGACGTAGACGGTGTAGGGAATGACCAGATTGTCGTACTGCGCTGCTTCTTCCATCTTAAAAGGCAGCGAAATGATGGGGGTGTTGTTTCCCTCTTCCGCACAGATGAGGTCGTAGTACAGGCGGTTGGATTCCACCGTTTCCCCATCCACCTCGGCGGTGAAGTACACCTCAAAGGTGTGTGCGCCATGTGGCTGGGCAGGAATGGTCATGGTCTGCTGTCTGCCCGACACTGTGACCGATGCGGTGGGCAGCTCCACGCCGTCCAGAATGAAATGCACCGTCTTTTCAGCCGCTCCAACAGGGGTGTAGAAGTAGCCGATGTCGCCGCTGTACACTGCGCTGCCGCTGAATGTGGACGACAGCGACAGGCTCATCACTGCAACGGAGAAGATTATGGTGCGGCTGTTGCCGTAGCGGTCACGCAGGGCGATGGCTACGGTGTTGTCGGCAGCGGTGAGGTAGGGCGCGGCATCAATGGAAACAGTGCCCTGCGCCACAGTGCGCACCGTCTTCACTGCGCCGTTGACGGTAACCGTCAGCGTGCCGCTGCCTGTGGGGATGCCGTCCTCCACCGATGACCATGCAACGGTGATGGGGCAGGCTGCACCGCTGGGGATGGTCTTTGACAGCCAGCCGGTGGCGTTGGTCAGGGTGAATACAGCGTTGTTATCGGGGGTGCTGCTGCCGCCGCCGGAGGGCAGCTCCACGCCGTCACCCAGCAGCATGCCGCCGACGGTGAGGTACAGCTTGCCGTCACGCAGGGCGATGCCGTCAGCACCCTCCCGCATGGGGATATTTACCGCCTTGCCATGCACCGGAAGTGCCTCACCGCCGAGACGTATGGTTTCGATGACATTGTCGGCGGCAGTGAGGCGGTTTTCCAAATCTGTGATTGCGGAGATGGGGTGCTGGTTAGGGGCAGAGCGGTTGCCGAGCATTCTGTGGTCAAGCAGATACTCGTCTCTGCGTCCACGTCTGCCGACAGGGTCATCGCAGATATAATCAATGCCGCTGACACCTACATCGACTGTGTATACCCCCAGCGCCGCATCGTCGCAGATTATCTCGGCGGTTTCAATATCGGTGCGGATTCCCTCATCTCTCACTGGTCCTTCCCTCCCCGCACTGTCGGGGTGATGAGGTCAGCGAACAGCCGTAGCTTGCCGCGCAGCGGGGTGATGACCGTACCGTCTGTCAGCACCAGCTCCAATTCGCAGCGGTAATCTCCCTCGTCAAGCGGCTCGGTGTCCTCGGGCGCAAGGGTGACTATCAGCGCATCGCCCCTGCAGTCGGCTATGCCCAGTGTTTTTACAAGCACAGGCAGCCCGTCACTGCCGAACAGGGCGAAACGCCCCACGTCCTCGTGCCCAAGCACCAGCGGTGTACCGTCACGGACAACGCGCACCTGACGGGAGAGGGTGTCTCCCCGCACCATTCTGATGTTGGTTTCTTCAAAAACTCCCATTGTGTTCCCTCCTTGTAATTTTGCGAATCCGCAGCAGAACAACTTAAACATATGTTCGCAATAATATTAGCCACGCGAAACCGCCTTTGCAATAGGTTTCGCGTTTAATATACAGAAGCTTTACTTTCGAGGATATATTCACACCTGCGCCATATATTCATCATTCGTACACAGTGTCCACATCGCGCCTCTTTCATCACATTTTTCGTGTGTTTTCTCCGACAAAATCGAGTATAAGCGGTCGAATCCGCGCAGTTTGTAATATTGCAGTTGCATTATTTCTTCGATATTACTTGACAAATATTATTACTCATATTATACTTTGTGATGTAAGGCAGCAAAAATAACACACAAGGAGGATATTCACATGAGCAAGAAGATTAATGAAAACGCTGTCAACGAGGCACTGCAGCTTCCCCTCAGCGACCGATTTGAGGCAGACCTTGAGGCGCTGCTTTACGCAGATGACGCGCAGAGCGGCAATCCGATAATCGTTGCCCTGCTCGACCTTGACCAGTTTGACAGGGTCAACGTCAACTTCGGGCATGACGTGGGCGACAGGACGCTCATTGCCATCGGGCAGCACATTGCCGCCAACGTGCCCGAATGCGGGCGAATTTACCGCGTGGGCGGCGACGAGTTTGGCATTATCTTCCACGGCGAGTTTGAGCGTGAGGACGTTTTTCTGCTGCTGGAGCGCATACGAGCAAGCGTAGACGTCACTGTACCTGACGGCAGTGCGCAGACCATTTCCGCAGGTCTAGCGGAGGCATTCACCGATGCCGCCCGCGTGCCGGAGCTTATCCGCATGGCGCAGAGTGCCATGTTCCGCGCCAAGCTGAACGGCGGCAACCGCGTAGCCATTGCCCGTGAGGAAAAAATGGTGCCCAAGACCTCCCACTACACCGCCGACCAGCTCAAGCGGCTGACCAAGCTGTCCCGCAGCGAGGGCATCGGCGAGGCGATACTGCTGCGTGAGGCTCTGGATATGCTGCTGAAGAAGTACGATAAGTGATGCGGGGCAAAGGGTATAATGGCATGGCATAAAGGAGCAAAAATGAAATAAAAAAAGACGGCATCAGCCGCCGTATTAGGTGCGGTGGCTGATGCCGATTTTTGTTGTTTTGGGGTGGGTTATGGGGTTGTCCATGTTTCGTTTTTTGTTGGGGCGTAACCATAGTACGAGGGGTCGTGGGGGGCTTTGATGGTGATAGTGTGGTAATACGAATAAAACGCATTTCTACCAATATAGATAACACTGTCGGGAACGGTTATGCTGGTCAGGCTTTCACAAAAAGAAAATGCCTCTACACCAATACTGGTAACACTGTTGGGTATTGTGATGCTGGTTAGGCTTTCACACCATAAAAATGCGCCATAACCAATACTGGTAACGCTATCGGGTATTGTGATGCTGGTTAGGCTACGGCACTCATTAAACGTATGATCCTCGATACTGGTTACACTGTTGGGAATTGTAATGCTGGTCAGGCTTTCACACCATGAAAATGCGCCATCACCAATACTGGTAACGCTTTCAGGAATGGTAATGCTGGTCAAGCTATCGCACGCGCAAAACGCATAATCCCCGATAGCAGTCAAGCTGTCCGGAATGGTAATATCGTTCAGGTTGTTGCAACTGTAAAACGTAGCCCCCCCGATAGTGGTCACGCTGTCAGGAACGGTAATATCGGTCAGGCTGTCGCAATCGTAAAACGCACGATCCCCGATAGTGGTCACGCTGTCCGGAATGATAATATCGGTCAGGCTGTCGCAATCGCGAAACGCAGAATGCCCGATAATGTTTACCCTATTACCTTTAATTCTCGATGGAATAACAAACTCTCCGCTCTTTTCCTTATCGCAGCTAACCACCGTTGCCTGACCTTCATACACACTGTACTCCACTCCATCAACCACCACCGTCCTCGGTGTGTTATAGCTTATTCCATAAATCACTGCCACTGCCGCCACAACAACCAACGCAGCCGCAGCGACAATCCAGCGAATATTCTTCTTTGCTTTGTGGGAAGCATTTTCAGCCTTTTCCCTTGCCCTGCGCTCCTTTTCGGCTTTCTCCGCAGCCTTTGCAGCATCCTCTGCTGCCTTTTGGGCATCGCGCTCTGCCTCCATCTGGGCAGCTATCGCACGCAGTCTTTCCTCCTCTGCCCTGCGCAGTGCCTCTTCCTTCTGTTTTTTCTCATACTCTGCCGCCTCGCTGAGGCTGACTCGCCCCAGTGCCTTGAACACAAAGCGCACAACTCCGTCAATGTCCAGCGCATCAAAGGACTGCAGGCTGGAAATCATGGGAGGCAGGTCGTTGGTGGTCATGCCCTGCAGTACGGTAATCATCTGTCCGTTGGGCTTTCTTCCGCTGTTTATCATCGCCATAAAGCTGGACCATTCTGCCTCCACCCACTTTGACCTGACGTGTTCGGAGGTAGTACCCACAAGAATGAGCATTCTCGCCTCTTCAAGAGCGTTGTTAATCTCACGGATAAACACTGCGTTGTCCAGGTCTCTCTCGCTGAAAAAGACCTCCAGACCTTCTCTTTTCAGCGCGGAGTGCAGCCGCTCGGCTATCATTCGGTCCTGTGTCAGACCGCCTTTGCCGTCGGTGTTCTTGAACGATATGAATACATCGAATGCCATGTGTGTACCCTCCCCATATTTTATATTTGAATTATATCATATTTGTTGGGCTTTGCAAGGGCGAGGCAGGAAGAAACGCAAAAGAACAAAAAACCGCCTGACATCGAAAAATGTCAGGCGGGGTGGATTATTTGGTTATCCACGTTTCGTTTTCGGTTGGGGTGTAACCATAGTAAGAGGGGTCATGGGGGGCGTTGATGGTGGTTGCGGTATCTGTGCGGAATGCCTCTACATCGATAGTGGTCACGCTGTCGGGAATGGTAATCTCGGTCAGGTTGTTGCACCCCTTAAACGCATAATTTCCAATACTGACCACACTGTCAGGAATGGTGATATTGGTCAGGTTGTTGCACTGCTCAAACGCACCAGCATCGATAGTAGTCACGCTGTTCGGAATGGTAATGCTGGTCAGGCTGGTGCAGCGCTCAAACGAACTTATCGAAATTTCGCTTACACTATCCGGAATGGAAACTGAGGTTAGGTTTTCACACGCATAGAATAATCCATACGGTATATAGGTAACGCCATAAGGAATATCTATTTCAGTTAGGTTTTCGCACAAACCAAAGGCATCTCTCCTAATGTATTTTAGGCTGTCAGGTAAGGTAATGCTGTTTAGACCGGAGCAGCTATAGAAAGCCTTTTCGTCGATAACTGTTACACCATCGGGAACAGTAATATCAGTAAGGCCACTACACTCACAAAAGGCACAACACCCTATGCTTGTTACGCTGTCTGGTATTGTGACCTCGGTCAGACTTCTACAACCCCCAAACACACCGTCCCCAATTTGAGTTATCCCGTTGGGAATGGTAATGTCTTTCAATTTCACACAGCACGAAAATGCATCATTACCGATGGTTGTTACACTATCAGGGATTATGACTGAGAGCAAGTTATCACAGCTGTCAAACGCAGATTCACCGATAGTGGTCACCCCGTCCAAAATAGTAACGTTGGTCAGGTTGTGACAATTTTCAAATGCAGACTCCCCGATAGTCGTCACGCTGTCCGGAATGGTAATTTCGGTCAGGTTGTCGCAATTTTTAAATGCAGACTCCCCGATAGCGGTTACGCTGTCCGGAATGGTAATGCCGTTCAGGTTGTCGCAATTTTCAAAAGCATTTTTTTCAATGCCGGTGACGCCTTCCGGTATATCAAATTTCTCATTCATCTTTCCTGCCGGATACGCTATAAGCTGATTATCCGAATCGAATAAAACACCATCTATATTATAGAAAAATTCGCTCCCTGTAACTACCGTTATCGAAGATAAACTACTACAGCACATAAACGAATTGCCCTCTATGCTGGTCACACTGCCTGATATGGTAATATCAGTCAGACTTCTACAATGTTCAAATGCATACTCCCCAATAGTGGTTACGCTATCCGGTATGGTAATGCTGGTCAGGTTGCCGCACCCCCGGAACGCACTGTCGCCAATAGTGGTTATGCTATCCGGTATGGTAATGCTGGTCAGGTTGTAGCACGACGCAAACGCACACTCCTCAATAGTGGTTATGCTGTCCGGAATGATAATTTCGGTCAGGCTACTGCAATCGGAAAATACAGCATACCCAATAGTGGTCACGCTGTCGGGAATGGTAATGCCGGTCAGGTTGTCGCACCCCCGGAACGCACTGTCGCCAATGCTTGTCACGCTGTCAGGCATAGTAATTTCGGTCAGGCTGTCGCACCCGTAAAACGCAGAATCCCCGATAGTGGTCACGCTGTCCGGAATGGTAATGCTGGTCAGGCTGTCGCACCCAGAAAACGCAGAATCCCATATAATGGTTACTCTATTACCCTCAACTCTCAATGGAATAACAAACTCTCCGCCCTTTGACTCATCACAGTCAACCACCGTTGCCTGGCCTTCATACATACTGTACTTTACACCATCAACCACTACAGTCCTCAGTGTGTTATAGTAATAGTCTATACCATACCCCACACCATGCCCCGCCACTGCCGCCACAACAACCAAAGCAACCGCAACTATAATCTGCCATATTATTTTTTTAGTTTTGTTTTCCATATTTTCGTTTTCTTTCAATGCAAATCCTTTGCTCTCCATGTGTGTACCCTCCCCATATTTTATATTTGAATTATATCACATTTGTTGGGCTTTGCAAGGGCGAGGCAGGAAGAAACGCAAAAGAACGAAAAAACCGCCTGACATTGAAAAATGTCAGGCGGGGTGGATTATTTGGTTATCCATGTTTCGTTTTCCGTTGGGGTGTAACCATAGTAGGAGGGGTCGTGGGGGGCGTTGATGGTGGTTGCGGTATCTGTGCGGAATGCCTCAACACCGATAGCGGCAACACTGTCAGGAATGGTGATGGCTGTCAGACTTCTGCAATACTCAAACGCCAGTTTACCAATGCGGGTTACGCTGTCGGGTATGTCAATGGCGGTCAGGCTGCGGCAGGCGTGAAAGGCATAATCCCCAATGTGTGTCACACCATCGGGAATAGTGATGCATGACAGCTTTCGGCACTCGAAAAACGCATAATCGCCAATACGCCTTACGCTGTCGGGAATGACTGCGGCGGTCAGGCTGCCGCAATACTCAAAGGCATGATTGCCAATGTCGGTTACGCCATCAGGGATAGCGATGCCGGTCAGGCTGTCGCAACCACTGAATACGCCATCGGCAATACTGCTTATGCCGTCGGAAAGGGTAACACTGCGCAGGCTTTTGCATAAGTAAAAGGCACGCTCGCCAATATCGGTTACGCTGTTGGGGATAGTGATAGCGGCAAGGCTTTCGCAGCCCTCGAAGGCAAACTTTCCGATGCTTGTCAGACCGTCGTCAATATAAATATCAGTAAGGTTGTAGCAATAGCTGAATGAACTTTCGCCAATGCAGGTCACGCTTTCGGGCACAGTGATGGAGGTAAGGCTTCCGCAGCCCCAAAATGCCCTGTTCCCAATACTTGTCAAGCCGTCGGGAAGCACAACACTGCCAATTCTGCTGCAATCCCTGAACGTGTCATCATCGATTGCCGTTACACCAGACGGAATGTCGATGGAGGCAAGATTGAAGCAGCAATTGAATGCACCATCACCGATGCTATTGACACTGTCGGGGATATTGATGCGCACAAGGCTTTCACAGTCATCAAACGCCCAGTCGCCAATATCGGTCACGCCGTCGGGCAAGGTGATTTCGGCAAGGAATCCGCAGCATCTGAACGCATTGTCCGCAATGTGGGTTGCGCCCTCGGGAACGGCATATCTGGTATCGGTCCTGCCTGCGGGATATGCCATAAGGCGGTTGTCTGCGTCAAACAGCACACCATCATTGCTGCGGTAGTATTCATTTTCCGGGTCAACGGTTATTTCCTGTAATCCTATGCAGTCGTAAAACGCACTGTCCCCAATGCTCTTTACGCTGCGGGGAATGGCAATCTCTGTCAGGCGGAGGCAATCGGTGAATGCCCACTCGCCAATATCGGTCACGCTTTCGGGAATGGTTATTCCGGTCAGCCTTTTGCACGCCCAGAACGCACTGCTGCCAATGCTTGTCACGCTGTCGGGAATAGTAATTTCGGTCAGGCTGTAACATTCACTGAATGCACCGCCGCCAATGGTGGTCACTCCGTCGGGGATTACAATACCGGTCAGTTCACCGCACTCACTGAATGCGTTCTTTCCGATAGCTGTCACCCTGCGCCCCCTGACCTTTGGCGGGATAACACATTCCCCGCCTCTTTCCTCATAGCAGTATGTGAGTGTTGCCTGCCCCCTGCATATGTTGTAGGTCAGACCATCGAACATCACAGTACGCGGCGTGTAATAGCTTATGACGAAAATCACCGCAACCGCCAGCATCGCCAGCGCAGCCGCCGTAATAATCAAATGGAGGTTATTCTTGAGATAATGTTCCGGTTTCTCCCGATTACGGGCAGATACAGTCCTGTCATGCACCATGTGTCTTACCTCCTTGTCCTGTGCTTATTCTTTATCTGAATTATAGCACGGCTGTTGGGTTTTGCGCAAGGTGGAACGATGATTACTCAATTACCCACGTTTCGTTTTCCGTTGGGGTGTAACCGTAGTATGAGGGGGCGTGTGGGGCTTTGATGGTGATGGGGTTGTATGTGCTGAATGCACCATAACCTATGCTGGTTACACTTTCGGGAATGGTAATGCTTGTTAGATCGTAGCATCTCCAAAAAGCATAATCCCCAATACCAGTTACACTGACAGGGACAGTTATGCCACTTAGATTGTCGCAGCCGGCAAACGCAAAACCCGCAATATGTGTTATGTTTTCTGGGATATGGTATTCGTTGCCTGCCTTTTTCATTGGATATGCTATAATCTGATTATTGGTACTGAATAGTATACCATCTATGTCATAGTAGTGCTTATTGCCTTTATCCACAGTGATTTTCTCCAAGGCAACAGCGTGATGAAATGTTCCTTCATCGATGTATATTACGCTGTCCGGAATGGTAACATCTGTCAGATAATAACAACCCATATTATATTTTCCTTCAGCAAACGTCCATTTTGAAATACCTGCCACTCTTTTACCTCTGACCCTTGACCGTATTATGCATTCACCATTTTCGTTCGGCCACCCTTCTATAACAACTGCATATTTTCCTTTTACACCATATCTGGCATCTCCTCTCTTTACAACGCCGCTAAACATTCTGTAAGTGCCGTCATCTTTCTTGGCCTCATCATATATACTTGTATCTACCTCTCCACAAATCTCATAATCAACTTCCCTTGTTTCGTTGAGATGCACACCAAGAATCAATGCTGCAATCAAAACAAGTGCCGCAGTAATCCAGTTGATGCTCTTTGCCCTATTGGATATAAGGTCACAAATTCTATTCCGAATGGTGGTTTTCTCTTCATTTTTCATTGCTTTATTTACCTCCATACATTGTGCATCGATTATTTTTCCTTTCTGAACTCATCGAACAACATGGATATATCCTCCTTTGCCTTATGTTCAGATTGTACCACAGTATTGATTCCACGCAAGTGCATATTAAGGTGTACATTTATATAAAAGAAGTGTAAAAACGCTGTCAGCAAATTAATTCTATGAAACCAAAAAAGGAACTGATATGCACAAATGCATTCAGTTCCTCTTTTGTAATTATTACGGCTGTTTCAGCAAAGGGGCTACTCCTCCATCTGCTTGCCCAAAAAGCCCGCTGCCACCTCGGTCAGCTTTATCTCGGTGTCACGCGGGGCGGTACCTGCATCATTCTCAAGCAGCAGCACTGCGCCGTTTATATCACCGGAGGCGATAACGGGAAACACCACCACAGCACGTCTATCCAGTCCCTCCACGGGGAAGAATCCACCGTCACCCTGTCGGGCGATATACGACCGCCGGCTTTCCATCAGCTCTTCCAGCTCGGCAGACACCCTGCGTTCCAGATACTCCTTGCGCGAAACGCCAGCCGCCGCCACTACATGGTCTCTGTCGCATATCAGCGCGGGGAAGCCCACATTCTTGCACAGCACCTCTGCATACTGCGCCGAGCAGGGCGACAGCTCACCGATGGGGGAATACTTCTTGAAGATGACCTCACCGTCGTTGTCGGTGTATATTTCGAGGGGGTCGCCCTCGCGGATACGCATGGTTCTCCTGATCTCTTTGGGAATTACGACACGACCAAGGTCGTCGATTCGCCGTACTATACCGGTTGCTTTCATATATGAATAAGTCTCCTTTGACTACAGATTTCGATGTTATTATCTGTCAGAAAGGAGGGAAATATACCATATAAATTATCTTTTGAAATGAAATAGTCATTTGTATTTCAAGATGACAAAATAAATCCGTCACAGTATAATATAGCTGTATAGCGACCGCAATGTGCAGCTTGCAGTTAAGGAAGTGGATTGAACGAGACATTATGAGTGCGTTTGCCTTGTGTGCGGAGCAAAGCGTCAGACAGCATTCAACGAAGAACCATATCCGGAATATGGCGAAGAGTTTGTTGTCAGATGTTCATGCTGTGCAGCAGAAACTGCACACACACGGGTTTTAACAAAGAAAACCGCTGCGGAAATAAGGAAAAAGGCAGCAGAGGATTCATTGCGGCAATCAATTATTGATAATATATTTCGTTAATATTAGATAGTCCCATGACATCCTCCGTCACTTTATATGACCTCAATTTCATCCCAACTTCCGCACCTTCCTATTTTTTCCATATACTTAGCAAATCCAACTCCTGTTTCGTCGCTGATTATCTCCTCCCATACAGTATCACATTCCTCGCAAATGTATATTTTCTTATCTGTATCCTTAATATATGCTCTTAAAACCATACCATATTCACAATATGGACATAACATCTACTTCCACCTCCATCTCTATTGTACGGGAAATGCAGTCACAATATTGTTAGAATAACCATCTGTAATAATTCTAATAGAAGTTTCTCAATTAGTTCCTACTACTCTTCCCATATCAATTTCGTATTTAACATTACCATTTCCTTGCATTATTTGTCCTTTATTTACCCAAGCCTCATCTATCAGTCCAATACCCTGCGATTCATCTACATTAAATACAGTTTGAATAGGTTTAGTAGGATCTGGCTGCGTATGTGCGACTACATGCTTTACTCTATTTCCATCTATTGACCCTTGTCCGTATATTAATCCTTCATTACTGGTTCATGTTCCATCTCCATTATATTTAATGCATTAGGGTTGACAGTATTACTACCACTCTCACCTATAGCAGACTGCAAACACGGCGGCAATCCATTATGAACCAGAACACCAGATTCACCGACATGGTAGGTATGGAAGTCGCTGATAACATAGTTGTAAACAGCAACAGGCTCATCAAGATAATCTCGCTCGATAGCTTCGATTATTGCATTGTCTTAACCCGTTTATGAAAATTATATAAATAAAGATAATGTGAGTCAAGTTTTTTAATTCTGCACTTTCCACCGCCGCATATACATGAACAAAACATACTGCTGCAAGGAGGGAATCAGATTGAGAACAGAGGTTGAAAGCTGAGCGATTGAGCTGGGTGAATATATCGTGCAGAGCGGCGCGACGGTGAGGATGTCGTACTTTCTGCCCATTAAAAGAGGACGCATGGACTGGTAGCCCTCACGCTGTTCAAAGGTGTAACCGGAGCGGAAAAGGTCAGCTCCGAGCCGGGAAAACTGCGCTTTACATAGTCGGATATGATGGATTTCTGGTTTTCTATGGACGTGTTGTCACGGTCAAGTTCGTCATCACCCGAAATTCGGCAGTAGCCAGCTATGGAAAATTTTTCTGTCAATATCGTTCACTTCTGTTTATATGTGGTATAATTACATTGTAGGATATATAAACGGGATTTGCAAGGGGGAAAAATAGGGAATAGATAAAATTGTCAATGACTATGTACCGCTCCGGTTGGACTCTTTCCAATCGGAGCTTTTGAGTGGTTTATACTACCTTGAGCCTGCGCTTCGTGCTTTGGCTTTAGGTGTGGGAGCAGGCATCGGTATCTCGCCCTCACGTTTTGCCATTACTCGCAGATTATGACGAAGCAGGTCACCGATGCACTCCTCAAGGTCGCCCTTGCCGGAGAGAAACATCACCGCGCGATAGCCGTTCTGATGCCACTGTCTGCACTGCGCACGGACATTTGCCATCAGCTGTTCGTCCTGCTGGTCGGCGTTGGTCAGGTAAAAATCCACTCTCTTTGCTTCTTCATTGACAAGCTGTTTCATTGCATTTCCCC
>SVPT01000012.1 GCA_015065695.1 Oscillospiraceae bacterium | reverse complement strand
TGGCTTAAGGACAGCCGCACCCCTGACGGAGCCCGTCAGAGAGCGCTTTGTTTGCAGCCCGAGCAGATTGCTTCGGACGTTTCTCTTGTGTGTCCCGCTGCTTCCGAAGAGGCTGTGTTTCTGCAAAGGCGCAGCTATTATCAAAGCAGAGGTCAGATTAAGTCTGCGGAGGAAAATGTGTCCGGCATGGAGCAGCGGCATAACATGGCGCACAGTGATCGCTTTGCTGCTATAGATGATTATGCGGAAAAGAGAATCCTGCGGGCAAGGGAGCATATACAGGCAGAAATGGGCGGTTTCCTCAGCCTTGAAAAACTGGATATACCCTGCCTTGCCATAACTGCGGAGCAGGATAATGCCTACCGCGTCAGATGGTACGACAGCGGGGAAGGTATGCCCAAAAGACGCGGCGGGAATGAGGACTTCGGCAAAAATGGCGCAAAGCTTGCGGGCAGACCAAACACACTGAACGAAACCGCTTTCGTTCTGAAGCAGGGTGAATCAGGCGTGGCAAGATACAACTACCGCTATACCGGCTACCATGGACAGTGGTACAGATGCTATTACGTTTACCTTGTCAATGCTGATTCATTGGACAGGGATATTTTCCTGAGAGAATACGACTACGAGTACGACCAATTGGCTGACCTGTTTTAGCTGCTGCAGCGTATGCTGGAGGATTATCCGGAAAGCTCTGCGGAATTATTATGCCGACAGAGCTGCAGAAGAAATGACAGAGCCGCATTGACTGCCGGATAAGAATGACAAAAACAGCATCGGGGCGTAAATACCCCAATGCTGTTTTGCAATTGTGGTTATCTCCGCTTATCACGCAAACCGCCTCTCCTGTAAATCTCTATGTCATCTGAAACCTCACAGTCCGGATTCTTGGACTTTATCACAGAGCATATCCATTCAATCAGGTCGTAGAGCGGCTCTGCCATCAAACGGTACTGGCTGCTGAAAAGGTCCACTTCATCGCCGTCTTTTGTAAATATCGTAAATACCACGTTGTCATATGATCCTGTTGCTAACCTATAGTAAACAAGGCAGGCTTCTTCAACGTCCTGATAACGGATTATCTGATTGCTGCTCAGCGCAAAGATAAAATTCTCCGTCAGGGTGTTGTCCCTGAATGCAAATTTGTCAAATGAGCGGTCTCGGTCATTCGCATGGAACACAGCCTTGCCCGGGTGATTGTATTCCGCCACAGCAGCCTCCAGCAGACCGTTGCTTTCAAGGTATCTCAGGGTCTTTTCGCCGTTCTTTCTTACTTTATGTGCTTTGCGGATAAGTCTGATTATCGTATATACCGTAACAAAAAACAAAGAAGCAAATGTCGCAATATGAAATATCCAATCGGTCTGTGTTGCATTCTCCCAGTCCGGTAAAAATATGAGACCAATAGGTTCAGCGATTGCCGCGATAATAAAGTAAATTATAAATAATGTTCCCGAGGCAGGAGTCTTTTTGAGCATACGCTTCAATCCGATGGCTGTCATTGCAGTTGCCTCCTCAAATATTGTTTCAAAGTTTTGGTTTGGTGCTGTCTGGTTCTGTGTTAGTTATAACATATATTATCGCATAGTCAACAGGTGTGCAGCCGCAATTTTATCGCTATCTGCGCAAACCACTATCTCCATCTGACAATCTCCATTGATGCTGAGGAAACCTTGCAATCCGGATTCTTGGACTTTATCACAGAGCATATCCATTCAATTATCTCGCGGGGCGGCGTTACCGATGAGCGGCACTGATAGGAGAGAAGGTCAATTTCCTCGCCTTCTTTGGTAAGCAGGGTGAATACCTCATTGGAATATGATCCTTCGTCGGAAAACATATAGCAAACAAGGTATGCGCTGTACAAATCCTGATAACGGATAATCTGGTTGCTGCTCAGCGCAAAGATGAAATTCTCTGTCAGCGTGTTGTCCCTGCGGGCAAATTTGTCAAATGCATGATCACGGTCAGCCACATGGAATAAGGCCTTGCCCGGGTGGTTGTATTCCGCCACAGCAGCCTCCATCAGTCCGTTGCTTTTGAGATATGCAAGGGTCTTTTTGCCGTTCTTTTTTACCTTTATTGCTCCTTTGATAATCCTGAATGCTACATATAGCGTAAAGCACTGCAGAATGGCAAGCAGCACTAATGATACCAGATTGTTTTCCTTTGCGATGCGCAGTATTGCGAAGAACTCACCAACCGCCATTGCTGTTAAGCAAATAATCATAAACACGCTCAGGGGCGGTGTTTTTTTGAGCATCTTTTTCAGTTTATTGACGGTCATCATGGTGTTGCCTCCTTTAACTTCAGCTTCAGGAATCTGACCTTGCGCTGTCACATACATTTTTCACGGTTTCCACTGCTGAGGAAACCTCGCAGTTGGGGTTTTTTGCCTTTATCACTGAGCATATCCAGTCAATCAGCTCATGGGGCGGCTTTACCAATAGACTGTATGTATAGGAAAGTAGGTCGATTTCCTCGCCATCCTTGGTCAGTACGGTGAATACCTCGGTCGATAATGTTTCGCTGTCATTATAGCGGACAATGTATGTCCTGACTGCGTCCTGATAACCGATTATCTGATTGCTGCTCAGAGCAAAGATGAAGTTCTCCGTCAGTGTGTTGTGTCTGGAGATGAATTTATCCATGCTCTTATCACGGTCAACCGCACGGAACATCGTCTTGCCCGGGTGGTTGTATTCCGCCACCGCAGCCTCCAGCAGTCCGTTGCTTTCAAGGAATCTCAGGCTCTTTTCGCCGTTCTCCCTTACTTTCCTCGCTTTGGAGAGAATTATGGATATATTCCGGATAATCAAAACAGTGCCGAAAACAGCCCCTGCTGTAAGCAACAGTGTGCCTATCCGCGAAGGTATATCCTTATACTCCAGGCTTTTAATGATGATCAACAAAAATAATATCAATAATGCTATCAACACTAATATCATAGACACTCCAGAGAAAGGAGCCTTTTTGAGCATCTTTTTCAGTTTTCTTGCTGTCATTACTGATACCTCCTCAAATACTGTTTCAAAGATTTGGTTTGGCGATATTTGGTTCTATATAAATTATACCATGCATTTTCGCGTAGTCAATTGAATTGTCAATCGCCGCTTCGTGAGATAAGATGCAATAATCTGCGCATGATTCTTGATACTGCAAAATAAGAAGGCGTTGCAAGCAGCTTGCTTGCAACGCCTTTGTCAAATGATTCGGCGTGAATTTTTCGTCTGGGCATTCGCTGCTCCTCAGTTTTGAGAAGGCAGTTAAAGATTATTCAGCAGTGTTTTCTTCGCCATATACATACTGCTTTCCGGTCGGTGTCAGTGCTTCGAAATCATCTGCCCTTCCGGTAGTCACATACTCACTCATGCATTCCTGCTTTTTGGAGTGATCGTAAATCAAAACACGACGTTCTCTTTCATCGCCATCACGGTATTTGAAAATCTCGTCGCTGGGTTTACCCTGTACAAGCTCCGAAAAACCCTGCGCACAATCCACATGAGAAATAGGGGCTTCGGAATACTGCATCTCATGATGTTCGTCTATACCCTTTACGAGCAATATCGGATTTACTCTGCCTTCAAGTCGATATCCGACCTGATCATACCCATGATCCGACATGATCACGATTGCTGTATTGTCGTATATCCCTTTGTCCTTCAGATGCTGTATGAGCTTGTCGCACATAGTTACACATCCTTCAACACAGTCGGAATAAGTCGCTTGTGCCGGATCTTCAATCCAGTTCATGTTTTTGTCATACTGATACGGCACATGAGCACCCTCAATGTGGATGATTCTGCAGCACTTTCTGTCCACCAGTTCAATAGGATTGTTGTTCTTAATCTGGTCATAAAACACCGAGTTGCTATATTCAAACCGCGAATCTAATTTTTTTGATTTTTCAATCTTGCCAGGAAGCCGATAACATACCCTTTTTAAATCCCACGGAGCGTAACGCACAAGTGCCATTCCGCCAACAACCATTAAGGAATCCCGCAAGTTTGTAAATCTCAGTTCTACGGAATCGACAGCTTCATAATTCTCTATTCTGCCATCGAACACGTCTTTCTTCAGTTTGGATTTATTATCCATGCAAAGATACAGTCCGATGCTATATTCTTCGTCCTCCAGAGTCTTTATAAGCGGAGAGTTGCTAAACGCGTCATTCTGATAGGTGATTGGATCCTGATCATTCTCATCCCAATCTCCGGAAAGAATAAACGGAATTGCTTCGGCAGTGTACAGATACCCTGTAAGGAGATTGTTATAATAGGTAAAATCATCAAATGTATTGCTGAATTCCGGATTGGACTCAATGGCGTTTTTGAATGTCGTGTTATCAACTGCGTCCAGAATGAATACCAAAAGATTGGTGTCATCGGACATTTCGAACATATTTCTGGTTGTGCACTCAAGATATTCTCCGGACCAGTCCTCGTCCGGAGATGATATTACAATTGAAATCATCGACACCGAAAGCATGACCATCAAGGCAACGGATATATACCTGACCGCTTTTTCCAGTATGGTATATTTGAACTTTATACCAACAAAGACAACTGCTGCTGTGACTGCAGCCCATACAACAATTGTTTTTATTCTCTCCGGAGAAGGCTGATTCCAATCATATGTTGTACCGTCCATGCTAGGAATACCCGACACAAGGAAGGTTCCCTGTATGTAGGTGGCGATGGTTGCGATGAATGCAGCCGCAAGAAGGAAATAATACACGTTTTTATGTATTATTCTAGCTACAGCAAACACAATCACTTCTGCAACGAACATTGCTGCAAAGGATACAATTACTGGCAGGAGCAGGTGCTTAGGCATAAACCAGAAATCACTCATGTTTGTGAAGTAAAGCTCAAAAGGGGCATATATACCAAGCATAAAACTGGCACACAGCGCAAGCAATACGCCCGCAGTGATATTGTATTCTTTTTTCTTTGAGGTTTCTTTGACCTCCGCTACGGTTTTGCAATTATTCATGTCTGATCCTTTCGGATTGTTCTTTGTTTCGGGTTGGTATAAGGCATCTTCGGGGCTTGTTGGGGGAGAAAGCCTTCAGCGTTTGATCAATGCTGTTTGCGCGACGAAAGACGACTGATGATATACCGTGCGCCTGCCTCGCCGCTGTGCCTCAGATTGAAAAAATGATTGTTCCGGACCTCTTCGATCCGCTCCCGGTATGCCGGCTGGTTTTCAATAAGCTGACGAATAATTCCGTCTATCTGATCGATCTCATCTTTCTCGATGGCTTTGCCAATGATATTCCTTTGAGATATATCGACAGGAACAATGCCAATACGCTCATACTGCTTGTTGACCACTTTCATTTCAGTGTTGATATAAAGGGTCGGTTTGCAAGTAGTCAGACTGAATTCATAAGCTATACCGGACCAGTCCGTGATAACCAGATCGGCAGTGTAGACCGTAACATTAGAAGAGAAGTCGGTTTCGATTACAAAATCCTCACTGAAACGGTCGGCGTATTTTCCCATAAGAGTCTCCATGCGTGCCGGGAAGCGACGCACATACTGCGGGTGCGGACGAACAACGATCCTGTAGCCTTTATCAAGGATATTCTCAAGGATCTGATCCAGACAACTGTCCATGATGTTGTCGTACTGCCAGGACGGGGCAATAAGAATGGTTGTCTTTTCGTTGCGGTGCTCTCCCAATGCCTCATACTGACTTATCATACTGTCTATCAGTCCATAGCCGCACTTGACCATAGCCTTTTTCTTTGTGCCACGTAATCTCTCAATTGCTCTGAGCTCATTGACCTGATGCTGTCCGACAGCGAGAATGGTGTCAAAGTGATCGAGCGCACCGGTTCTGTATGCCAGGTTATCACTGCTGCAGCCATGGTCGACAAAGACATACTCCACGTCAGGACGCACCTTTGAACGCTTTATATGATACTTGTCCAGGTCCGGAGTGGTCATAACCACCATATCCGCTTCCAGTTTCATCATCAGCGGAATGAGCCGTGTTTCGTCAATATAGTACGGCACAATTCTGTCGTTGCCTTTTTCAAAGATCTTGTCTTTTGGATCGCTGGTAACATAGTGAATGGTAAGATCCGACATCTTAAGGAGAGATTCTATGATCGCCTCAAAATACTTATAGAAGCCGCTCTGTTCAGAGTAAAACATCAGCTTCATGGTTTCGCTGTTTCCGTTTGCAAAGAACTTCTTATAGTATTTTTTGGCCAGCTTACGGTTTGCCTTGTTCTGCTCACGCTCTGCGGCAACAGTAGCTTTCATTCGCTCAAGTGCCGCGTAATCAATGTACTTCTTCGGGCTGTATACTGCATTAACCAGATACATGACCAGAATGGAAAGCAGGTTGCCGAATATCCAGTACAAACCTACACCGGCAGGTACCAGGAAGGCAAAATAAGTGGAAAAAGCAATCATGAACAGTGTCATTCCCCACTGACTTGCCTTGCTCTGCTCCATCTGGAGTACATTTACGCGATTTTGCTCAAGACACATAACAAGCGCACTCAATCCCGCAAAAAGCGGAATAAGCCACAGGATGCTGATGTTGGATACAGACGGAACCGCAGCCAGATCTATGCCGAACATATTCATGTCCACACTTTGAATTGCTCTGATCGTCTCTTCAACATTCACACCGTTGAGAGTCCCAGACAACTCCTGAAAGCGCTGTACGTTTTCCGGCATTCTCAGCAACTCTACTATGCGAAGCTGAGGGGCGCTGCCCAGCTCTGTGGTTCCCATGATCTCCGCTGCTTTGGAGGTGAACGCGGAAACAACTTCCGCGGGCAGGTGCAGCAGGTGTTTGAGAGGCTTGTACACAACATCAATAAGACCGAATATCAGAGGTATCTGTATCAGCAGAGGCACAACGCCTGCCATGGGACTGTATTTTTCTCTTTTGTACAGAGCCGCCTGAGCATCGACATATTCGTCCTTGTCGTCTATGTACTGGTAACGCAGAGCCTCCAGCTCCGGCTTCATCTTTACCATCTTGACCGAGTTCTTCTGCACCATAAGGGAAATGGGCAGCATGATAAATTTGGTCATAAGGGTAAAGAAGATGATAGCCAGCCAATAGCTGTCAAACAGCTTATACCCCAACCACATAAGGTAGCCAAGAGGAGTTCCAATCAATGAATTGATAAATTCCAAAATATCCCTCTTTACTCTATTATGTACATTTTGGGAAAGTATCCGAAGATAACCCGGGCAATGATTTCTTCCCGGGATACATACGGGTATTCCCAGTTTCGGGAATCGAACGAATTATCGAAATTGTCTCCGATAAGAAAATACGATCCTTCCGGAACCTGATATGTTTTTATTTCGTCGGTGGACTGTGCAGTGCATTCTGCATAGAGCAGATCATTGATCCACACCCCGTCCGATCTCACTTCAACTGTATCTCCCTGCACGGCAGCTATTCTTTTGAGCAGCTTCCTGTCGCTTTCCTCATGCCTGAAGATCACAATATCACCACGCTTTGGTGCCTTCTGAATGTAGGCAAGCCTCCAGCCTATAACTGCCTGTCCGGAGGGAATGGCAGGTTCCATGGAGCCGCTGGGCACCACCGCATTGACAATAAAGCACACATTCAGCACTAACGCAAAAATAAACGCAGACAGAATGATTCTGAACGAGAAGAAAGAATCTTTCGAACGTCTACGTTCATTTTTACGTCCACGTTCACTTTTGGCGCAGGTTTCGGGCGAATTACTGTTCTTCCTGATCTTCGCCAATAGCATTTGGGTCTATAATATCTTCTTCATCAGCATATTCAATCATGGAATCAACACCTTCTGCAGCATCAACGGCATCAGAGGCGGTATCGTCTTCTTTTTTCTTTCGCAGAGCTCTTTTGAGCTTGCGCCAGTAGAAGCCGAATGCTGCTCCGCAGGCAATAACAACACCAGCTATGATCTGGATGAGATATGTCATAGCAGACGGATCAATATACGCATAAGCAAAAGTGAGAAACACTGTCATTGACAGAACAAAAAATGTCATGAAAGAAATAAGTCTTTTCATAGTTGAGTTCTCCTGATGTTTATCAAAAAATTTATCGATTTCAATCGATACTTAAAATACATTATACAGCACGCGAACTATCGTGTCAATGTTCATTGTTGCAGGTGATATGATTAAAATTACAGGAGAATTCAAAGAATCTTTTATTCTTCTGTTGACTTTATACCCACTTCTCCGTATAATCAAACGTGTTCACCATTTGCGAAAAGAGGGGTTTCATGAATATATGGGAGTGCGATGTTTTGCAATATCTTGCAGGTCATGACTATATTACCCAGAGTGTTTTGTCACGGGAAACCGGTTTTTCCATTGGCAAGATCAACCGTTCTCTTCATGATCTTGTCGAACGGGGGTATCTGACCGATAAATACAGTCTTACACAAGCCGGAAAGGAGCTGCTGCAGCAAAGTCGTCCTCAGCGAGCGATTATTCTTGCTGCTGGCTACGGCCTTCGCATGATGCCTGCCAACATGAATGTGCCTAAAGCATTGATCGAGGCTCACGGCGAGACACTGATAGAGCGGATTATTCGCCAGCTCCACGATGTGGATATTCATGAAATATACATCGTTGTCGGGTATATGAAAGAGCAGTTCGATTTTCTTCAGGATATGTATGGAGTAAATCTGATTATCAATACCGATTACTCCACAAAAAACAACCTGCATTCTCTTCTCCTTGCCTTCGGTCATCTTCCGAACTCATATGTTGTTCCCTGCGATTTATGGTTCACAAGCAACCCGTTTCGTCGCGAAGAGCTGTATTCATGGTATATGGTCGGAGAGTCGGCAGAAGAAGAGGAAAGCATTGTCCGCCTGAATCGCAGACGCGAGCTGATCGGCACCACAAATTTCAATAAAGGAAACGCGATGATTGGTCTGGCATATATTACATCGGCGGACGCTGCGGTTCTGTCCGATAGATTGAAGCTTATGGACAGCGATATAAAAAATCGCAACAGCTTCTGGGAGGACGCTCTGTTTTCTGCCGGATTCAAACGCATATATGCGCGTGTAGCCGAACAGGGTGATGTTTTCGAAATTGACTCCTACGAACAGCTCAAAGAGCTGGATCAGCAGTCAAACAACCTCCACTCTTCTGTGCTGGAGCTCATATCCGAAATACTCGGGGTTGAGCAGTGCGACATAACCAATATTGAGGTATTAAAGAAAGGAATGACCAATCGTTCGTTCCGTTTTTCCTGCAAAAACAATCAGTACATAATGCGCATACCCGGAGAAGGCGCCGATATGCTGATAAACCGTGCGCAGGAATATTCTGTATACAGGACGATAAACGGACTGGGGCTGTGCGATGATCTGGTTTATATAGAGCCGATCAGTGGTTACAAGTTGACTCGGTTTATTGACAACGCTCGTGTATGTGATCCCGAGGATATAACTGATGTTAAGAAATGCATGGCTTTCCTGCGCGGGATGCACGAACGAAAGTTGTCTGTAGAGCATTTCTTTGATTTGTTCGAGCGCATCAACTTCTATGAGCAGCTGCGAGGAAATGTGCATTCGGTCTATCGTGATTACGAACAGACAAAAGCAAACGTGTTTTCGCTTAAGGAATATCTCGATCAGCAGGTGTGTCAATATACTCTCACACATATTGATGCCGTCCCGGACAACTTCCTTCTGTTTGAAGAAAATGGCAATGAAGCAATCAGGCTTATTGACTGGGAGTACGCTTCCATGCAGGATCCTCATGTGGATATAGCAATGTTTGCGATTTATTCCATGTATGATCGGGTTAGGGTCGATCAGCTGATAGACACATATTTCACTGAGGGCTGCGACCTTTCTGTGCGTCTCAAGGTTTACTGCTACATTGCCCTGTGCGGATTGCTCTGGAGCAACTGGTGTGAATTCAAGCTGCTTCAGGGAGTTGATTTCGGTGAGTATTCGCTGCGCCAATATAGATATGCAAAAGATTACTACAGAATAGTAAATGAATACCTTGCCGGCAATACGGAACAGAAAGGATAGTGAGTATAATGGCCAGTATTAAAAGAGCCATCATCATGGCAGCCGGCATAGGAAAGCGTATGCGCCCCGTTACTCTGCTTACGCCAAAGCCACTGGTGAAAATCAACGGTACCAGAATGATCGATTCGGTGGTGAGGTGCCTTCACGCCAACAACATTACAGAAATTTATGTGGTTGTTGGCTATCTCAAGGAGCAGTTTTCCTTTCTTGAGGCTGAATATCCCGGCCTTAAGCTCATAGAAAACCCATATTACGATACGAGCAACAATATTTCGTCCTTATATGTTGCTCGCGAACATCTGGAAGATGTTATAATACTTGACGGAGACCAGCTTATTAACAGCGATGACATACTTTTTCCTGGGTTTGACCGTTCCGGATACAATGTGGTGTGGACCGAACAACCCACAGATGAGTGGCTGTTGACCGTTAATGACGGAATAGTAACGCACTGCAGCCGCAGCGGAGGCAGACAGGGATGGCAGCTTTTCAGCCTGTCGCGCTGGACTGCTGAAGATGGTCAGCGCTTGAAGCGGCATCTGGAAATTGAATTTGAGATAAAGAAAAACCGCCAGATTTATTGGGATGACATTGCCTTGTTCTGTTATCCGGATGAATACAGGCTATCAGTATATCCGATGAATATAGGTGATATCATCGAAATCGACAGCATCCATGAACTCGCGGATATAGATGCTTCCTACCGGAAGTATCTGCATCAGGAGGAATAGGAAAACCTCTCACGGATAACTGATGTATTCAACAAACAATTTGCAGCCGGGGGTTGGGGTTCATAGCCGCAAACCTGAAGCTCTGCAGAAAGGATAGTTAATATGAAAAACGATTTATCTGTCAAATTAGAGAGCAGAAAGATTGACTGGCTGATTACTCTTGTTCCTTTTGTTATCATCGTAGCAATGGGTGTTCTGTTCTTCCTGTTTCCGGAACAGTCAAACACTGTAGTCAGCAATGTACGCTTTGTCCTTGGTGACACTTTCGGTTCGTACTATCTGGTTCTGGGACTGGGCATTTTCCTTGTATCAATGTTCATCGCCTTCTCCCGTTTCGGCGATATTGTTCTGGGGGACAAGAATGAAAAACCAAAGTATTCATTCTTTGCATGGGGTTCCATGATGTTTACCGCAGGACTTGCAGCGGATATCCTTTTCTATTCGTTTTCTGAATGGATCCTGTATGCAACCGATCCGTACATTGCGGAACTGGGCAGTATTCAGAAATGGGCAAGCGTATATCCGATTTATCACTGGAGTCTGATTCCCTGGGCGTTTTACCTCGTGCTCGCTGTAGCGTTTGGTTTTATGCTTCATATCCGCAAGAGAGAAAGGCAAAAGTATTCGGAAGCTTGCCGCCCCATTCTCGGCAAACATACAGATGGTATTCTTGGCAGGCTGATAGATCTGCTGGCGGTGTTTGCACTTATTTCCGGAACCGCTACCACATTCAGCCTTGCCACACCATTGATGGCAAACATTATCAATGAGCTCTTCCACGTTCAGCTGAACACTACTGTGACAAATATCATTATCCTTATAATCACGTGTGTGGTATATACCTACTCCCTGCTACACGGATTCAAGGGTATAAGCCTGCTGGCAAAAATCTGCATATGGCTGTTCTTCGGACTTCAGGTATATGTGCTGGTCTTTGGCGGTCAGGCAAGATATATCATAGAAACAGGCATTTCATCCATCGGTACTATGATCCAGAACTTCTTTGAGCTATCAACTTATACCGATCCCCTGCGGACAACATCTTTCCCGCAGAACTGGACCATTTTCTATTGGGCGTACTGGATGGTATGGTGCGTTGCAGCTCCTTTCTTTATCGGAAGTATCTCAAAGGGCAGAACTATTCGTCAGACAATACTTGGCGGATATGCTTTCGGTGTTGGCTCCACAATACTCAGCTTCATCATTCTCGGCAATTATTCGCTGGGTATGCAGACATCCGGCGCTGCGGATTTTATCGCCCAGTATCAGGCAACCGGCGACCTCTACGGACTGATTATTTCTGTTATGCGTACACTCCCGATATCTCCTTTGGTGCTGGCTCTTGTTCTGATTACAATGCTGCTTTTCTATGCCACATCCTTTGACTCAATTGCGCTGATAGGTGCCTGTTACAGCTACAGGAAATTGGGCGAGAATGAATCTCCGCACAAGTTGATTCAGCTGATATGGTGTATTTTGCTAATCGTTCTGCCTATTGCGCTTATATTCTCCGAGAGTTCCATGTCCAATCTGCAGTCCGTGTCGATCATAGCCGCATTCCCAATCGGCATAGTAATCATTCTTATCGTAGCGAGCTTCTTCAAAGATGCATCAAATTATCTGCAGCCCGAAAAACATGAATAATCATTTTTGCGTTTTATCTGCCGCAGCATAATCGTTCTCGATAACACAAAATGCCCCGGAACAGTGAATCATGACCGAACGGTCTGTTTCACTGCCCGGGGCATTGTTGTTTGCGTACTATGCCGATTGCAGTTATGAAGCACAATACATTACAAAACAAAACGAAAATATAGATTGCGTTCAGGCCAGATATGTGGGTTGCCTGTTGAACGCCGTGCTATACCTGAGCCAATTTTCGTAGCTTTCGGCTGATAAACTCTTGGCGGCTGACTTTCCGTAGGCTGCAAAACGATTTTACAATCTGAATGATATAGAAATAAAAAATCTGTCTGCCGTGAATTGGGTTTCAATTCTGGCACAGATTCACAGGCGATACATACGCCGTGCGTTTTCACAGAAGAGCATTTGCCGTTCGTATTCGGACAGATTGAGTGATCGGAAGAATTCAAGGTGCTCTGCCTGATCGCAGCTTCCGAAATCCGAGCCGAAAAGGAAACGCTCAGGATCTGTACGAACAGCGGCTTCCAGAATGGGAACAAAGTCGGCATTGCGTCCCTCTGCCACACTCGACAGATCAAAGTGCACATTGACACAGTCGGCAAGAGCGCGAAAGCAGTCCGCAAGGTTAGGATAGCAGCAGTGACAGCACACGAATTCAATTTCGGGATGTGCCTTCGCCGCTTCTCGAATAATATCCGGTGCGGTGAAATGAGAATTATCCCATCCGGAATGGAACAGCACCGGCACGCAGTATTTGCCGGCTAAAGCATACACTGCATTGAGACTGTCGTCGCCGAGGTATATCGGTTCATGTCCGCAGAATAGCTTGATACCGACCAGCAGTCCTCGGGCAAGGAGGTTGTCCATCAACTCGAGCTGCTGAGTATAGCAAATATACGGACTGATTCCGCCGACAACGGCAATGTCAGGACAGCTGTCGAACAGCTCAGCGCATTCAATCAGAGAGCCGATTGGACTTTCAAGCTCGGAATCGGAGATTACCACGCCCTTGCTAACTCCGTTTCTCCTCATTTCTTCCAGCAGGACGGTTTTCTTTTCCTCAAGTAAAACTGGCTCAACAGGCAGATGAAGGTGAGCGTCGATGATTATTTCGTGCGTATTATTCATAATTTTACTGCTCCGTATATGATGTGACAAGGTGTTGAGTTTTTCTGAAAAGACAACAAAAAAGCCGCAGATCACTCTGCGGCTCGTTTCAGAATTGCAGAGCAAAAATCACAATTGCAACCCAAACTGCGCTGTGCGAAGCACACAGCGTCGGTCGGTTAGTCAATTTTGATTCTCTGCTCTTTCCGATCATGCCCCCGCCATTACAGCGGGTATGTTATCGGGTAAATCACTTCCAATATATAATTTCACCTTGTCCGCTGTCATCATAACAGATGATCTGTCGGATGTCAACGATTCAACAGAAATATCTGCGGTTGAGAAGAGGTGAACAACGGATATTCGAGTGCTAGATAAAGGGGAACTATCTCCAAAGGTCATTTATCCTATCCGGCAACGAGTTGATGTCAGTTCCAAGCAAAGTGATATAGTTTTCTTCAATCATTATCGGAACATTAAAGTAGTTTCCGGCATTATCAATTCCATAAAGCTCCCCACTTCCGTTCGAGCCGATAATTATATGCCCTGGCAGATAGCTCTCAATTTCATAATCATCGTTTGCTTCTTGCAGCTCTTCCAACGAAAACAACACGAACCATGTTTCACCAATATCCCCTTCGCCGCCATTATGAAGTTTCATAAATTCTATATAGTTACTTGGCAGTGCAACTCCACAGATGCTTGCGATTTCATCTCCAACGTATGGTTCGTTAAACTCAAACTCTCCCCATTTTTCCATGAAATCCTTCTCCTTAATTTATTAATCCAAGTTTATTAGCTTGATTGTTTTCTCAAATGTGTCGATTTAACTATATCACTTAATATGTGCATAAGTCAACAACCCAATCTGTCTGCTGCATATAGAACGTGCATTTTGAGCCCTGATAAACAAACGGCATTAAGGATTACACACTATGAATAATGATGACACCAAAACGTTCTTTAAATAATAAACAAAAGAGAATAAAGAAGAAAGAATAAAACAGAAACGCCCAAGCAACAATGCGCGAATTCCTTGTTTATTCAATATTCTTTATTCTCTGTTCTTAGAGCCCTCGTAAGAGGGCGTTTCTGGTCGGAGTGGCGGGACTCGAACCCGCGGCCTCATGCTCCCAAAGCACGTACCCTACCAACTGGGCCACACCCCGAAATTACCGTAATATGATACAACATGATACAGAGGTTGTCAAGTGGTTTGACCTGTGCGCAAAGTACCGAAAACCGGGCAAAGGCGCACCGAGCGGTGCAGCCCGCCTTGCGGGAGTGCCGTCCGGTGCGCCGGTTAATCGGTTATTTAACGGCCGCGTCTGCGGAGGCTCGCATACTTTCTGCTAAGCCATTACTCCTCGTCCTCAGGAGGGGGAGGGGGCGGGAACATACCCTCGCCTCTGCCAAAGCCGCCGTGTCTGTGGTGACCGCCATGGCCGTGACCCCTGTGATGTCCGCCGCAGTGGTGACCGCCAAAGTGAGGTCCTCCGTGGCAGCCGTGTCCCTCGCCGAAGCACTCGGGGTGTGCCGCCTTGTCTTCCGCGGCCAGCGTTTCAAGATGCCCCCTCAGACGCTCGCACATCTCGCAGAACTGTACAGCTTCCTCCTCGGAGAAGCAGGCAGATGCCCTCGCTACACGTTCGTTGTGGCGGGCGGTGTGTTCCTCGGAGAGCTTTCTGCCCTCCTCCGTCAGGCTGACACGCACAACGCGGCGGTCGTTTTCGTCAGGGGTGCGGCTGACAAGACCCTTGCCCTCCAGTCTGCCCAGCAGCTCGGTCAGGGAGGAGGGGCGAATATCCAGAAGCTCCGCCAGCTCGCGGGAGGTCACACCGTCATTTTCTGCCATGATGCCCAGCGTTCTTCCCACCTCAGGCGGGAAACCTTCGCCCATGGGCGGGTGGCGGCGCATGGAACGCATCACCTTCATCACTGCCTGAATTACATCGGGCTTTCTGTTGTTTTCCATACTAAACAATTCCCCTTTCTAAATCTCTCATCAAAACTTCCTCATTGCGAATATCGTTAGGTACCTTACGGAATATATTATAATTCGGTACCTAATAATTGTCAATAGTATTTTGAAAAATTTTTCTGATGAACGTATGCATGAAACCAAGCCCCTGCGCACGCCGCCGCAAGACGTTGCTTTTTGCGGCGGCGTGTGGTATTATATAAGGAAACAGGCTTGCAGCAAAAGCCAACAGAATTGATAGCAAACGGAGAGAACAACATGGAATGGATAGCACTGAAGATATTTACCTCCCGCGAGGGCATAGAGCCGCTGTGCGGCAGACTGTACTGCCTTGGCGTGGGCGGTGTGCAGATAGAGGAATCCTCCGATTTTGAGGAGTTTATCGAAACCAACACCCCCCACTGGGATTACATTGACCCCTCGCTTGACTACCTGCGTGACTGCGAAACCTGCGTTATGGCATGGCTGACCGCCGACGAAGCGGGCTACAACCAGCTTGCCCTGATACGCGAGGGCGTGGCGGCAATGAAAGCCATGGACACCGAGGGCAGCTTCGGCGCACTGCGCATAGAGCTGCAAAACAGGGACGACAAGGAATGGGCAGACAACTGGAAGCAGTATTACAAGCCCTTTGAGCTGGGCGAGCGTGTGCTTGTCCGCCCCGAATGGGAGAAAATCGAGGACAGCCATGGCCGCATCGTTCTGACCATGAACCCCGGTCACCTTTTCGGCACAGGAACTCACTACTCCACCCGTATGTGCATGGAGCGGCTGGAGAAGTACATAAGCGGCGGCGAGCGTGTGCTCGACCTTGGCTGCGGCAGCGGTATTCTGGCAATCCTTGCTCTGCTGCTGGGCGCGGACAACGCTACCTGCGTGGACATTGACGCAGGCGCACCGGGCGTTGTGGCGGAGAATGCCGCCCTCAACGATATTCCCAATGAGCGGTGCCGCGTGGTTGTGGGCAACGTGCTGGACGATGAAACCCTGTCCGAGCCGGTGGAAGGTCAGTTCGACCTGGTCGTAGCCAATATAGTCGCTGATGTCATCATCGCACTGGCACCCGCAGCCTATGCCTACACCAAAACCAACGGCACATTCATCACCTCAGGCATCATTGAGGAGCGTGAGGAGCCTGTGGCACAGGCTCTCAGAGATGCCGGTTTTGTGATAAAGGAAACGCAGCATCAGGGCGGCTGGACCTGCTTTGTGTGCAGTAAGTAACCATACGCAATCCGATAAGCGCATATGGAGGTGCGAACAATGAAAGCAGGAAAGAATAAAAAGAAAGTTTCACCTCGTCGGGCGCGCAGGGAGTTTGATGCGCGCTTTGAAAAGCATAGCAGTGAGATGCTGGTGCTCAATCTGTCCCACGTCTATGGCGCAATAAATGAGGGCGGTATGTGCTATCCCCGGGCAAGGTTCATTGCCTGTGCAGACCTGCCTGCAGGAGAGATGAGGATGGAAAACGGCTGCCTGTGCTGGATTTGCAAAAGCGGGCACTGGCTGGGCGGCTTTCCCCCTTTCAGCGGCAGGCTGAAGCCGCTGACAATATATCGGGCAAGGGTGCGCCGGGAAAAGCCAAAGGAGGACGGCACGCAGAGCAATGCCTACCTTGTGGAAAGGCTTTCCCCCTGCCACAAACCTACCAAAGAGATGGCAGAGCTGCGTGACAGACTGCGCCGCCCCGTTGTCATCAAAGACGGGCTGGGCAGCTTTACCCTCAACAGGGAGCTGTCACAGTTTGAGGGTGAAATAGACTGGCTGGGCAAGGAGTGTTCCATAATGCTGCAGGCAGATGAAGAGTACGGCGATTGTGCCGATAATGCCCTTGCCGCCCTGCATAGAATATGCGCCGACGTGGTCGGCTGGGACAGCCGCCTGCGCGCCTTTGCCGCAGAGGAGCTTACCGAAAGTGCCAACGACTGGCGGGGTGACGAGGAAACCGAGGAGATAACACCCGAGAGCTTTGCACAGCGCATAACCCTTGCGTTCATTAACATCGACGAGGAAGGCGGCATCAGTGTCTTCTTTGACGATGACGGTATGTTTGCATCCCACTCCATTCATATAGAGGGAAACGCGGACGGTCAGTTGGAAAGTGCCGATTTGTGGGGGTAATACAGTGGGCAGAGCATATTCATGCACCGAGGCACACCATTGCTTTTGTGCAATATGCCAAAATACGTCAGCCACAGCCGCAGGTCATTCTTTATGGGTTGTGACCGATGAATATTCGTGCTATAATAATACATTATCCAACCAATTCGCATATTCCCCGCTAACCATAAGGAGGCTGCTCTTATGTCCCAGAATCAAAGCGTGCCAACCGCCGCCGAAGGCGAAAACATCGAAAACCTGTCCGTTAAAGAGCGGCTGATTCTCAGCGGCATAAAGGAGATTGAGCGAGAGGGCTTCCACGATTTTTCCCTGCGCCACATCGCACAGCTTTGCGGTGTTTCCTGCGCCGCACCCTATAAACATTTCAAGGATAAGCAGGAATTTATCCTCGAGATAATTCACTACATCAACCAGAAATGGATTGCCATACAGGAAGGCATCATGTCGCTCTACGCAGGCGACCGTCAGCGGCAGCTTCTGGAGGTTTGCATGGGCTATTTCCGCTTTCTGGTGGATAACCCCCACTTCCGCTCCGTCATCGTGACCATACCCAAAAGCGCCGACCCTGAGCAGCTCAACGCACGACATGAGCTGAGTGCCAGCCTGAAAAAGCTGGTCAAGGAATATGGCGAAGAGATGGGCATAAGCGAGAAGATGACCGAGATGCGTTCATTCATCGTCCGCTCGCTGATATACGGCGCAGCCATGTTTATTGATAACCGACAGATGGCTGACGATGACGCCACCGCCACCATGGTGCGTGCCGCCATACAGCGTGAGCTTTCGGTCGGCAACGGGCTGGAAATCCAGATGTGCTGACAGCCGCTTGTCATTGAGAATCTGCTATACAGAAACAAGTATTTCATAATATAAGAAAGGGTCTGAACACCATGAGCAACTACAAGATAAACACCAACTGCGTACAGGCAGGCTACACACCCGGAAACGGTGAGCCGCGAGTAGTCCCCATTGCCCAGAGCACCACATACAAGTACGAGTCTGCCGAGCAGATGGCAGCCCTCTTCGACCTTACCGCCGAAGGCTTCTTCTACACCCGCCTTGCCAACCCCACCGTTGACGCAGTGGAGAAGAAGATTGCAGCCCTTGAGGGCGGCGTGCTTGCCATGCTGACCAGCTCCGGTCAGTCGGCTTCCATGATGTCTGTGCTTAACATCTGCTCCGCAGGTGAGCACTGCATCTGCTCCTCCGCACTGTACGGCGGCACCTTCAACCTCTTCAACAAGACCATGCGCGGCATGGGCATCGAGTTTGACTTCATCGAGCCCGACGCAAAGGCTGAGGAAATCGAGAAGCTGTTCAAGGAAAACACCCGCTGCTGCTTCGTCGAGTCGCTGACCAACCCCTCCCTGCAGGTTGTCGATATTCCCCTGTGGGCAGAGCTGGCACACAAACATGGTGTTCCCCTCATCGTTGACAATACCTTCCCCACCCCGATAAACCTCCGCCCGCTGGAGTGGGGTGCTGACATCGTCGTACATTCCACCAGCAAGTATCTGGACGGTCATGCCTCCGCACTGGGCGGCTGCGTCATCGACGGCGGCAAGTTCGACTGGAAGGCTTCCGGCAAATTCCCCGGTCTCACCACCCCCGATGAAACCTACCATGGCGTTGTCTACACCGAGCAGTTCGGCAACGCTGCCTACGGTATCAAGCTGCGTACCCACCTCATGCGCGATATTGGCTCCATGATGGCTCCCCAGAACGCATTCCTGCTCAATATCGGTCTGGAAACCCTGCATCTGCGTATGCCCAGACACTGCGAGAATGCTATGGCTGTTGCCCGCTGGCTGCAGAAGGACGAGCGCATAGAGTGGGTCAGCTACCCCGCACTGGAGGACAACAAGTATTACGAGCTGGCCTCAAAGCTGATGCCGGGCGGCACTTGCGGTGTTGTTTCCTTTGGCGTAAAGGGCGGCAGAGAGGCTGCAACCCGCTTCCTCAATTCCCTTAAGCTGGCAGCCATCGTTACCCACGTTGCCGATGCAAGAACCTGCGCACTCCACCCCGCAAGCACCACCCACCGTCAGCTTAACGATCAGGAGCTGGCAGAATGTGGCGTTTCTCCCGACCTCATTCGCTTCTCCGTAGGCATCGAGGACGTAGAGGACATCATCGCCGACATCGACCAGGCACTTGCTGAAGCAACCAAATAACTCTGTGGAGCAAGGCACAGCGAGCGGCTGGAAGTACGCTGTCAGCGGCAGGCACGAGGACTTCAGCCTGCACGACTGCAGAGTGACCGGCATCAGTCTGAAAAACAGCACCCTGACGCTGGAGACCGCAGGGGGCTTCCTCATCTGCCCGGGCGCAGAGAGCAATCCCGACCCCGACCATGCATTGATAACCGGCAAAGCCTGCATCGTCATAGAGCTTTTCGATGAACCCTTTGAATACAGCAGTGTGTATATCTATAAGCCGTCACTGCTGGAAAAGGGCGCAGATGTGCGGCACAGCCACACCGTCGCAGAGCTCATGGAGCGTGTCAACTCCGGTAAAAACGAGCTGGAAATCGTGACAGAGCTGTACGGCTGGCAGCGTTTGCGCTTCAGCGGTTATCTCTGGCAAAGCCGCAAGCCCTATTCCCTCGAAACCGAACTGGAGCTGCGGTGCAGGGGCATCACCTATTGCTGGAACGATGCCCGTATCTATGGCTGATAGTTCAATTACAAAAAGATGCGCGTCCGTACAAAATAGTACGGACGCGCTTTTGCGTTATGTTGGATTATCGAACCTCAGAAGCATCAACCCTCTGCCTGCTTTCGCTGCGGAGGAAAGCAGCAAGCGTGCCAATCATCATCCACATGACCGGCGACTGTATGGGAAGCTGATAGCCGAAGAATGCGTGTGCCATGTAGGCGGCTACAGCTATGCCGAAGATGGGGGCCAGTCTGCCGCGGGAGTTTCCGCGGAAAGCGTAGAAGAGCAGCAGCCCGAAGAAGGTGAGATATGCAATCAGTCCCACGATGCCGTTGCAGATGAGCACATCGAGAAATTCATTGTGAGCCTTGTCAAGCCCGCCGTTGGAGGAGGGGAACATCTTCACCGCCTCATCGTGGAAGTAGCTTGCAAAGAACTGCTTGTAATTGTCAGGGCCGATACCGAACATGGGATTGAGCTTGCACAGGCGCAGGGTGCGCTTCCATGTGAACAGGCGGTTGTGACCGAAGGAATCGTCAAAGTTGCCGCGAAGCATCTGACCAAGCTCATGTACCATGTTGTCGGATTTCTCCTTCAGGTCAGCCTTGTCGGTGACCTTTGCGGCGCCGGCGAGAGTGCCTGCGGGGGTGGGGTCGGGAGCGGTTATTATCAGCGAGAGTGCCAGTCCGCACACCACGACCAGTGCGGCGGCGGCTATGCACAGCCGCTGCAGGGTCTTGCCCTTGATGCTGATGCGGACGGGCGACCAGAGCATTATCGCACTTGCGACAAGTGCGCATACCGCCAGCAGAAGCACAATGCCCTTGAAGCAGTCAGCACCGCGCAGCATATTGCCCAGAGCGTGTATGGGAGTGCTTTCTCCAAGGGGATTTCCCTTTGCGGAGGTCATCCAGAGGCTTACCGCAAGCAGCCCCAGCGAAACCAGCAGACCGGTGCCGATGCCGCCCGCCAGCATGACGGTGAGGCGGCGGTGCGCCAGTGCCTTGCGCCAGCTTTTCGCGGATGTGCCCTTGGGTGCGGTCAATGCTCTGTTTTTCTTTTGCTTTTTGCCGGAGCGGCGCATCTGATTCTTGTAGCCCTTTACGGCAATAACGCATTCACAGCGGCTGCTCAGCCAGCGGGTCAGACCCGCACCGCACAGGGTGGTCAGCCCTGCAGCGGCAAGCACCAGCAGCACGCCCATGCCGCCAAACTCCTCGCCGCGCAGCACCACGTCCACAAGGCAGTGGTTGAACAGCACAAGGCAGGCGGAAACACAGTAGATGTGCAGCAGACGGTTGAGGTGTCCCAGACCGGTGCAAAGCACCGCGGGAAGCAGCACGGCCGCCACCGCAAGGGCAACAACACCCGCGTCGGTGTTGATGTTAAGCTCGGCGTACAGTATCACCGCAAACAGACCGAGGGTGATAAGCCCGTGGCGGTCGTATCTGCTGACAAACTTGTTGATGTACAGACCTGCGGTGATTACAGCCGCCGCAGAGAGGATATAGGAGCCGAGGTTGACGTTGCCGACAGGACCGAGGAAGCGGTACTTGGAATCAACCCAGAAAGGGCCGCCGTAGGTTGCGCCGTTGACCGAGGCTATGTCGTAAAGGTCAACGCCGTAGAAGTGCAGTATGCAGGCAACTGCAAGCAGTACGCCGCCCAGAACAAAGAACTGCACCTCGCGGCTGAAAAACCAGCCGTCAGACACAAGCCCTCTTCGTCCGGAGGTCCAGCGGCAGCGGACCGGTGCGGGGGAGCGCAGCATATAGGAGAGGAAGAAATAGCTGCCCACATACATCGTCTGGTAGAAAAAGCCGTTGTTTCTCGGCTGGATACCCATAAAGGCTGTTGCGGAATCCTTGGCGCAGACCGAGGAGATGAACATGAAAACCCAGTACGCCAGCAGTGCGATGTCTGCCCAGAAGGGTGCCGCGCTGACGGTGCGCCAGCTTGCGGGCTTTCTGCGGGTCACACGGGTGGTTTCGCTCAGCAGGGTGAGGAAAAGCAGCCCGACGGTGCAGATAATAAATATCACGGTAAAGGTGTTGCCCTTGAAGCGGGTTATCTGGGAATACTTGGTGCTGTCCATCATCAGCGGGTAGCAAAAGACGGTGAAGAATAACAGCAGCAGTGCGCACAGGCGGGAAAGCCTGTCAAAAGGATAAGGGTCGCTCTGCACAGCAGCCTTATTCCGGTTCTGGTTCGGGTTATTGGCCATAGTGTCCTCCTTGCCGAAAACGGCGGTTATCTTTTCTTTCCCCTTGGTGTATGCATGGACTTATCAGTCAAAGAAGTCGTCTGAGCTGCTGCCGTAGCCGTATTCGTCATACTTGTAGGCTATGCCGCCCATAAGCTCGGAAATGGCTTCCTGCTCCTTCTGCTCCTCGGGGGTAGGCTCAGGGGGCAGGGTGTAGTCATATTCGGCGGGCTGAGGGGACAGCGGGAGAGGCTCAGGCAGACGGTCGTAGCTTTGGGGGCGCGGGGCAAGGCGTGCCATGACTGCCATTTCCCGCTTGCGGCGTATGGCTTCGGCGGCGCAGGCAAATATCAGCCCCGTCAGGATAGAGGCAATGCTTATCACCACCGACGAGCCGAAGCTGGGCGGGGTGTAAACAAGCTGAATGGTGTGCGCCCCCGACCCGGGAGCTACCGCTATAAGTGCGCCGGCGGCACACAGCACGTCTGATTCCTCGCCGTCCACCTTGGCTGTCCAGCCATTCTGCCACGGCACGGTGAAGAGAACAATCTGCCCCTCCTCAAGGGTAAGGGCTGCACCGAGAGAGCCGCTGCGCGCCGCAGAGGACTTGTTGCCCTGCCGCTGGCACAGCTCTTCCAGTGCGGCATCGCTGTAGATGCGGTCAAGCTGCGCAAAGTACGCACCCTCCAGCCGCAGGCGGTCGGTGCTGACGCTCACGGTCACGTTTACAGTAGTGCCTCGGGAGAAACTGCCGAGGAAAATCACCTCGCCCAGGGTACATTCGCCAAGCTCACGTCCTCCGACAGTGATGCTCTCTTTATGCATTTCCTTGTCGTCAAGGCACATATACAGCGCGCCGTCCACAGGTGCCGCTACATTAAATACCACCGAAGCATCGCTTTCGTTGCGTATGATTTCCATGCCGCCTTCGCCATCGTTTATGTAGCAGCCGGCAGGCAGACGCTCAAGAATAGCAGCCTCCGCAAATGGCTCGCGCTGTATTCCCGCTGCCGCGGTGATAAACTGATTCTGTGCGGTAAAGGGGTTGGAGCTGTAGGAATTGAGATTGAGCATCTCCGAGGACACAGCATAGGCAAGGGGCATGGCATGGTCTGCCTGCCACAATACGGTATTCTGACCGTCGCCAAGCTGTGTGTATGGGCCCTGCGGTGCTTCACCGAATACATAGCGCACGCCGAAGAGGGCATCGGTCACAGGGGTCCAGCCCCGTCCGTTGCGAATGCCCAGCACCTCAAGAAGCTGCGCGGTGGCTTCAGGCATCTCGCCGGGGGCATCGGCACGGTTGTATTGGGCTACATTCCCGCCGCGTATGCGGAAGAAGCCCTCCTGATTCATGTGTGCGATGAAGTTGTTGTCTTTGTTGTAGTCAAGGGTGTACTGACTGCTGCTGTACAGAGGGGCGTTTTGCTCCGAGAGGGTGGCGGCGCCGGCGTATATGCACTCGCCGCAAACCAGCAGCAGAAGCAGCATACAGGCACCCACGCGCTTGCCGGAGCCGGAAAGCGCGGCAATGGCAAAGGCGGCAAAACCGGTGACAAACACCGATGTCACCATGACGGTGCCAACAGTGAAGCCGTCGTTGAAAATGGAGCCTGCGATGGTCAGCAGCATGACCGCCAGCCACGCCAGCAGTACGGACATAACCCCTGCGCCGGAGCGTCCGCGTCGGCGGTAAAGCCGCTCCAGCCGCTCCGCGTCAAGCCACACAGGCAGCCGCAGGTCGGGCTGTGCCGTGGAGGAAAGCAGCCGTGCCGCCGCACCCGCAGTCAGTGCGCTGAGCAGAAAGCCGCAGGCAACCACCTGTCCGGTGGGGCGGGCGAAGCCGGCGAAGAGCCAGCCAAGTGCCGGCACAAGCATACAGAGTATTATCGCCGCCGAGCCAAAGACGGGTATCTGCCGCTCCAGCAGTCCACGGCGGGAATCGAAGAAGTAGATGAAAAGCATCATGGGGGCGAGGGTGGAGCAGAAGGCCATAGGAATCAGACCGGAGCCGCCCTCTGCCGAAAGCCGCGCACCGGGGAGCATTCCGGCGAGAAGCGCGGGCAGACTGGTCACGTCCACCTCCGCAGGGGTGCAGAGGATACCTCCCGCCTCATCACCTGCGGAAAGATAGGGCACCATCACCACTGCGGCTGTGCCAAAGGCGATGGCCATGCACAGCAGAAGCAGTCCCAGATTGCCTGCGCCGCTGCGTCGGAGCGGGGCGGGCTGGGGGATAGGCGAATATATGGACTGACACCAGCAGTACCATATCACGCAGAATGCGACAAGCACAGGCCAAAGGGCGGGGGTGCAGAGCAGAAACAGGCTCATGCCCGTCAGCAGCACCATCACGCTGCCCCGTGAGCAAAGCAAGCCGATGCCCGCGCCCACAAGGGGCAGAAAAACAGCCGCGTCCGCGTATTCAGGGGCAAAGAGGGTCAGCAGCATGGAGCTGCCGGAAGCGTAGCCGACGGCGAAGATGGCCGCGCCCAGTCGGTTGTTGGGGCTGCCGTCCTCGTTGACGCATAGCTGCGAAAGCATCAGATAGCTGAAAAAGCCTGTGCAGCAGGCGCGTGCCATGGAGACAAAGCTCAGTGCCTCCGCCATGACCGTTTCCGGGAAAATGCCCGTCAGCAGCACAAAGGGGCTGCACAGACCACCCGCAAAGCTGCGGTAGAAATCGGCGCCCAGCCCCTCGGAGAGGGAGTAGAAGAGGTTGTCCTGTGTCCCGCCCGAAAGCACCCGCCTGAAGGTACACAGACGGTCAAACCAGTCGGCGTTGGCAGGGGAGAGCAGCAGCCTGCCCCCCAGCGGGGAGATGCCGGCAATGACAAAAACAAGGGTCAGCACCATAACAGGGGCAACGGCTGAAAGCAGCCCCGCGCCGCGGTATTCTCTGTTGTCTTCCGGCAAAGCACACACCTCCCTTGCAAATAATCATAACAATAATAAATCATTATAATACAATCGGGCGCAGATGGCAACTGCGCCCGCCGGAATTCATAGTACATTCATAAATGGATACTGAGGGGAAACGAAAGGAAAAAAGGGCAGCAAAAAAGCGGTGAAGCCGTGTTTCAGGCTTTCACCGCTCGTTTTTCTTATCTCTGTGCTTGGATTTTGCCAGACGCTTATGCGCCATTACGACGAAGGCTGCCACGCTGACCGTTATTGTAGACAGCAGTACCAGTCCACCGACTGCGAAAAGCCCGATGGTATCAAGTGCCGCCGCACTGAATATAGCCAACTTTATATCCCCTTTCTGATTTTCGCAACTGTACAACAAGCCTTTGATGTACAAATAAAGATTACCAGATTATAGGAGCGGTTTCAATGGATTTTGACAGACTTAATAATTATTCAGCAATGCAGAAAAGCTTAATCATCTTGACACATTGATGAAGCATTTCTTAACCTCATCAATAACAAGCGCAAGCTGGTCATCGGTCATGCTGTCGCCGCTGGGCAGGCATACGGTGTGGGCAAAGATATCCTCGTCCACATAGCTGTCCTCATAGTGGGAAAAGCTGGTGCAGCCGGCGAAAACAGGCTGCATATGCATGGGCTTCCACGCGGGACGCGCCTCGATTTCCGCGTTGTGCAGCTTGATGACAACGTCGGAGGGGGTGACGTCCTCGGTGTGTATGTACAGCAGGTTGAGCCAGCAGTTTGAGCTTGCGGGCTGAACATGGGACTTGATTTCGGCGGGTATGTCCTTCAGCAATGCCTGATAGCGGTGGTGTATGCTGCGGCGCAGGGCAACCTTTCGGTCAAGGAAACGAAGCTGTCCGCGTCCTATGGCAGCGCACACGTTGGACATACGGTAGTTGTAGCCAAACTCCTTGTGCTCGTAGTGGATAAAGGGCTCCCTTGCCTGAGTGGACCAGAAGCGCATCTTCTCCACAGCCATCATGTTGCTGGAAAGCACCATGCCGCCGCCGGAGGTGGTCAGTATCTTGTTGCCGTTAAAGCTGAAAACGGCAATGTCACCAAAGGAGCCGCAGTGCTTTCCCTTGTAGAGGGAGCCTGCAGCCTCGGCAGAATCCTCGATGACAGGCACGCCGTACTTGCGGCAGATGGGCAGCAGTGCGTCCCAGTCGGCACTCTCGCCGTAAAGGTCAACGATGATGACCGCCTTGGGCATATTGCCTGTTTCCTCTGCCCAGCGGAAAGCCTTCTCCAGTGCCACGGGGGACATATTCCATGTGTCAGGCTCGCTGTCGATAAACACAGGGCGGGCAAGCTGATAGAGTATGGGGTTGCAGCTTCCCGCAAAGGTCAGGTCTGAGCAGAAAACCACATCGTCCTTCTCCACGCCAAACCAGCGCAGCGCAAGGTGTATCGCTGAAGTGCCGGAGGAGGTAGCCAATGCACTTGCCATGCCGGTGTACTGTGCCATCTCTTCCTCAAAGCGTGTCAGCGAAGGTCCTGCGGGAGCAATCCAGTTGGTGTCAAAGGCCTCCTGAACGAATTTGATTTCCTCTCCGCCCATGTGCGGGGGAGAGAGGTATATCTTGAATGCCATTTTGGGTCATCCTCTCCGTTGTTTGTCTTACTCCCGAATATGATAAACCCTCAAAGAGAGTATGTCAACAAGGAAATGAGCAACGCTTGCCCCTCCGCAGGAAAATTATACCCTTTGTCACCGTCTGTTTGCACCACAGCTCTTGACACAGTTTTCATTAAAGTATATCATAATTATATGTGTCTTCAGACAAAAGGGAAAGAATAAGGAAAGGCAGGTGGCGGGTCATAAAGAGCAGTAATGTTAACATAAATGCTCGTCCCCGTCGTACTCTGCGCGCACAGGTGCGTGCGGGACGCATAAGCGAAAAACAGCATAAACGTATGCGGAGAGTGCTGCCAAAGGAGGCAGAACTTCCCAGCAGCGGACTGTATACATTTTTCATGTCGGTCATGAGACCCTACTACATGAAAAAGGGCAACGTACAGGTGGAGCTGCAAACCGAGGAGCTGCAGAAGCCCTGCGTTATCCTCAGCAACCACCCCAGCTTCATGGATTGGATATACGGTGCGGCCGCACTGGACAAGAACTATCTGAACATTGTCATCAACCGCTATTATTACTACAACATCTTCCTTGCAAGGCTGCTGGGCAAGCTGGGGGCAATTCCCAAGAATCTATTCTCCCCCGATATAGATACTATCAAGCGTATAAAGCAGATAATAAAGAAAAACGGCATGGTGTACCTCTTTCCGGAGGGCAGACTTTCTCCCCACGGAAGCATGGAGGCTATCACCCCTGCCACAGCCAAGCTGCTGAAAAATCTGGGGGTCGCGGTGTACTGCGTCCATCTGGACGGAGCCTACCTCACCAAGCCCAAGTGGGCAGACAACATACGCAAAGGGCGCATCGACCTGCGTTTTTCCAAGCTGTTCACGCCCGAGCAGCTCAGCGCACTGAGCGAAAGCGAGGTGCTGGAGCAGGTGCATGATGCCCTGCACTATGACGACTTCCGCTGGCAGGAGCATAACCGCGTTGCCTACAAGAAGAAAAAGGACTTCGCGGATGGGCTGCAGAAGATTCTCTATATGTGTCCCCGCTGCAGGGCGGAGTTTTCCATGGAGACCGATGACGACCGCATATACTGCGCGCAGTGCGGCTGCGGCGCGGTGCTGAATGAATACTACGACCTTGTTCCCCTTGACGACAAGGGCGATATACCGAAGAATATCGGTGAATGGTACGAATGGCAGAAGAATACCGAGCGTCAGCGCATAGAAAGCGACAGAGGATATACTCTCTCCTCCCATGTCAGGCTGCTGCGCCCGGGACGAAAGGGCAAGTGGTTCGGTGATTCGGGCGAGGGCGAGGCACGCCTCAGCCGTGAGGGCTTCTTCTATGACGGCATCTCCGACGGCACAGAGCTGCACCTGAACATACCCTGCCATACTCTGCCTGCACTGCCCTTCTCTCCCGGCAAAAGCTTTGAGTTGTTCTCCCACGCTGAGTTCTACAAATTTATCCCCGAAAACCGTATGGAGAGCGTAAAGTGGTCGGTGGTGGCAGAGCAGCTTTGGACTGCGGTCAACGAAGAGCAGGAAAAAGAAGCTGCCGACGCATAGACGCTTACCTGCAATACATAAAGTACAGACCGAATATACAAAGAAAAGGAAACAGAGAAAGCAATGAATCAGAATGATATTATGATTGACAATCAGGCGGAGCAGCTCGTTGATTCAGGCGAAAATACCCCCGCAGGCACTAAAGGCAAGGCCGGTCTGCACATCAGCACAAAGACCTTTATCAGCACCGTCATCGTTCTGCTTGCCGTCATGCTGTGTGCCGGTATTCTGACGCAGGTTATCCCAGTAAGCTCCTATGACCGCATAGTCACTGCCGAAGGCTATGAGGAAGTGGATATAACCTCCTACACCGTCCATGAGGACGCGCCCCGCCTGCCCTTCTGGCGCACCTTCACCGCACCTGTTGAGGTCTTGGGCAGCGAGGACGGTCTGGTTGCGATAATGATAATCCTCTTTATCCTGTTTGTGGGCGGCTCGTTCATGATACTGGACAAGAGCGGCGTCATGCAGCACATAATAACCTCAGCGGTGAGCCGCTTTGGCAAGCGAAAGTATCTGCTGATGGCGGTCATGGTGCTGGTAGGCATGACCCTCGGCTCGGTGTGCGGAATGTTCGAGGAATGTGCCGCACTGGTGCCCATCGTTGTGGCGGTGGCACTTGCGCTGGGCTGGGACTCCTTCGTGGGTCTTGGCATGAGCATCATCGCTGTGTGCTTCGGTTTTGCGGCAGGTACCTTCAATCCTTTCAGCATCGCTGTGGCACAGCGTCTTGCCGGTCTGCCCCTATATTCCGGTATCGGTCTGCGCATTGCCGTATTCTTTATATGCTACATCATACTGATTACCTATCTTCTCCTGTATGCCAGGCGTGTTGAAAAGAATCCGCAGAGGTCTCTCAGCTACGAGAGCGACCTGCTTCTCAGGGAGAAGTACAGCTACAGCTTCGACAGCACCGTCCCCGTTGACCCCAACGTGCGCCGCGCTTCCTTCATTTTCATCGGCGCGTTTGTGCTTGTCGCAATATACATCGCCCTCTCCCTGACGGTAAAGCTGCCCGAGGACGCAGCCTTCCAGCTCAGCGACCTGACCATGCCGGTCATGATAATCCTGCTGACAGCGGCAGGCATTGCTGTTGGTTTCGTTTCAAAGTACAGCAAGACCGTCATCGGCGACTTCCTCAAGGGTATGCTGTCCATTGCGCCCTGCGGTCTGCTGGTGGTCATGGCAATGAGTGCCAAGCAGATAGTTGTAGCAGGCGGCGTTATGGACACCATTCTCCACTGGGCATACGGCATGATGACCGACGTAAACCCCTATGTGGCAATATTGATGATCTATCTGTTTGTGCTGCTGCTGGAATTTTTCGTCAGCAGCGCATCGGCAAAGGCATTTATCGTAATCCCGCTGGTGGTGCCCCTTGTGGGTATGCTGGCGCAGAGCGGCGGCGCAGAGATTACCCGCCAGACAGTCGTGCAGGCATACTGCTTCGGTGACGGCTTCACCAATATGTTCATGCCCACCAACGCGGCACTGTTCATCGTGCTGGGTCTGGTCAACATTTCCTACGGCAAGTGGGTGCGCTGGGCACTGCCTCTGCAGCTTGTCACCCTCGCTGTAACCTCCGCCATACTGATGTTCTGCGTCTATATTGGCTACAACTGATAACCCGCTGGGATTACAGACAGTAAAGAAAAACAGGAGATATACCAGGTGTTGAAAGATAACATTGCACAGGGAGTGCTGCTTCCCGACAGCCATGTCCACAGCCGCAGCTCCTTTGACAGCAAAGAGCCGGTGTCCGCGCAGTGCCGTGCAGCCCTCAAAAAGGGCTTCATCGGCTATGTCACCGTAACCGACCACTGCGAGATAAACGTCAACGGCACAGAGGAGCTTTGGTCATTCAAGGCTCTCCGCCGCTCTCAGCAGGAGGCGTGGCGGGCAAAGAAGAGGTTCGAGAAAAAGCTGAAGGTATTCTCGGGCGTGGAGCTGGGTCAGCCCGCCTACTGCCCTGAGCAGGCGCGGCAGGTGCTTGCCGCGGGTACCTATGATTTCGTACTGGCGTCGGTGCATTATCTGCGCGACGGCAGGGATTTCTACTACCTCAATTACCACGAAAGCGACCCCTACGAGGTGTACGACCGCTATCTGGAAGAGCTTCTGGAAACGGTGCGTTTTGGCGATTTCGATGTGCTTGCCCACATAACCTACCCCCTGCGCTACATCTTCCGTGACGGCATCGACTTTGACCAACAGCGGTATGTGGAGCGTTTTGAGCGCATACTGACCATGCTTGCCGATATGGGCAAGGGTCTGGAGATAAACACCAAGGGCGCACTCTACCCGGGCGGGCGTATGCTTCCGGAGGCGGATATGCTCAGGCTTTTCCGCAGCGTGGGAGGCAAATACATCACCCTCGGCAGCGATTCCCACCGCGCCACCCAGATGAGTGTCGGCATAGAAACAGGCGCAAAGCTGGCATTGGAAGCAGGCTTCGACAGCGTGTATTACTATGTTGACCGCAAACCTGTAGAGGTGAAACTGGCACATGAGTAAAAAGAGCAGAGAGCGCAGAGAGGCTGCGATTGCCCGCAATCCTGCGGCAGTAAAGACAATCAGCGGCGAGCGTTCACCCAATACTGCGCTGGAGGAAAGCAGCCTGCTGCGCACCAACAGCGAGCGTATGCGGCAGGAGGGTGTCCCCGCAAAGGCACCTTCCCAAAACAGAAAGCAGCAGAACAGCAGGATATATTTCTGGTGTGTGCTGGGCATTTCCGTGCTGCTGTCCGTGTTTATTCTTATCCGCATGAATCTTACGGTCAACGAGCAGCTTTCGCTGCAGCTTACCGTCAACGAAACCGATATATCCGCAGTGGCAGACGGCACCTACAGCGGAGAATATACCTCCTCCCATATGTCTGCAAAGGTCAGCGTGGACATCGCCTCCGGCAGAATGATGGATATAAGGCTGGACAGCTTCACCGGCATAGACAACGTCCGTGCCGAAGAGGTATTCGACAGGGTGCTGTATTATCAGATGCTCAATGTGCCGGAGGACGACATAGGCAGTCAGCCTACCGATAAGATTGTCCTCAAGGCGGTGGAAAAGGCACTGGTCGGCGCGACGAGGTACGAGGCGGAATGAGCAGAATAAAGTGCTGCCGCCTGTGCCCCCGTATGTGCGGAGCGGAGAGGACAGATAATGCCCCCTCTGCAGGCGTGTGCGCTATGCCCTCCGCAGCCTATGTGTCAAAGGCAATGCTGCATATGTGGGAAGAGCCGCCCATCAGCGGCACCCGCGGCGCAGGCACGATATTCTTCTCAGGCTGTACGCTGGGCTGTGTCTACTGCCAGAATTACGAAATCTCCCGAGGGAAATGCGCCATCGCAGGCAAGCCCGTCACAGCGGCGGGGCTTGCGGAGATAATGGAGCGGCTTGAGGCACAGGGTGCGCACAACATAGAGCTGGTCACAGCGACCCAGTTTGTGCCGCAGGTCATCGCAGCCCTGAAGTTAAGACCTGCCACAGTGCCTGTGGTGTGGAACAGCAGCGGCTACGAGCGGGAGGCAGTAATAGATGCCCTTGCCCCCTACGTCGACATCTGGCTGCCCGACTACAAATACGCCCTTCCCAAGCCCGCTGAGCGATTCAGCGGCGCGGCAGACTATCCGGAAACCGCCCTGCGCGCCCTGCTGCGTATGCGTGCCCATCAGCCGGAGGACGTGTTTGACGGCGATATAATGCAGAAGGGCATGATAGTGCGTCATCTGGTGCTGCCCCTCAACGTGCGCAATTCCATAGAGGTGCTGCGTAATATGGCAGAGCATCTGCCCGGCACACTGGTCAGCCTTATGGGACAGTATACCCCAATCCCCGGTCTGGAAGCCTATCCCGGGCTGCAGAGACCCATCACCCCCCACGAGTACGAGCGGGTGTGTGATGCCGCCGCCGAGCTTGGCATAGAGGGCTTTGCGCAGGAGCTTGAAAGCTCCGACTGCCACTATATTCCGCACTGGGATATATAGCAAGCAGTCCGCTGTGCTTGACACATACAGGATACAGGATTATAATATTAAGATAACAAGAGAATGATGCGGAGCAATCCGCATACCCGCTGAAAGGAAAAAAGCCTTTCGGCAAGACCTTCCACGGAGGAATACTATGCAGAACAGAAACAACAATCATCGGGTTTCCGCACTGCCCTATGAGGAGCCGCGGCGCAATGCCCGTCTTGTTCAGGAGAGCGGCAGACCGCGCGGCGGTCAGCCTTCAAGGGACGACCGAAGAGAAAGCTCCCCCAATGGCAAAAAACGCAGCAGGCTGAAGATACACCGCACTGTAGTCACAATACTTATTGTGCTTGCACTGCTGTTCAATACCGGTCTGTCGGCAGTGACCTCGGTGTTCGGCATGATGACACTGGTTGACAAGGATCAGAATCCCTCCCAGAGCACCATTCCCCAGCAGCCGCTGGAGGACAGCGAGCTGGTGGAGGTCAGCGAGTCTGATTTCCAGATACCGGAAGGAGCTATCATGTCCGACAAGGATGTTGAGGTTATTCTGGTGGTCGGCTGCGACCTGCGCCCCGATGTGGACGGCGGCAAGGGACGCAGTGACACAATGATGCTGGTCTTCCTCGACCGCATTAACAAAAAGATAAAGATAGCCTCCATCATGCGTGACCTCTGGGCGCCCATGGCAGGCTTTAAGGGCAGCAACAAGATTAACTACGCTTATTATCTTGATACAGCATACAAGCATCTGGACATACACGTTACCCGCAACACCATACAGAAATGCTTCGGTGTTCAGATAGACCACTTTGTTGTGCTTAATTTCCAGTGCTTTGTGGAGGTCATCAACGCCATCGGATTTGTCGAGGTGGAGATAACCGATGCAGAGGCAAAGTACTTGGACGACAACAATAGATGGTGGCTGACCGAAAACCTTGGCAGAAGAGAGGGTGGTCTGGTAACACTCTGTGGTCAGGAAGCATTGGCTTACTGCCGCGCCAGATACGTTGGAAATGGCGATTTTGATCGTACTCACCGTCAGCAGTATTTCATTTCTCAGTTGATGAAGAAGATTGAGAAGGAGGCATCCTTCTCAATGCTCAAGGAGGTGCTGGAAACCGCACTGCCCAACATAACCACCGATTTCTCCGAAGGTGAGATGCTGGGTTATCTTGTGGAAGCACCCAAAATTCTCGACTACGAGATGGTGTCGCTCACATTCCCCGTTGAGGGCTCCTACAGAATGGGCTGGGCGACTGTTGGCAAAACCAACATTTCTATTCTCTGCACAAACTACACCTTCTGCGCCGAGGCCATGCGCAAGTTTATCTATGAAGATGACATGACCTATGTCAATGGTGGTGTGGCAAGTGGAGTCAATATTATCCGCCCGACAACAATCTCCTTCACTACCACCACTGAGTTTACAGATACGACAACTTCTGAAACTCCGTCCAATACCATACCGACTGACACGCCGCCACCCGCGACCATACCGACCGATACCCCGCCACCCGCGACCATACCGACCGATACCCCGCCGCCTGTGGGCTGATAGCGGCAGTACAGCAAAGAAATACAGCAACCGCTGGGGCGTCACTGCCGGGCGGTTGCTGTGTGATATATGGACGATGATTTTCTAATAAGAACGGAGAAAAGACATGAAGATAGCCGTTGCAGGAACAGGATATGTGGGTCTGTCGCTGGCAGTGCTGCTTGCCCAGCACAACGAGGTGTGGGCGGTGGACATCATTCCCGAAAAGGTGGAGATGCTCAGGGAGCGCCGCTCTCCCATTGCCGATAAGGAGCTGGAGGAGTATCTGGGCACCAAGCAGCTTGACCTGAACCCCACGCTTGATGCCGCCGCCGCATACAGCGGTGCCGACTATATCATCATTGCCACCCCAACCAACTACGACCCGGACAAGAACTACTTCGATACCTCCTCTGTCGAGGCTGTGGTGGAGCTGGCACATTCAGTCAATCCCAATGCAATAGTGGTCATAAAGTCCACTGTTCCCGTAGGTTACACAGAGTCGCTGCGCAGTAAAACAGGCTGGGATAATATCATCTTCAGCCCGGAGTTTCTGCGGGAGGGGCGTGCCGTATATGATAATCTCTACCCCGCCCGCATAATCGTCGGCACAGTGCTGGGGGACGAACGGCTGGAGCAGGCGGCACGCGGCTTTGCAAAGCTGCTTGGCGATGTGGCATTGAAGGAAGATGTTCCTACCCTCATCACCAACCTGACCGAAGCCGAGGCGGTAAAGCTGTTTTCCAACACCTACCTTGCCCTGCGCGTTGCCTATTTCAATGAGTTGGACACCTACGCGGAGGTGAGAGGTCTGGATACACGCCAGATAATCGAGGGCGTGTGCCTCGACCCGCGCATCGGTGATTTCTACAACAACCCCTCCTTCGGCTACGGCGGCTACTGCCTGCCCAAGGATACCAAGCAGCTCAGAGCCAACTACGCGGACATACCCAACAGCCTCATAGGCGCGATTGTGGAAGCCAACCACACCAGAAAGAGCTTCATTGCCGAGCAGATACTGCGCAAGGCGGGCTTCTACGATGGACGCACCGACTGCGTCATAGGCATCTATCGCCTGACCATGAAGACCAACTCCGACAACTTCCGCCAGAGTTCCATTCAGGGCGTAATGAAGCGCATCAAGGGAAACGGCGTGGAGGTGGTCATCTACGAGCCCGGTCTGGCAGAAGATGTGTTCTTCGGCAGCCGTGTCGTGCGTGACCTGTCGCAGTTCAAGGCAATGTGCGATGTCATCATCACCAACCGCTGCAGCAGTGAGCTTGATGACGTTGCGGAGAAGATTTACACCAGAGACATCTTCCGCAGGGACTGATTTTCGCTCCTGCCGACAAAGCAAAAAAATAAGCGGTGCGGAGATGAATCCGCACCGCTTTTCTTTGTTATCGTAAGCGCAGTTTATTAGATGTTGTCCTCAACAAACTTGACCAGTGCGCCGACGGTCTTGATGCTCTCGACCTCGTGGTCGGGAACTTCAAAGTCGAAGGTGTCCTCAAGGGACATGATCAGGTCAACTACGTCGAGAGAATCTGCGCCAAGGTCTTCCTGAATGTTGGTGTCAAGAGCGATAGCGTCCTCTTCAACGTCAAACTGCTCGGCAAGGATTGCCTTAATCTTTTCGAATACCATATTATTCCTCCTAATAAGTCAGGCTGTTGCCCTGTTGTTGTACCGCGCCTGCGGCGCAGCAGGTACTACATAACTGAAATATTATTAGCAAACAGCCGCTTTGTCAATATGTTTTTTAAAATATTTGGAGAAATTTTCTTTTGTCTCTTTTTCTCCCTGCGCAAATGTATGCCCGCACTGCGCTGAAAAATGCAGCTCAGCGGCAGCGAATGAGCGCGGAATATGTAAACTTTTTGTTATCATCACGCAGAAATGCCCAATTGCCCCTCTCGGGAGGGTTTATATGCGGTTATTTTGATTGACGTTAATAGGTTAATGGTCTATAATATTTAATCAGTATGCGATATGAAGTATACAATGAAAGCAGAGGTAACAATATGAAGAATAACAAAGGAAAGCTGCCGCTGATTTTCTTTGGCGTAGTCATCGTTCTGGGTGTTGTTGGTGCCATCATCGGCGCAGTGCGCAACAATGGAACAATCACCATCGTGTCGGCGTGTGTCGCGTTCCTGCTTCTTGCCGGTTTTATGATTGTCACCAACATCACAAACCGCCTTGCAGAGAAAAAGGGTGCCCGCAATGATGGGGACGCCGCCGACCAGCGTTTCCTTCGTCATTCCGGCGCGGAAGACGACGGTTTCGGCATGGACAACACTCCGATATATCAGCCCTCCGGCGGTCGCCGCGGCTGGGACGAGCCGTTTGATGCCGCCGATATGCCCTTCGGTGAAGAGCCTTTTGCTCAGAGCGATTACGGCTTTGCCCCCGACTTTGAGGTGCAGGAGCTGGACGACCTGGGTGACGGCTTCCAGACCGATGACGGTTTTGGCGACAGCGCAGAGAGCTTTGTCGCACCCATTGCCGCGGAGGAACCCAAGGAGGAGCCCTCCGGCTTCAGAAAGATGTTCTCCCGCCGTGCCGCACAGAACAGTGCGGAGCAGCCGGTAATTGAAGCTGCGGCTCAGCCTGCAGACGAAGCCCCCGCAGAGGATTATGCCGATACCGACCCCTTTGGCATCAACGAGGCTGATGAACAGCCGGCTACAGGTCCTGTAGATGCAGAGTCTGTAACAGCAGAGCCTGCACAGGATTTCGCGGAGGAGCAGAAGCCCCGCCGCCTGCCCTTTGGTGCCCGCGAGCGCCGCGCCCGCGCCGCACAGGAGGAAGAGAATGCCCGCGCCGAGCAGGAAGCCGCCCGTCTGGCAGAAGAGCAGGCTCGCCTTGAGGCTGAGCGTGCAGCTAAGGAAGCTGCCGAGGCAGCACAGCTTGCCGAGGCACAGGCTGCCGCACAGGCGGTCATGCAGGGCGAGGATTACTATGGCGCATATGGCGAAAACGCCCCCGCCGCCGAGCAGCCCGCCGCCCCCGAGGAAATCGATGACCCGGCATTCCGTCCCGTCCTCAAGCTGGACGGTACCGAGCAGGCAAATGCCGCTGAAAACAGCACAGCTCCCGAGGCAGCCGCACCCGAGCAGTCCGCCGCGGCAGGACAGGTTGCAGCCGCAGCAGCCGCCACCGCCGCTTCTGTTGCCACCGCACAGCCTGTGGTGCAGGGTCAGCCGCTGGAAACCTTCTACGATATGGACGAGGAAGAGCTTCTCTACCGCGACTGTGTTGAGGTGTGGGCGGCCGATGCAAAGCCCTGCCTCCTGCGCCTGATGCGCTACATAGACAGCATTGAGGATAAGCATACCGCCGCCGTATTCGGTCGTGAGTGCGAGTATGTCAACGCAATGATAGACCGCATCATATACTTCAATCATCTTGAGTATATCGACAGCATGCTGGAGGTCAAGGAATACGACTTCAAGTCCATGGTCATGGAGTGCCTGAAGCGTTTCTCCCCCTTCCTCATCGAGAAGAAGCTGGGATTGCTGTGGAAGGGTCTGGACCTCACCGTCCGCACCGACCGCCGC
>SVPT01000011.1 GCA_015065695.1 Oscillospiraceae bacterium | reverse complement strand
CGATGTCAACAAATGCGCCGAAGTCAACCACGTTGCGCACTGTGCCGTCCAGTTCCATTCCGGGCACAAGGTCGTTCATGTCCATAATCTCGCTGCGGAGCATGGGCTGGGGCAGGTCATCACGCAGGTCACGACCGGGGCGCAGCAGCTCCTTGACAATATCCTCAAGGGTGGGCACGCCTATGCCGATTTCCGCGGCGATGCTTTCCGCTCCCTTTGCAGCCACTCGCTCGGGCAGCTCGGAAATATTGCCGGAGCTTACGTCCTTCATGGAGAAGCCGCACAGCTCCAGCAGAGCGGAGGCGGCAGTATAACTTTCGGGGTGGACGGCGGTGTTGTCCAGCACGTTGCTGCTTTCAGGCACACGCATAAAGCCTGCGCACTGCTCAAAGGCCTTGGGACCCAGTTTAGCAACCTTCAGCAGCTCACGTCTGCTGTGGAATGCGCCGTTTTCCTCACGGTAGGTGACAATGTTCTTTGCAACGGTGGAGCTGATTCCCGCAACATAGGAGAGCAGGGAGGGGGAGGCTGTGTTCAGGTCAACGCCGACGGTGTTAACGCAGTCCTCGACAACGCCGCCGAGAGCCTCACCAAGCTGCTTCTGCGGCATATCGTGCTGATACTGTCCAACGCCTATAGCCTTGGGCTCAATCTTGACCAGCTCCGCAAGGGGGTCCTGCATACGGCGGGCAATGGACACCGCGCTGCGCAGGCTGACATCGTAGTCAGGGAATTCAGCGGCAGCCAGCTTGCTTGCGGAATAAACCGAAGCACCCGACTCGCTGACCACCATGTACTTCACATCGGGGAAGTCGTGCAGCAGGTCGGAAACGAATATCTCAGTTTCCTTGCTGGCAGTGCCGTTGCCGATGGAGATTGCGGTCGCGCCATGCTTTTTGATAAGGCGGCTGACCGTAGTGCGGGCTTCGGCAATCTTCTCATGGGGCTTTGCGGGGTAGATAACGCCGGTATCCAGCACACGTCCTGTGCTGTCCACAACTGCCACCTTGCAGCCCGTGCGGTAACCGGGGTCAAGACCGATGACCGTCCTGCCCTTGATGGGCGGCTGCATGAGAAGCTGACGCAGGTTGGAGGCAAAGACCTTGATAGCGGCATCGTCGGCATTGCCGGTAAGGGTGCTGCGCAGCTCTCTCTCAATAGAGGGGAAGATAAGACGGTCATAGGCGTCCTCTGCCGCCTCGATGACGGTGTCGGTGCAGGGAGAGCCCTGTTTGACTGCCACAGAGTGAATGATGCGCATGGCCTTGTCACGGTCAAATTCTATGCTTGCCTTGAGGAATTCCTCACGCTCGCCGCGGTCGATGGCAAGCACGCGGTAGCCTGCGATGCGGTTGAGCGGCTCGGAGAAGTTGTAGTACAGACGGTAGACCGAGTCGTTTTCCGGGTCAACGGCGCGGCTGCGCAGCTTGCCGTTCTGGAAAGCCACATAGCGCAGACGCTTGCGTATGCCTGCGTCATCGGAAATAAGTTCCGCAATGATGTCCTGCGCGCCCTTTATGGCGTCAAGAGCGGTTTCCACGCCCTTCTCGGGGTCAACAAAACGCTCTGCCATGTCGATGGGGTATTCGCTGTCCCGCTCCTGGGCATAGATAGCCATAGCCAGCGGCTCAAGTCCCTTTTCGCGGGCGATGATGGCGCGGGTGCGCTTCTTGGGCTTGTAGGGACGGTATATGTCCTCAATCTCAGCAAGGGTTTCAGCGGTGTCAAGAGCGGCAGAAATCTCGTCGGTCATAAAGCCCAGCTTATCAATGGAACTGCGCACCTCTTCGCGGCGCTTGTCAAGACCCTGAAGATATTCGTAGCGTTCGGCTATCTCACGGATAGTCTGGTCGTCCTGTGTGCCGTGCATCTCCTTGCGGTAGCGGGCAATAAAGGGTACGGTGTTGCCGTCGTCAAGCAGTGAGAGAATATTTGCAATATATTCCGGTTTTACCGAAAACTGATGTGATAAGGCGTTAATAAAATCCAATGCAGTAAGATCCTTTCTGAGATGGTATTAACCAGTTTAGTATATATGTGAAATTATCGAATAATCATGTGCAGTACAGACAGCAGCACGAATATAACCGGCTGATGCAGCACATAGATAATCAGCGAGTGCTTGCCCAGCCATGTTACAGGCGGGCACCAGTCACGGTAGAAGAATTCGGGCAGGTTACGGTCGAGCAGCTTTCCTACATATACGCCGCTGATAAAGAGGAAGAGCCACGGCAGAGCAGGAAGGTAATCAACCGAGGAAAACTGCCTGTTGACAAAGCCGAAGCCGTTGAGGAGGTTGTTCCATGTGAGTGCTTCGGGAATCTCAATGTGGGGCCATTCGCCAAAGCCTATCCAGCCGTTCGGGGTGTTGTAGAAAAAGATGAAAAGAACTGCGGCAAGGGGCAGACCCACCCATGCCGGAATGCGCTCAATTGCCTTGCCGGCAACAGCGTACAGCAGCATACCTATGCAAAAAAGGTGAAGCACACCGGAGTAAATTGCCGAGCCGGGGAAGATGAGAGCGGTAAAGAAGGTAAACGCACTTGCAAGGAAGAAAAGGCGTGCGCCGCGCAGTGCGGGATTGCGGGAGAAGCGCACAGTAACGCCGCCAAGCAAAACAAACGTGCCAGTAAAATAAACGGAAAAAGCGTCCTGCGCCCTGAATATGCCCTGCGCCCAGTCGTGCCCGAACATCTCCACAAGGTCAAACAGCGTGTGGTAGAAAACCATGTAGATTATTGCGACACCGCGCAGGGTGTCAAGTATCCTGACCCTGCGGCGGGAGGGGGAAGCAGCGGACACAGATTGGTTGTTTGTGGTGCCGGTTACGGTATCAGACATATGGTATGACCTCCTGCAATGTGCTGTTTGTCCGGCAATATGTACAGCGGAAATTGCCCGCAGGCATAATTACCGACAAAAGGGGGGCGCAAAAGCTTGCGTCCCCCGAGGTAGTGGTGCCGATAAGGGAATTAGTCCTGATCACTGGAACCCCAGCCGCCCCAGCCGCCGTTGTCGTTGGCGGTGGTCTTGGTGGTGGTGCTGGTCTTCTTGGTCTTCTTGGTGGTCTTGCCCTCCAGTGCGTCCTCGTCAGCAGTGGTGCCGCCGAAGTGCTCGTACATCTCTACATACAGGTCGTAGTTGTAAACGCTGTAGAGGTCATCGTGGGTAAGGGCAGTGGTACCGCCGTGATTGTCTTCCTCTTCTTCTTCCTCTTCCTCGTCGTCAGCGGGATCCTGCTTGCCTGCGCCGGAAGCGGGAAGCTCATACATATCAAGATAAGGCTCAGCGTCCATGCCGCCAATCTGCTTTACATCGTATCCACGGTCGAGCAGCAGATCAATAACGCTGTCCTTGCCGACGAAGTGACCGCAGCCAACAACATAGAATACGTTCTTGCCGCTGTTGATGAAGTCCTCAGCCTTGTCAGCCATGCCTTCATTGCGGTCGTAGAGCATTGCGGTGTTGTAGTCCTCGAGTATCTGGGTGTATTCTTCAATCTCTTCATCGGTGAGGTCTTCACCGGAGAAGTCGACCTCTTCGGAGAGCATAGCCTCTGGATTGCCTTCCTTCCAGCCCTCGAACATATCTCTGTAAACCTTGACGGTCTCATCGACGTCGCCCATCACATAGCTGGAAAGCTGCATCTCATAGAACTTATCAGAGAAGCCGTCCAGCATAGCGTACTGGAACTCAGCAGACTCCAGCTCGATGATCTCACGGCCCTGTGCGGCAGCGATGGTCAGGAAGTGGCTGTCAATACCAAGGTCGCTCTTCAGGTTGGCTGCCTCAGCGTAGTAGTTTTCAAACAGGGACATCCATACAGAGGGCTTCATCATGTCCAGCATATCAATGTTGCTGTAGCCGAGGGAGGAGAGCATACTGCTCATCTCGTTTTCGGCAAACTCACGCATTGCTGCGTACAGCTCAGGGTCGATGTGGTCAGCGATGGAGCTGCCGTCAGCGTAGGTCATGTACTGAGCCAGCTTGAGCTGACCCATCAGGTCGCTCTGCATAGCGTTGATGTCAACCTCAACAGCAAGGCTGTCGCTCTCAAGGTATGCGTTCATGATATGCTCGGGCAGACGGTATGCGGTCTCGTCGGCAACGTGGATAGAGCCGAAGAAGTATACCTTGTTGCCCTTCTCGCCCTCAACCTCCCAGAAGAGGGGGTCGATGTCAGCATTGTCAGAGGGCAGCCTGTCATACATGGAAAGGTTGTAGATGCTCTCGCCCTCAGCGAGGGTCTCCTGAGGCTGTGCATACTGCTGCATCATCATGTTTGCCATTTCGTTGCAGCCTGTGGCAGTCACAAGAAGCACGCACAGAAGCATAGCCAGTGCCGCGGCAAGAATACGGTTCTTTTTCATAATACATTCTCCTCAATTCAGTATTTAGGGTATAATGCTAAATATCTATTCCAAGGAATCGTTTGACCAGCAGACCGATGCCAAAGGCAATGGCTGCCACCGACAGCGAGATTACCGCCATCTCGCCGAAACGCTTCCAAAAGGACTCATCACGGGCTACCGAGATATAGTAGTTGAAAACTATGATTATAAGCAGTACAACGGAAAGCATACACGCTAGGGCATATATGGCCATGGACTGTGGGAAGATAAGGTAGGGTGTCACCAGCAGCGCGACAGTGACCAGATAGGCAATGCCGGTAAACAGACTGGACTTCAGTGCCTTGGGGTTGTTGTTTGCACGCTCCGCAAGGTAGTTGGAAGCCGCCATTGAGAAGGTTGCTGAAATGCCGGTGATGATTCCCGAAAGAGCCACAAGGCGGGTGTTGCCCATCGCAAAGGTCAGACCCGCGATAGTACCCGTCAGCTCCACAAGGGCATCGTTAAGACCCAGCACCATTGCGCCGATGTACTGCAGACGCTCCTCGTCCAGCAAACCGATGAGTGCCTTTTCGTGGGCGTACTCCTCGTCAAATATGCGTCCAGCATCTTCTCCGCATTGCTCCTGCAGTGCCTTGTATTCGTCCTGTGCCAGTGCCTCGTCCTTCTGCAGGATACGCAGCACAAAGGTGTAACCCAGCAGCACAGTCAGCAGCTTAAGCCAGCGTATGCGACCCCTGTGAGGGCGGGCGCGCCGTCCGGTGTAGCCCTGCCATACCTTTGCGTGCTCCAGCTCCTGTGCAGCCATCTGCTCAAGGATAGCCCGGTTGTCGGCATTTTTCTCCCGTCGTGCCATAAAGCTGTACAGCGAAGCACCGGTCAGTTCGTCTCGCTGACAGCGCTGCAGCCGCCTGCGCAGCTTTCTGCTTATCTTCTTATTCTGCTCGATTATCTCGCTCATTTGTACTCCTCCGCTCGGGTAATGTTTTCCGCTTTAAGCCTTTCATCAGAGCCTACCCAGCAGCTCAGAGGAGACCGGCTCGTTGTCGAGGAACAGGTCAGGGCAGATGATAAGCAGCTCAGAGGTAATGCGCACCATGTCCTCGCATTTGCACAGGACGCATCGCGCATCGCCCAGTCTGTATTCCTCTGCCGCGCCAAGCTGCAGGAAAGGCTGCTCCATCTTGCCGTAGTTCTGCGACACATCAGGCACAGGTGCGCAGTGCCCGCGCATTGTTCCCATAAACTGCTCGCCGTTGGGCATCACGATAAAGCGTACCTTCGGCTCGCCTAAGCGGTTTTCAATACCGCACCATTCCTCAACGCCGTGGAGAAAGGTGTTTTTTGTAAGAGGACAGCCCAGAAACATAATCAGCCCATGCCTGTCCAGCAGCTTGCCCATGCAGCCGTTGCGGGCGCAGGGAGTTTCGCAGAAATGCTCGCCTGCGACAAAGGCAGCCGCGTCCTTGCCCCACGCCGCCACGGAGTGGGTGGGGTGCAGGGAGCGCACAGCCCCCTCGCGCTTCAGCAACAGCATACCCAGTATGCCGACGCATGAAGGCTCGGTTGCCGGATTAAAGACGTTGTGCTGGTCGTCAATGGTGTCCCAGGTGTGGGTGGGCATAACAAGCAGACCGTCGGAAAGGTGTTCGCAAAGGCAGTCAAGTAGCGTTTCCGCGCCGCCCTCAATCTCACCGACCGCTTTCATGGAGGAGTGAATAAGCAGTGTCGCATCGTGGGGGATATTCATAGCTTCAAGCTGCTTTTTCAGCTCATCTTTAGTATACAACAATGCCTCACCTCCGTTATTTACACAAGTGAAAATCCACTCGCATCATGCAAGATAATTATATCCAATCGTGCGATGCAATTCAATATACCGCACCGCAATACAATAAATATTCATAAACGCGAGCCCCGCAAAATCAGGGGCATACAGCACACGGAATCTGACCTGTCAGGTTGCCTGCGCGCCGCTCTTCCTGCATACATACACAATCCGCTGACTGTCGCTATTCGGCTCAACGGCGGTGTAGTCGTCATAGCGTGCGACCACCTGCATACCTGCCGCCTCCACCAGTGCGGTCAGCTCGCTGTCGTCATAGGCACGCTCGCTGAAGCTCTCGCTGCTTCGGCTGTAGAGATTGTCCTCCTTGCGCTGGAAGAAATCCAGACTGATGCGGGTAAGCCCGTTCTCTGTCTCATTCTGCCATACGCACAGCAGGTCGTCAAGGTCATACACAAATGCGTTGTCAGCAAGCACACAGCGGTGCTTGTAGGGGGTGTTGGCATCAAAGATGAATACCCCGTCAGGCTCCAGAAAGAGGGAAACCCGCTGAAATGCCTTGCCGAGTACAGCGCTGTCGGTAACGTGGTTGACACTGTCCAGTGTGCATACCACGCCGTCAACTGTGCCGTAAAGGTCAAGCCGCTGCATCGTCTGGCAGAGGTATATCGCTCCGGGCGCAGACTTCTGCGAAGCAACGGAGAGCATATCGGGCGAGCCGTCAATAGCAATCATGTCGTAGCCACGCTCTGCCAGCAGCCCTGTCAGCGTGCCCGTGCCGCAGGCAAGGTCAACGACCAGAGAGCAGTCCGGCTTATGCTGCTTAAGCAGCGTGTCTATGCGTTCGGCAACGGCAGCATAGTCCACGTTGCCGGTAAGACGGTCGTAGTATTCCGCAAAACAGCCGTAACTCATTCTTTGTCCTCAGTCTTGGTGGGAAGCAGACTGCGTTCTTCGTCGGACATACGTTCAAAAACCACATCATAGCCGCCTCTGCCGTCCAGCAGGGAGCGGCGTACACGGCTGATGGTGGCGGTGGAAGCGCCAGTACGAGCAACAATGTCGCTGTATACCCAGCCATCGTTGAGCATATGCGCAACGACAACGCGCTGTGCAAATGTGCGTATCTCAGGAACGGTGCAAATATCGCCAAAGAACTTGTAGCACTCCTCAAGAGTCTCCAGCTTCAGTATGGAGGAAAAAAGGAAATCGATATTGTTATCCTTCAGTTTGTTTTCCATAGCGTTCACGCATAATAAAAGCCATCGGAAAGACGGTCCTCATTATTTCTCCTTGTGTATATATTTCATAAACCGACAGGTCATCAGCGGTAACCGTCTACGGGAAAAGCCGAGTTGATTTCTCCCTGATATACAGTGCTGCCGCCGCAATGCCACAGCACATACATAGTTATTTTAGCACTACAGCGCACGAAAGTAAATAGGTATTGCGCAAAAACATACGCCCCGGTACAGAACCTGAACAGCAGGTACAGTACCGGGGCGCATAAATCAACTTAATACCAGTTCATGGGGTTCTTCGCGCTTCCGTTGACGCGAATCTCGAAGTGGAGGTGGGGGCCGGTGGAACGACCGCTGTTGCCTACCTTGGCAATAGCCTGACCCTTGGAAACCTTCTGTCCTGCAGATACGGAAATGGAGCTGCAGTGGGCATAAAGGGTGGAGTAGCCGTTGCCGTGGGAGATAGTCAGGTGCAGACCGTAGCCGGAGGGGGAGTTCTTGACCATGGTTACAGTGCCGGAGTCGGCGGCAACGATGGTGCGTCCGTAAACACCGCCGCAGGAGATGTCTATACCGGAGTGCAGACGTCCCCAGCGCATTCCGTACTTGGAGGAAACGGTGTTGACGCCGGGAAGCGGCCATGTGAAGCGGCCTGTGCCGGTAGCGTTGCCCGCGGGCGCAGTGTGGGTGTAAGAGCCGCCGCCGCTGTGGTACTTGGTGGTGGTGGTGGCCTTTGTGCCGACGATGTAAACCTCGTCAACAGGCTCCTTGATAACCTTTATCTGTGTGTATTCGGGGTCGCCGTACTGCTCGCCGCCAATGTAAGTGACCTTCTTTTCCATCAGCTTGATGCCGTTTACACCCTTGACCTCCAGTTCCTTGTAGGTGGTGTACTTGCTTGCATCCTTCTTGGTGACGGTGGAATAGGCGATAGGTGCCTCATAGGTGGTGGTGATGACGCTCTTGACCCGCAGGATGGGCTGTTCGCGCTCGATGATTACACTCTCGCCGGCAATAAGCTGTTCGTCGGTGACGTTGTTCAGCTCAAAGAAACGCTCGGGAGTCATGCCGTAACGCTCGGCAATCTTAGCGGTGGTGTCGCCGCTGCGTATGGTGGCGCGTTCGGTCTCCATGCGGCTGGAGGAGATGATGTCCTTCATCTCCTGTGAGGAAAGGATAACGTCGGTGGAATACAGACCCTTTACCACCTTGGTGTCCTCAACAAAGCCGACGGTCTCATTGTCGTAGCCGCGGCGGTACTGCTCAAGGAACTGCTGGGTGATGAAGATAAGGTCGCCTTCGCTGCGCACTGCGCCAATCAGGTCGCCGTCAACATAGAAGCCGTAGGCGTCCTCAACTCCGTCGTTGGAGATAAGTATGTTGTTGCATATCTCACTGGCAGTGTGTGGTGTCTTTGCGCCCATCGGCACAATGGAATAGGTGGGGGTAAGGGCGTTGCGGAACTGCTCGCTGGAGGTGATAACACGCTCACTGACCAGCTCAGTTGCCTCGGTATAGGTGGACTCATCGTCCACATAACCGACCAGCTTGCCGTCACATTCCACCGCGAGAACATAGCTGCGGGTGTAGAGGGAGGTTGCCACGGAAATCATGAGGAGTATGCAGACAATGGGAAGGGCGTAGTTGATGAAGGTGGTGGCAAATCTCTTGTGCTTCACCGCGCCTGCGGCAAGGGAGTGGGCGGTCTGTGCGGCAGCGGAACGTATACCGCCCCGTGTGTGTGCGGACTTTATTTCGCGCAAAGCCATCTTTGAGTCAGCACCAATCTGGCGGAATGCGCTGCATACAGTGTTGGCAGGGCGGAGCAGATGCTCCTGATAAGCGGTCGCAGCCGCAGCGACAGTCGGAGCAAAGAAATGCTTTGTTCGGCGGACAAAGCGGCGAGCGTAACGCTCAATCTGCATTCCGTACCAGCAAAGGTTGCGGTACAGCCAGATAAAGGGTTTGAGAACGGAACTGGGTTCGGAACCGGTATTGCGGTTGATTGCTGATTCGGCAGCGGCCGCAATGCTGCCCGGCAGAATACTCATCCGTAAACCTCCTTGAGAAAAATAATAGCAGTGCAGCCATAAGGTTACCCCTTGGCTACACCGCCATTATAGCGTGTATCACAGAGAATTGCAAGTCCGGGCGGTCTAATTTGACACTTTGCTCATATTCACAAGGCTCAGTGAGCAGAAAAATCGCACAAAAGACGTTTTTATTTAATATACTCCAGCATATCTGCTGTCCAATAAACGATACATTTTGCGTAAGACTCTGCCAATATTCTGGCGGCCGGCAGGTCATGCTCCAGATAGTTGCCGCATTCGGGGGCGGTTGTGCCGGGGATAGGCGCGTCCCATGCAGCTATCCTGCGCACAGTGTCGATGACCAGCTCAATAACATTGCGGTGAGACATTCCCCGCGTGAGCAGATAGAAGCCGGTACGGCAGCCCATAGGACCAAAGTAGATGATGTTGCTGCCGTATTCGCTGTTGCGGGCAAGGGTGGCAAAAAGATGCTCAATGGTGTGCATGGCAGCGGTGTCCATAAAGGGCGGGGTGTTGGGCTTGATAAAGCGCAGGTCGTAGGTGTTTACATCGCCGTCAACGCGGGAAAGGTAAAGACCGGGCTCAAGCTTGGTGTGGTCCACCATAAAGCTGGCTATTGTTTTCATATTAGTATACCTCGCATATCATTAAAGATTGAAAATATAGGTTGCGGCAGAAACAATCAATGAAACGATAATGATTATCGCCCGGTTGTTCCAAAGACCGGTGTCGTTGGTGATGTCGTTGACATAGAGAAACGAGCCAATAGCGCATAGCGCAGGGGCAATTAGCAGAGCAGGCAGCTTGGGCATGGTGTTGCCTGCGGAACCATCGGCTGCAACCTGCACCACAAGCGTTTCCGGCAGCAGGAAGTAACCGATGACTGAGGCAATAAGTACAACTGAGAACGCAATAATCGCAATGACTTTTCTCTTATCTTTCATAAAGCGTACCTCTAACAGTGTGGTTTATTTTACCATTAATGCGGAAACCCGTAAGCGGCATTTATTGCGCCGTACTCTCCGTCACCTGCTTCTTCTTGTCCTCCTGCATACGGTGCTTGGCAAGGTCAATGATGTGGTCAAGGGCAAGCTGACGTCCGACATATCGTGAGGTACCGACGCTTATGGATAGGGGATAGGGCAGATTGCGGCGTATGCCCTCTTCCTTGATAATGGTCTTGAGCGATTCACAAAGACTGAGGATAACCTCGTAGCTGTCGGTGTCGTGCAGCACTACGGCAAAGTCATCGCCGCTGTACCGCGCAATAAAGGCTTCGCTGTGGCCAAAGTGTTCACGCAGAAGCTCAGCTACAGTGCGCAGTACCTCGTCACCTGTCAGGTGACCGTAGGTGGCGTTGATATTCTTGAATCCGTTGATGTCAATAAGTATCAGATGCCATGGCTCAATGCGCCGTCTGCACAGCCCTTGCAGATAGTTGTCCAGGCACAGACGGTTGTTCAGACCGGTAGTGTAGTCAAGGGATATCTGCATACGCTGGAGCTGGATATACAGCATAACGACAGATGCAGCCGCACAGGGCCAGAGCAGTGCCGTGCCAAAGAGAAGTATCTGCAGCACAGCGCCAATAAAGGGCAATACAGGGAAAAGTGCCGTAACCAGACAAAAGCTGCGTTTGTCACGCATATCCTCCTTGCTGCGCGTTACCAGTGACAGCGTGGAGGCTGCCAGAAGATAACCGATGCACATTGCCTGCTGTACAAAGATGTACGGACCGCGGTGATAAAGGTTGTTTTCGTCAATAGAGAAAACCGAGCCGTTAAAGAGGGTGCTGACAACAAGCACCAGATAAAGCACCAGCGGGATAGCCGCAATGCTGCAGCTTTTTCGTATATCGAAATTGTGCCAGTCGGCAAACTGAACAGCGCACACATATACCAGCCACATATAGGCAACAGTGCCGCAGAGGATAAAATAGGCAAGATTGATTACCCACAGCGTAAGCCTGACCCATGGCATGGGAAGTCCGTTGAGCATCCATGCGGCAGATTCTGTGAGCAGCAGAGTAATGATGTTGACCATGATAAACTGCAGTATGCCCTTGTGGCGGGCACTGAGCTGCTTGAAGGAATCCACCAGAAGAACTATCAAAGCCAGTATAGGAATAAGGCTGATCTGGAAATATTCTCTTCCTGTCATTTTGCTCCCCCCTGTCCGGTAGTGTTGGAGCCGATGCCTTGTATGCTTCTGGAGCGGCGGAGTTGCCTGTCAGCCTTGTCAATGAGAGAATCAATGTCGCCGCTGTATCGCTTGTCGTAAAGCGCATATCCAATGCTGACCGAAAGCTCATATGGATATGAGCCGCGGGTGGAGCTTTGCTCAAATGCATTGTTAATTCGGTCAACGATGTGCTTTGCCTGAGTATCGTCGTCGCATGGAGCGATCAAGGCAAACTCGTCACCGCCGTAACGGGCGAGGAATGTCTTGGTCTGCGGAAATGTCTCACGGAAGACATCAGCACAGCGGCGCAGAGCCTCGTCGCCAACGGTGCGTCCGTATGTGCTGTTGACTTCGCGGAAATGGTTAATGTCCGCAATGATAAGGCAAATGGAAGCACCCATCTTCATCTGCTCGTTTGTATATCGGAAGAATTCACGTCGGTTATTCAGACCGGTCAGCGCGTCAATGGTAATGCGCTGATTCTGGATAACGATGTAAACGATGAGGATAGAAAGGACGGAAAAAGGAATGGCAAGCCACAGCCCCTCAATAAGCGACTGCAGAATAATGCCGAGTATGGGCAGAGGGGCAAAGGTGGCAAGCACAAGGCTGTTGCGCCGCTGCTCCTCAGTGTTCGCCTTGAAGAACTGATTCAGCGCAATCCCGCTTGCTGCGATTATGTAGAAAAGGTCCACAATATAAGGAACAAGGTAAAGAATGCCACGCTGATAGTGGTTGCCCCTGTCAATAAAGAAAAGCAGGCGGGTAAGCGGTGCGGTTACCGCAAGCAGAATCACCGCTGCTGCCGGTACAGAAAGCAGTGACAGAAGCAGCGGACGTTTCAGGATAGATTGGTTGGCCTGCAATTGTACGCTGTTGTACAGCATCCACAGATACAGCACAAGACAGGAGAATGACAGGTAGATAATGTTAAGCAGCCATAGTGCCGAGCGTGAGTTGGGGGAAGTATAACCCTCGGGAAACCATGAAAAAATCGATGACACCGACAGAGCAATGGTGCTTAGCAGCAGCCAGTCAAATATCTGGTCCGCAGAAGAAAACCTCTGTACCCGGTGGTTGTCAAAATATATTATCAGTACAATTATTATCGGGAACCAGCCAATGCTTAGCTGTGTAACAAAGGACAAAACAATGCCCCCCTTTTGCGGAAAAGTATATACATATCAATAATAACTCTTCGTCAGGGTAGTGTCAATATGGTATTTATCCATAACAATATTCTCTTCCCGCATCGCACCGGAGAAAAGAACAAAAAAAGACACGGCAGGTGGTGAGTCTGCCGTGTCTGCAAATTGTGCTTTGGGGTAATTTAGCCGAAGCGGTTAATTACTCGTTGATGCCGGTAACAACACCGGAACCGACGGTACGGCCGCCTTCACGGATAGCGAAGCGGAGACCGACTTCGATAGCGATGGGGGTGATGAGCTCAACGTCCATTTCTACATGGTCGCCGGGCATGCACATCTCGGTGCCCTCGGGGAGCTTAACAACGCCGGTAACGTCAGTAGTTCTGAAGTAGAACTGGGGACGATAGTTGTTGAAGAAGGGGGTATGACGGCCACCTTCGTCCTTGGTCAGAACGTAAACCTGACCATGGAACATGGTGTGGGGATTGATGGAACCGGGCTTAGCCAGAACCTGACCGCGCTCGATGTCAGTTCTCTGAACACCACGGAGCAGAGCACCGATGTTGTCGCCTGCCTCAGCGTAGTCGAGGAGCTTGCGGAACATTTCGATACCGGTAACAACGGTCTTTCTCTTCTCGTCCTGCAGACCAACGATTTCAACTTCTTCGCCCAGCTTCAGCTGACCGCGCTCAACTCTACCAGTAGCAACGGTGCCACGACCGGTGATGGTGAAAACGTCCTCAACGGGCATGATGAAGGGAAGGTCAGACTTACGCTCAGGAGTAGGAATGTAATCGTCAACAGCAGCCATCAGCTCATGGATGCACTTGTAAGCGGGCTCGTTGGGGTCGTTGGAGCCGCACTCCAGAACCTGGAGACCGGAACCACGGATGATGGGGGTGTCGTCGCCGGGGAACTCGTACTCGTTGAGGAGTTCACGGATTTCCATCTCAACCAGCTCGAGGAGCTCGTCGTCGTTGACCTGGTCAACCTTGTTCATGAAAACAACGATGTAGGGAACGCCAACCTGACGGGCGAGCAGGATGTGCTCACGGGTCTGGGGCATAGGACCGTCAGCAGAAGAAACGACGAGGATAGCGCCGTCCATCTGAGCAGCACCGGTGATCATGTTCTTGATGTAGTCGGCGTGACCCGGGCAGTCAACGTGAGCATAGTGACGGGTAGCGGTCTGATACTCAACGTGAGCGGTGTTGATGGTGATGCCGCGCTCGCGCTCCTCGGGAGCCTTATCGATGTTGGCATAATCAACGAACTCGGAAGTACCGGCAAGGTTCAGAACCTTGGTGATAGCTGCGGTGAGGGTGGTCTTACCATGGTCAACGTGACCGATGGTGCCGATATTTACATGGGGCTTGCTGCGTTCGAATTTCTGTTTCGCCATTTTGGTGTGTCCTCCTTATAATAGACGATGATCCAGAACATTTTCTGTCCTGAAAATAATAACAAAAATCAAAAGAAATATCAAGTGGTAAATCAAATATATTTAGGCGAAATACTGTGCTTTCATCTAGCGGAAAGTGCTATGAAAGCACAGAATATTACCTAATTTATGCAGAAGCGGTTAGTCGTTGACGCGTCCGCGTGCTCCGAGGATCTTCTCGCTGACCGACTTGGGAACCTCATCATAGTGGGACGGCTCCATAAAGTAGTTGCCGCGGCCCTGAGTCTTGGAACGGAGGTCGGTTGCGTAGCCGAACATTTCGGAGAGGGGAACAAATGCAGTAATCTGCTGTGCGCCGCTGACAACTTCCATACCCTGGATTGCGCCTCTGCGGCTGGTAACGTCGCCCATGACGTCACCGAGATAATCGTCGGGAACAGTAACGACCACCTTCATGATCGGCTCGAGCAGGACGGAGCCTGCCTTGCGGAGACCTTCCTTGGTAGCCATGGAGGCAGCCAGCTTAAAGGCCATATCCGAGGAGTCAACCTCATGGAAAGAGCCATCGTAAAGGGTTGCCTTAACATCAACTACGTTGTAGCCTGCAAGTACACCGGAGAGCAGAGCGCCCTGAATACCTGCATCAACAGAAGGAATGTACTCCTTGGGAATGGTGCCGCCAACAACAGCGTTGACGAACTCATATCCCTTGCCCTTTTCGTTGGGCTCAAAGCGGATCTTAACATGACCGTACTGACCGTGACCACCGGACTGACGAGCATACTTGTGGTCGATGTCGGAGTTGCCGCGAATGGTTTCCTTGTAGGCAACCTGCGGTGCGCCGACGTTTGCCTCGACCTTGAACTCGCGGAGAAGGCGGTCAACGATAATCTCAAGGTGAAGCTCACCCATGCCTGCGATGATGGTCTGACCGGTATCTTCATCGGTATAAGCTCTGAAGGTGGGGTCTTCCTCAGCAAGCTTTCCAAGAGCGATGCCCATCTTCTCTTCACCGGCCTTGGTCTTGGGCTCAATGGCCACGCGGATAACCGGCTCAGGGAATTCCATGGATTCAAGGATGATGGGGTGCTTCTCGTCGCAAAGGGTGTCACCTGTGGTGGTGTTGCGAATGCCTACTGCAGCAGCGATGTCGCCTGCGTAGACGACTTCGATATCCTTACGGTCGTTGGCGTGCATCTGAAGGATACGGCCAACGCGCTCGCTTTGTCCCTTGACAGAGTTGAATACGGTGCTGCCCTTGGCAAGAGTACCGGAGTAAACGCGGAAGAAGCACAGCTTTCCGACAAACGGGTCAACAGCAATCTTGAATGCAAGTGCTGCAAAGGGCTCGCTGTCAGAGGAAGGACGGGTTTCTTCCTCACCGGTATCGGGATTGGTTCCCTTAATGTCTTCAACGTCGGTGGGAGCGGGCATATAATCGACAATAGCATCAAGAAGTTTCTGTACGCCCTTGTTTCTGTACGATGTGCCGCAAGTAACAGGAACCATGGCGTTTGCAATTGTAGAACTGCGGATGCACTTCTTGATTTCAGCGATAGTCAGCTCTTCGCCGGCGAAGTATTTTTCCATCAGCGCGTCGTCCATCTCGGCAACGTGCTCGATGAGCTCAGCATGATACTGCTCAGCCTTCTCAAGCATATCAGCGGGAATGTCTTCGCAGCGGATGTCCTTGCCCATATCGTCATAGTAGATATAGGCCTTCATCTCAACCAGGTCAATGATGCCACGGAAAGTGGATTCAGAGCCGATAGGCAGCTGAATAGGAACAGCATTACACTTAAGGCGTTCCTTCATCATATCAATAACGCGGTAGAAGTCTGCGCCGGTGATGTCCATCTTGTTGACGTAAACCATTCTGGGAACGCGGTAGTTGTCAGCCTGACGCCAAACAGTCTCAGACTGAGGCTCAACGCCGCCCTTTGCGCAGAGAACGGTAACAGCACCGTCCAGTACGCGCAGGGAACGCTCAACCTCAACGGTGAAGTCAACGTGACCCGGGGTGTCGATGATGTTTATACGGTGTTCTTTCCAGAAGCAGGTGGTTGCCGCAGAGGTGATAGTAATACCTCTTTCCTGCTCCTGAACCATCCAGTCCATGGTTGCGCCGCCGTCATGGGTCTCTCCGAGCTTGTAGTTAACGCCTGTGTAGAACAGGATACGCTCGGAGGTAGTGGTCTTGCCGGCGTCGATATGCGCCATGATACCGATGTTGCGTGTCTTTTCCAGAGAAACCTGCCTGGACATATATTCCTCCTCAATCAATCCCGGGCTGCGGGACAACGCATACAAAAATAATTCAGAATTATAATGTAATACGTATCTGCGCCCGAACAGTTACCATCTGAAATGGGCGAATGCCTTGTTGGATTCGGCCATCTTGTGAGTGTCTTCGCGCTTCTTGGCTGCCTGACCGGTTCCGTTGACAGCGTCCATGATTTCGCCTGCAAGGCGCTCCTTCATGGTGCGCTCGCCGCGGAGGCGGGCATAGCGGGTGAGCCAGCGCAGACCAAGGGTCTGCTTACGCTCGGGGCGAACTTCGATAGGAACCTGATAGGTAGCACCACCAACACGGCGTGCCTTAACCTCGAGAACAGGCATGATGTTTTCCAGAGCTGCCTCAAAGACCTCAAGAGGATTCTTACCAGTCTTAGCGGAGATTATCTCGAAAGCATCGTAAACGATCTTCTGTGCCACACCCTTTTTGCCATCATACATGATATTATTGATGAGACGGGTGACCAGCTTGGAATTGTAGATAGGATCGGGCAAAACGTCGCGCTTTGCTATTGAACCCCTTCTTGGCACTTCTCTTCCCTCCTTCATAGAGATGATATCAAAGGTACTCGAAATGGACTTTTCCTTCCGTTTGCGCCGACAAGAGGGGTTATATATAAATCTATATATAACGCCGCCGTCTGGCTGCGTGGATAAGGTCAAGTATATTATGCCGTCTGACTACGGCAATATGTGCACACCTCTCTGTGTGCGTGGGGAAATGGCAGAATTACTTCTTGCCTGCCTTGGGACGCTTGGCACCGTACTTGGAACGAGCCTGCATTCTCTTGGCAACGCCCTGAGTATCCAGAGTACCGCGGATGATGTGGTAACGAACACCAGGGAGGTCACGGACACGACCACCGCGGATAAGCACAACAGAGTGCTCCTGCAGGTTGTGACCGATGCCGGGAATGTAGGAAGTAACTTCGATACCGTTGGAAAGACGTACTCTTGCGATTTTACGAAGAGCAGAGTTCGGCTTCTTGGGGGTAGCAGTTCTGACGGAAGTGCAGACACCGCGCTTCTGGGGAGAGTTTCTGTCGGTAAGCACTCTCTTCTTGGTGTTAAGACCATGCAGCAGAGCGGGAGCCTTCGCCTTCTTCTCTACGTCCTGACGACCTTTTCTGACCAGCTGATTAAAAGTCGGCATTTTTGTGGATTCACCTCCGAATGATAAATTTTCCGTGAGCGCAGTACAGGCTCACAGAATGTAATTTTACCATTCTGTGAGCCTGTTGTCAATAAAATATCCGTATTCGTGCGAAAATATTAAGGTGCTGCCAGCCACAATAAACTGTGATATTTTACTAATGAATAACAGGAAAAAAATGCTGGCGGGCTGTATGCACAGTTTTCCTCAACAAAGCCCCGAAAAACGGCAGTGCCGGATTTCGGGGCAGTTTGTTGTTTCAGTCAAAAGCCACAGTGGCGGTTAGTCATTAAATCCGGAATCCAGAGCATCAATAACATCGATGATCTGGGAATCGGAACGCACCATGCCGGTACCTGCAGGTACAAGCTGGCCGATGATGACGTTTTCCTTCAGACCGATGAGCGGGTCTACCTTGCCGCGGATAGCAGCATCGGTAAGCACCTTGGTGGTCTCCTGGAAGGAGGCTGCGGAGAGGAAGGAATCGGTGGAAAGGGAAGCCTTGGTGATACCCTGAAGCACAGGAGTGCAGGTGGCAAGTGCCAGGTCGGGATTGCCCTCTTCCTCGCGACGGCGCAGGACAGCAGCGTTGGCTGCATCGAACTCGCTCTTTTCAATGAGGTTGCCGGGCAGCAGCAGAGTGGAGCCGGGCTCGTTTACACGAACCTTCTTCATCATCTGGCGCACAATAACCTCGATGTGCTTGTCGTTGATGTCAACACCCTGCAGGCGGTAAACACGCTGTACCTCTTCGATGAGGTATTCCTGAACAACCTGTACGCCCATGATTTCCAGAAGGTCATGGGGGTTGACGGAACCGTCGGTGATCTTGTCGCCCACCTTCAGGTGGTCGCCCTCATGCACCAGCTTGCGGATACCGAAGGGAATGGGGTAGTGGATAGCTTCGCCGGTGTTGGGGTTGGTGACAACAACCTCCTGCTGGTGGTTTTTGCCAAAGTCGAAGGAAACCACACCTGCCTCACGGTTGAGTATGGCGAGGTACTTGGGCTTTCTTGCCTCGAAGAGTTCCTCAACACGGGGAAGACCCTGAGTAATATCTTCCGCGTTGGCGATACCGCCGGTGTGGAAGTTTCTCATGGTGAGCTGAGTACCGGGCTCACCGATGGACTGTGCGGCGATAATGCCGACTGCCTCACCGGTGGTGACTTCCTTACCGGTTGCAAGGTTGGAGCCGTAGCACTTCTTGCAGATGCCGTGCTTGGAGCGGCAGGTAAGGATGGAACGGATGCGGATTCTCTCCACACCAGAGGTAGCAATGATCTTTGCGTCCTCGTCGGTCATGATGGAATCCTTGGAAACAAGCACGTTGCCTGCCTCGTCGCAGAAGTCATCAACAAGATAACGACCTACAAGACGCTCGGACAGGGGCTCGATGGCCTCCTTGCCGTTGAGAATGTCGTAAACCTCAATGCCCTCGGTGGTGCCGCAGTCGTCCTCACGGATAATGACTTCCTGAGATACGTCAACCAGACGGCGGGTAAGGTAACCCGAGTCAGCGGTACGCAGAGCGGTGTCTGCCAGACCCTTTCTTGCACCACGGGAGGAGATGAAGTATTCGAGGATGTTAAGACCTTCACGGTAGTTGGCTCGGATAGGAATTTCGATGGTGCGACCGGCGGTGTTGGCGATAAGACCACGCATACCGGCAAGCTGTCGAATCTGGTTTGCAGAACCACGGGCACCGGACTGAGCCATCATGTTGATGGGGTTGAACTCGTCCATGTTCTCGGTCAGGGCGGTGGCAACAGCCTTGGTTGCTACGTCCCAGACGTCGATAACAAGCTGATAGCGTTCGTCGTTGGTGATAAGACCGCGTCTGTAGTCGCGGGTAATCTTCTCAACCTCGGCCTCTGCCTCGGCGATGATTTCCTTCTTCTTGGGAGGAATGGTAGCATCGCACACAGCAACGGTGAGTGCGCCCTTGGTGGAGTATTTGTAACCCTGGCTCTTGATTTCGTCCAGCACAGTGGAGGTGATTGCAGCGCCATGGGTGATGATGCAGCGCTCGATAATCTTACCAAGCTGCTTCTTGCCGACGAGGAAGTCTATCTCAAGGTCAAGGCAATGCTCAGGGTCGCTGCGGTCAACAAAGCCGAGGTCCTGAGGAACAGGCTGGTTGAAGATAATCTTGCCCACGGTGGTGGGAACCAGCTTGGTGATGGGCTGACCGTTGAAGATACCGGTGCGGCGCACCTTGATCTTGGAATGGAGGGTGATTGCACCAGAGAAATATGCAAGCTGCGCCTCGTCAAAGTCGCGGAAAATCTTTCCTTCGCCCTTCTCATCGTTCTTGTTAAGGGTGAGGTAGTAGGAGCCGAGGATCATATCCTGAGTAGGAACGACAACAGGTCGTCCGTCAGAGGGCTTGAGCAGGTTGCCGGAAGCAAGCATCAGCAGACGTGCCTCAGCCTGAGCCTCGGAGGAAAGGGGGACGTGTACAGCCATCTGGTCGCCGTCGAAGTCGGCGTTGAATGCGGTACATACCAGCGGGTGCAGCTTGATGGCGCGACCCTCGACCAGTACAGGCTCAAATGCCTGAATACCAAGGCGGTGCAGGGTAGGTGCGCGGTTGAGCATGACGGGGTGACCCTTGATGACCAGCTCAAGTGCGTCCCAGACCTCGGGTTTGGCGCGGTCAACCATGCGGCGTGCAGCCTTGATGTTGCCTGCCTGGTTGGTCTCAACCAGACGCTTCATGATAAAGGGCTTGAACAGCTCCAGAGCCATCTCCTTGGGGAGACCGCACTGGTACATCTTAAGCTCAGGACCGACGACGATAACAGAACGGCCGGAATAGTCAACGCGCTTACCCAGCAGGTTCTGACGGAAACGTCCCTGCTTACCCTTGAGCATATCGGAAAGGGACTTGAGCGGGCGGTTGTTGGGACCGGTGACGGGACGTCCGCGGCGGCCGTTGTCGATAAGAGCGTCAACAGCTTCCTGAAGCATACGCTTCTCGTTGCGGACGATAATCTCAGGAGAGCCCAGCTCCAGCAGCTTCTTGAGGCGGTTGTTGCGGTTGATAACACGACGGTAGAGGTCGTTGAGGTCGCTGGTTGCAAAGCGTCCGCCGTCAAGCTGGACCATAGGACGAATGTCAGGAGGAATGACGGGCAGAACGTCGAGAATCATCCACTCGGGGCGGTTGCCGGAGGAGCGGAATGCCTCAACAACGTCCAGACGCTTGAGCAGCTTGGCGCGCTTCTGGCCGGTTGCGTCCTGCAGCTCAGCCATAAGCTCGTTGGAAAGCTGGTCGAGGTCAATGGCCTCCAGCAGCTTCTTTATTGCCTCTGCGCCCATTTCAGCAACGAACTGCTCCTCGCTGAAATACTTCTCGCGCAGGTCGCGGTATTCCTTGTCGGTGAGTATCTGCTTGTACTCAACGTCGTGAATGTCAGGGCTGACATAGGTAACAATGTACTTGGCAAAGTACAGTACCTTTTCCAGCTCTCTTGCGGTTATGTCCAGCAGGGAGCCCATACGGCAGGGAATGCCCTTGAAGTACCAGATATGGGAAACAGGTGCTGCCAGTTCAATGGAGCCCATGCGCTCGCGGCGCACCTTGGCTCTGGTGATTTCAACGCCGCAGCGCTCGCAGACCTTGCCCTTGTAGCGCAGGCGCTTATACTTGCCGCAGTAGCACTCCCAGTCCTTCTGCGGTCCGAAAATACGCTCGCAGAAAAGACCGTCGCGCTCCGGCTTGAGTGTGCGGTAATTTATGGTTTCGGGCTTCTTTACCTCGCCGTAGGACCAGCTTCTGATCATATCAGGCGAAGCAAGACCGATTTTTATAGAGTCAAATGCTGCATGATCCATCTATTCTGCCCCCTTGAAAAATTTTAGTCATCGTTGCCGTCCATGTCTGCAAAGACATCGTCGAACAGCTCATCCGCATCTAACGGAGCATCGTCCGGATCATCGAGGTCAATAAGGTCATCTGCATCGTCGCCGAAGAAACCGAGGAGGGAGTCCTCGCCCTCAGCAGCTTCAATGCTGTCAGGATCCTCGCCGAAGCCTGCTGCATCCAGCTCGTCGCTGACCAGCACGTCGCTCATTGCCTCATCATCAAGGACGGGAGTGGGTGCAAGACCCATATCATCGTCATCTTCAAAGGTCTGGCGCAGGTCAATGACATTCTGGTCACGGTCAAGCACCTGAATGTCCAGACCGAGAGCCTGAAGCTCCTTGATAAGCACCTTGAAGGATTCGGGGATTCCGGGGGTAGGAACATTCTGACCGCGGATAATTGCCTCGTAGGTCTTTACACGACCGACGATGTCGTCCGACTTGACGGTCAGGATTTCCTGCAGGGTATATGCTGCGCCGTAAGCCTCCAGAGCCCAGACTTCCATCTCACCGAAACGCTGACCGCCGAACTGAGCCTTACCGCCCAGAGGCTGCTGAGTGACGAGGGAGTAGGGGCCGGTGGAACGTGCGTGAATCTTGTCATCGACAAGGTGGTGCAGCTTAAGGAAGTACATATAGCCGACGGTGACGGGGTTGTCGAACATTTCACCGGTACGTCCGTCGTAAAGCTCGGTCTTGCCGTCGGTGCGGAGACCTGCCTGCTGGAACATCTCGATGATGTCCTCTTCGTGTGCGCCGTCGAATACAGGGGTCATGACCTTGTAGCCAAGAGCCTTGGCCGCACGACCGAGATGTACCTCGAGAACCTGACCGATGTTCATTCGGGAAGGAACGCCGAGGGGGTTGAGGACGATGTCAAGGGGAGTGCCGTCGGGCAGGAAGGGCATATCCTCAACGGGGAGAATGCGGGAAACAACACCCTTGTTGCCGTGACGACCTGCCATCTTGTCGCCTACGCTGATCTTGCGCTTCTGCGCAATGTAAACGCATACGCGCTTGTTGACTCCGGGAGGCAGCTCATCGCCGTTCTGGCGGGTGAACACCTGAACGTCAACAATGATGCCGCTTTCGCCGTGGGGAACCTTCAGGGAGGTGTCACGAACCTCGCGTGCCTTCTCACCGAAGATGGCGCGCAGCAGGCGCTCCTCAGCGGTCAGCTCGGTCTCGCCCTTGGGGGTAACCTTACCGACGAGAATGTCGCCGGAATGAACCTCGGCACCGATGGTAACAATACCGGAAAGATCAAGATCCTTCAGGGAATCATCTCCCACGTTGGGAATGTCGCGGGTGATCTCTTCCGGTCCCAGCTTGGTGTCGCGGGCATCAATGGTGTATTCCTCGATATGGATAGAGGTAAATACGTCGTCGCGGACAATCTTCTCGTTGAGCAGAACGGCGTCCTCGTAGTTGTAGCCTTCCCAGGTCATGAAGCCGATAAGGACGTTCTTGCCCAGTGCGATTTCGCCGTTGTTGGTTGCGGGACCGTCAGCGATAACATCGCCGACCTCAACGCGTTCGCCCTTGTAGACAACAGGGGTCTGGTTGAAGCAGGTACCGGAGTTGGAACGGATAAACTTGATGATGCGGTACTCGTCCACCTCGCCGCTGTCGGTGATGACGGTGACGCGGTCGGCACTGACGTAGTCAACGATACCGGCGCGCTTTGCAAGCTGGCAGACGCCGGAGTCTACGCCGGACTTATATTCGATGCCGGTACCGACGATGGGAGACTCGGTCTTGAGCAGAGGCACAGCCTGCTTCTGCATGTTGGAGCCCATCAGTGCGCGGTTGGCGTCGTCGTTTTCAAGGAAGGGAATGCAGGCGGTTGCAACGGAAACAACCATCTTCGGGGAAACGTCCATGTAGTCAATGCGCTCCGGCTCGATTTCAAGGAACTCGTCACGGAAACGGGCGTTGACACGGGGACGGGTGAAGTGTCCGGTTTCGTCCAGAGGCTCGTTGGCCTGCGCAACAATGAACTCGTCCTCGACGTCAGCGGTCATGTAGCGTACCTCGTCGGTAACTACGCCATCGACAACGCGGCGGAAGGGGGTTTCGATGAAGCCGTAATCGTTTACGCGGGCGAAGGTTGCAAGGTAGGAGATAAGACCGATGTTGGGTCCTTCAGGAGTCTCGATAGGACACATACGACCGTAGTGGCTGTAGTGAACGTCACGCACTTCAAAGGAGGCGCGGTCACGGGAGAGACCGCCGGGGCCGAGAGCGGAAAGACGGCGCTTGTGGGTCAGCTCAGCCAGCGGGTTGGTCTGATCCATGAACTGGGAGAGGGGAGAAGAGCCGAAGAACTCACGGATAGCGGCAGCCACAGGACGGCTGTTGATGAGGGTCTGCGGGGTGATAAGCTCAGCATCGCTCAGGCTCATCTTCTCGCGGACACCACGCTCCAGTCTGGAGAAGCCCAGACGGAACTGGTTCTGGAGCAGCTCACCGACCGAACGGATACGGCGGTTGCCCAGATGGTCAATATCGTCGGTGGAGCCTACGCCGAAGGGCAGGCACATGAGATAGTTGATGGAAGCAAAGATGTCATCGTTGATGATGTTGTTGGGGACCAGCTCACCGCGGCGGTTGCGAAGCTGTGCGACAAGCTCGTCACCCTCAAGACCCTGCTCCAGGATCTCCATGAGTACGGAAACACGCACATATTCGTCAATGCCGGCGGCCTCAAGAGCCTCTGTGGGCAGATAGCCGGAGGCATCAACCATAGCGTTGGAAACAACGTGCAGCTCGGTGCCGTTCTCAAGCATGATGTATGCGGAGGAAACGCCGCAGGCCTCGAAACTCTCGGCCTTCTCGCGGGTGATAACCTCATCGGGCTCGCCGATGATCTCGCCGGTAAAGGGGTCAGCGATGGGGCGGGAAAGCTTCTGACCGATAAGACGGCGGCTGATGGCAAGCTTCTTGTTGTACTTGTAGCGACCTACGCGGGAGAGGTCGTAGCGGCGGGGGTCAAAGAAGAGGCTGTAAAGATAGGACTTTGCGCCCTCAAGGGAAAGCTGCTCGCCGGGACGGAGCTTCTTGTATACCTCAAGGATAGCCTCTTCGGAATTCTTGGAGGCGTCCTTGTGTATGGTGGCGGTGAGCATATCGGTCTCGCCGAAGAACTCGATAAGCTCCTCGTCAGAGGAAAGACCCAGAGCGCGGACAAGGGTGGTGACCGGCAGCTTGCGGTTCTTGTCTATGCGGACATAGAACACGTCGTTGACGTCGGTCTCGTACTCCAGCCATGCGCCGCGGTTAGGTATAACGGTAGCGGAAAAGAGAGGCTTACCGGACTTGTCGTAAGCCATCTTATAATATGCACCGGGGGAACGGACAAGCTGAGATACGATGACGCGCTCAGCGCCGTTGATGACAAAGGTGCCGCTGTCGGTCATGAGCGGGAATTCGCCCATGTAGACCTCCTGCTCCTTTATCTCGCCGGTGTCACGGTTATACAGGCGTGCGGTAACGCGCAGCGATGCGGAATAGGTGGCATCGCGCAGCTTGCACTCCTCAACAGTGTACTTCGGGGTGTCATCGATACGGTAGTCAATGAAATCCAGTGTCAGATTTCCGGTGTGGTCGGTGATACCCGATACGTCATCGAATACATAACGCAGACCACGCTCCAGAAACCACTGATAAGAGTTCTTCTGGATTTCGATAAGGTTGGGCATCGGCAAAACCTCATCGATTTTCGAGAAACTCATTCGGGTGTTTCTTCCAAGCTGAACCTTTTTTATTTGTACCATAGCTCTAGCTTCACTCCGTTCATCTTTGATGCGTCAAAAACTTTGTCTACATTGCCCAAGAGAAATATTGGTGCATAAGTGGAAATTAATTATGCACCATGTTCAATCAGGCACCGCGTTTCATCGAAAACAAGACAGTTTTCAAGCATTTTTCGCCTTTCTGAAAGGTGCATGACCCCATCATTAGGCAACTATATAATATACAACACAAATTCCGGAATGTCAAGCGTTTGCAAGAAAAATTATATTTTTTAGGAATATCTTCCATCAATGGCAAAAAAATACACAACACCGCAAAGTGTGAACAAAGTGTGTCCGCAGCCCTCTGCACAGCTCTGCAAATTATGAACATGACAGCGCTGTCAAGTCTTGCGTTTGACACCGCTGTGTGATATGTTATAGGAAAGATCTACGGGCATATTTGTGGAGGGTAATCAATGAAAGAAGCGAAAAGAAAACGAACATCGGAAAAAAGAACGATAACCCTGCTGGGCAAAAGTATAGAGTACACCCTGCGCCGCTCGGACGCAATCAATCCCATGCGAATCCGAATAACGGTCAAGCCGGGCGGCGAAGTATTCGTTTCCGCCCACAACAGACGTCCGCTTAAGGACATAGAGGAATTTCTGCGCAGGGAGGCGCGCTTTGTCATAGATGCCGAAGCACGCATGAAGGAAAAACAGCCACTTCCCTCCGTCAGGGAATACACCGACGGAATGACGCTCAGACTGCTGGGCAGCGAGGTAACTCTGCACATCGTGCAGGGCAGCCGCGCCTTTGTCACCCGCACCGATGGCGAGGTGTTGTGTGCTGTGCCCGATGTAACCGATGCCGCCGCAGTAGAAAAGGCTGTGGAAAAGTGGCTGGCAGAGCAGTGCCGACAGACGGTCATGTCCATTCTGGAAGAGGAATACCCCCGCTTTACCGCCATGGGTGCGCCCCGCCCAACGCGGGTGCGCTTCCGCGTGATGACCTCCCGATGGGGCAGCAACAGCGGGCGCACCAACGCGCTGACCTTCAATACCCGCCTTGTGGAGCATACGGAAGAGGTTATCCGTTATGTGGTGCTGCATGAGCTGTGTCACTATATCCATCATGATCATTCGGCGGAATTTTATAAACTGCTGGAAAGCTTTGACCCGGAAAGAAAAAAGCATGAGCGTATGCTCAGACAGTAGAATATCCGCGCAAAGAAAGGACGTAAATATGTACAGGCAAATCACCACCCGGCGGCTTACCCTGCGCCAGCTGACATCAGCCGACCTGCAAAGCACCCACGCCTATGCCGCCGATAAGGAAATAACCCAATACATGATGTTTCTGCCCAAACATTCCATAGAAGAAACAAGACAGTTTATCCTCGGCGCGGAAGCGGAGTGGCAGAAAGAAACACCTGATTTCCTCGAATACGCAGTGTGTCTTGATGGCATACATATAGGCGGCGTTTCCTTATATATCAGTGAGGACAGAAGCGATGGCGAACTGGGCTGGATTATCAACAAACAGTATTGGGGACATGGCTATGCCGCCGAAGCCGCACAAGGTCTGGCGGATTATGCCATTAAGCAACTGCGCATACCCCGCCTTATTGCCCATTGCGACGTAAAAAACGCCGCCTCCCGCAGAGTGATGGAAAAGCTGGGAATGACACTGGTGTCGGTCAGCGAGAGGGTGTACCCCAACGGAAAGGCACCGGACTCCGAGGAGTATATGTACGAATTAAGGGCGCACAACTGATGCAAGAAAAAAGAAGCTCCCATACCAACGCGGGTATGGGAGCTTTTCTGTTGTTTGCTGTATTGTCAGACCATCAGGTCTGACAGGCTCACTATGATTAGTGAATCAGGGTGAAGTGGGAGAATACGCCGGCCAGGGTGTTGGCAACGGTGGACATCATCTTGATGAAGATGTCGATTGCAACGCCGACAACGTCCTTACGGGTGTCGCCAACGGTGTCACCGGTAACAGCAGCCTTGTGGGCAGCAGAGCCCTTGCCGTGACCTTCGAGCAGACCGCTCTCGATGTACTTCTTAGCGTTGTCGAAGGAACCACCGGAGTTACCCATGAAGATAGCGCGGGGAATAGCGCAGATGGTAGCACCGATGAGCAGACCGCCAACGAACTGAACACCAAAGAGGAAACCGCCGATAACGGGGATAAGCAGAGCCAGCATGGAGGGAATGAGCATCTTGCGCAGAGCCTGTCTTGCAGCCATGCGGACGCACTTGTTGTAGTCGGGCTTGACCTTGCCTTCCAGAACGCCGGGAATGGAGAGCTGACGGTCACCCTCGTCTGCCATAACGCGGGCAGCATCGATGGTGTTGTCGGTGAGCATTGCGGAGAAGTACTCGATCAGAGCGCCGCCGACCAGACCGCCGGCAACAACAACGAAGGAAGCGATGTTGAGAACGGGCTCTTCGCCGATGGTGGAGTAGTTACCAACATAAGCGACGATGAGGGAAACGGTAGCAAATGCAGCAGAGCCGATAGCAAAGCCCTTGCCGATAGCAGCAGTGGTGTTGCCGACAGCATCCAGCTTGTCGGTGATGGTGCGGACCTCGGGAGCGAGGTGGCAGGATTCTGCCAGACCGCCAGCGTTGTCGGCGATGGGGCCGAAAGCGTCGATGGAAACGGTAGCACCAACGAATGCGAGCATACCCAGAGCGGAGATTGCAATACCGTATGTACCGCAGATCTTACCGGAGATGAACAGGGAAACAGCGATCAGCAGGATGGGGAAGAGGCAGGAACGGGAGCCGACAGCATCGCCCTTGGTGATGACGAATGCCTCGCCCTCGGTGGCCATCTCAGCCAGCTTGCGGGTGGGCTTGAAGTCAGTGCTGGTGTAGTATTCGGTGATGGTGCCGATAGCAATACCGCTGATGATGCCCAGCACGCTGGAGATCCAGGGAGTTATCCAGCCAAATGTGAACTCGTTGTAGAGAGGAACATTTCTGAATGCGATGTAGGAAGCACCAAGACCGAGCAGAACGGTGATGCCTGCAGAGATCCAGGTAGCGAGGTTGAGTTCCTTGGAGGGGTTGTCACCCATCTTGCGGATAGCGGCGAAGCCAAGACCGAGGAGGCAGCCCAGCAGACCGCCGCCTGCGAGGAGGATGGGGAAGACGATGGTGGAACGGAAGGTAGCCTCGGTAACAGCAGAGCTGCCGGTAGCCATTGCGCTGTTGTAGATGAAGACAGCGATCATGATAGAGGAAGCCATGGTAGCAACAAAGCTCTCCAGAAGGTCGGAGCAGTTGCCGGCGATGTCGTTTACGTTGTCGCCGATGAAGTCAGCGATGACGTTGGGAACACGGCTGTCGTCCTCAGGCATATCGTGACGGAGCTTTGCAAGAATATCGGAGGAAATATCAGCTGCCTTGGTGTAGTTACCGCCTGCAACGCGGTTGAACATAGCAACAACGGAGCAGCCCAGGGAATAGGTGGTAATGCGCATGACAGAGGGATTGCACTCCATGTCCAGCAGCAGACCGCTGCCCTTGGCATCAAAGTCAACGCCCCAGATGGCAAGAACGATGAGCATACCCAGCATACCGAAAGCCTGAACAGCCAGACCGCTGATGGAGCCGCCGCAGAGGGCAACCTTTACGGTCTCGCCGATGGAGAGGGACTCGCGGGCCTTGTTGGCAGTACGGACGTTTGCAAAGGTAGCACTGCGCATACCGAGAATGCACACGATGCTGCTCATGCAGGCACCGATGACAAAGGTGATACCGCTGGTTACTTCAACAAGAAGAGCGAAGATGGCAGCAACCACGACGACAACAGCAGCGATGGCGCCAAATTCGGTCTTGAGGAAGGTGGCAGCACCGCTGCGGATGATGCCGGCCATTTCGGACATCTCTTCGGTGCCCTCGTTCATCTTCTTTATGCGAACATAGTTGAAGAAGATGTAGCAGAGTGCGAGAATAACAACACACAGCAGGATATACCATACGTTGTTGTTCCCAAGGATTTTTGCAAGAGTTTCAGTCATGCTTTTTACCTCCGGTACAATAAAATTTTCTGTATAAACGCCTGCCGCATAAGCAGACGAAAATACTCGCTGTCATGTCGCCGTAAATGCAGCAATAACCAAGTGCAGCATTCAGCGCCAGTATAATATGATAAACGATGAATGGGGAAAAAGCAAATAAAATTCAAAAGAATTTAATATATTGGAGAGATATACAATGTTATTGGAAGAGTATGTGGATAACTATGCAAGAATTAGAAATATCTTGGGGTTTTTGGTTGTAAAGGGGGCGACAAGCGCGAGTTTTCATTGCTGCAGTATCATCGCGCTGAGCAGAATAAGATCGCGGGAGAGGGTGCCCATCTCGTCAATAGGCTCACGCATACCGTTCTCCAGCCAGCGGCGTACTATATTGATAATACCGATCAGTGCAAAGTCGCAGTAGTAGCCGTACCGCACAGGCGACTGCTCGCCGAAGTAAGCCTCTGCGTCCTTTGCAAAGCCGTCGCGCAGCATCTCGCCCAGCCTGCTCCAGAAGGTGCTGCTGCCTGTGGGGCAGAATAGTATGGATATAAGCTGTGCATTATCTGCCACCAGCTCGAATATTTTAACAAAGAACTCGTTGGAGCAGTCAAAGTCAAGGCTGCCCTTGAAGCGGTAGCGTTCCACCAGTGAGGCAAACTGCTCCAGAAGCTCGTCCTCCAGGCGGCAGAGCATATCAAAGGGGTCGCGGTAATGCAGATAGAATGTGCCCCTGTTGATGTCGGCAAGCTCAGCCAACTCCCGCACAGAGATGTCGTTGATGTTCTTCTCCTTCATCAGCTCAGTCAGTGCGCCGGTCAGACGCTCCCTCGTGCGGCGTACTCTTCTGTCCATGGTGTCGCTCATTTTCGTTCCTCCTTTTACCTGTCGTTAACGGCGTTAACAAAAAATAGTGAATTAGTTAACATAATGCGCTATTATAATAGACAAATACATCGATTGTGTCGCATTATAGACAAATATTCTCAAACGGCATATTGTCTGCATTAATGATGTACTGTATAATAATCAACAATAGCAAATAAATCAACATTTGTCAATTAAGATTTTCCGGAGGTACCCATGTCCTATATCATTACCTGTGATTCCACCTGCGACCTGACCCTTGATATGCTCAGGCAGCTCAACATTCTCTACAGCCCTCTCAGTTTTGTGATGGACGATAAGGTGTATGTTGATGATTTCGGCACAACACTCCCCGCTGACGAGTTCTTCCGCCGAATAGATGAGGGCGCAATGCCCACCACCACACAGTGCAGCGTAGGTCAGTATACCGCGCTCTTTGAGCAGTGGCTGGAGCAGGGCGACATCGTGCATATTGCGTTTTCCTCCGGACTTTCCGGTTCATACAACTCTGCCTGCATCGCCGCGGCAGAGGTAATGGAGCGCAACCCGGGACGCAAAATCATCGTTGTGGATTCACTTGGTGCCTCCTCCGGTTACGGTCTGCTGCTCAAGTACGCAGCCGAAATGAGGGACAACGGAGCCTCGATGGAAGAGCTGGAGCAGTGGGTCAGGGATAACCGCCTCAACCTGCACCATTGGTTCTTCTCCACCAACCTCAAGCACTACCGCCGCGGCGGCAGAGTTTCCGGCACAGCCGCCATGATAGGCACAGTGCTTGGTATCTGCCCCCTGCTCAATATGAACAACGAGGGCAAGCTGATTCCCCGCGAGAAGATTCGTCCCAAGGCACGCGTTATCGTCGAAATCGTAGAGCGCATGAAGCAGCACGCCCAGAACGGTGCGGGCTACAACGGTCGCTGCTATATCTGCCACTCCGCCTGCATCGACGACGCAAAGGAGGTCGCCCGCCTTGTAAAGAAAGCCTTCCCCAAGCTGAACGGCGAGCCGCAGATTTTCAACATCGGCACAGTCATCGGCAGCCACACAGGCTCCGGCACAGTCGCGCTCTTCTTCATGGGTGACGAGCGCGGCGAGTAAGCCATACCTATATAAATAGAAAACAAGCGGCACCCCATTGTCGGTCAATGGGGTGCCGCTTCTGTATGCTGATGTTCAGAGAGCGTTACTGCGCACTGCTCATCATTTTTTCTTCGTAAGGATTGTCTGGCGTGGCATCAAAGCCAAGCGGAAGGTATTCTTTCTCAATGTATTCAGTGTAATCCAGATCCATAAAGTAGTTGCAGAAGATCATCTCAATATATATAATAGTATCCTTGCCGTCGGAGAGGGCATACACCATGCCCTGATACTCGTCAGAGTCCATGGCAGCAAGCTTGTAGCCATTGCCGAAGCCCTGCGCGCCGTAGATGCCCTCGTAGTCGTCAATGCCGATGGCACTCAGCCGAGCCATTTCCGCATCATACTGTTCTTTGGGATACCTGACCACCAGCTTGGCAAGGTACTGCGCGTCCCATGGGTTATAGTATACCGACACAAAATCCTGCACCTGCTCTTCGTCAACAGTTTCAGGGAAGATTTCCTCGGAGAAGCCCCACTTGTCAGCGTATTCATTGACTGCCTGCGGGCCGATAACGTAGATGTAGTTGGCAGGGTCGTCAACCACCGTGGGTACCGCTGTGGCTGCGGAGCAATACAGCAGCAGGAAGCAGGCGGGCAGCGTCAGCAGTGCAAGCACACCCACTGTGATGGCTATTGCCTTGATTAATCTCTTCTTTCCTTTGCTGCTGTCCTCCGCAGGGTCAAGCTCAGCCAGCGGCGCAGTGTAGTTAATCTCGCTGTTGTTCATTATGTATTTCCTCCTTTGACTATAGTCAAATTGTACCATATTAATATGAACAAGTCGATAATATCCAATTACACTTGTGTCACATTAAGTTCCAGTGGTGAAATAACAAAATGCAATTGTTACAGTAAAATAAACAACAGACAACAAAAATTAACCAAAGACGAACATATGTGCGATTTAGGGTTGAAATACCCACAAACGTATATTATAATTGGTATGCACAAAAGATAGCGATACGAAATTCAAGGAGGGGCATATGGACTTCAAACTGCATTCCGCATACCGTCCTACAGGCGACCAGCCGGAGGCCATTGCAAGGCTGGTGGAGGGTCTGAGACGCGGAGACACCGAGCAGGCGCTTATGGGCGTAACCGGCAGCGGCAAGACCTTCACCATGGCAAACATCATCGAGCAGGTCAACCGCCCCACACTGGTGCTTGCCCACAACAAGGTGCTTGCCGCCCAGCTCTGCAACGAATTTCGTGAGTTCTTTCCCGAAAACGCGGTGGAGTTTTTCGTATCCTATTATGACTACTATCAGCCGGAATCTTACGTCCCCTCAACCGATACCTACATCGAAAAGGATTCCTCCATCAACGACGAGATAGACAAGCTGCGCCATTCGGCAACCTCCGCCCTTTCGGAGCGGCGCGATGTCATCATTGTCGCCAGTGTTTCCTGCATATACACCCTCGGCAACCCCATCGACTACCGCAACATGATACTCTCCCTCCGCCCGGGAATGGAGAAGAGCCGTCAGGAGGTAATCGCCAAGCTGACGGAGATGCAGTATGAGCGCAACGACATCGGCTTTGCCCGCAATAAGTTCCGTGTGCGCGGCGATGTTCTGGATATATTCCCGGCATATTCAGGCGATATTTCCATTCGTGTGGAGTTCTTCGGTGATGAGATTGACCGCATCACCGAGATTCATGCGCTGACAGGCGAGGTCAGAAGTCAGCTTTCCCATATAGCCATCTATCCCGCATCCCATTACATTGTACCGCAGGACAAGATGCGCGAAGCCATCGCAGAAATAGAGCAGGAGATGACGGAAAGAGCAGCGTGGTTTGAGGAGCAGGGGGACCTTATTTCTGCCCAGCGTATCAAGCAGAAAACACTCAGTGATATAGAGATGCTGTCAGAGATGGGCTTTTGCCCGGGCATAGAAAACTACTCGCGTATTCTGGCGGGCAGACCCGCAGGGGCGATACCCTTTACCCTGCTGGATTACTTCCCCGAGGATTTCCTGCTGTTCATCGACGAATCTCATGTAACGCTGCCGCAGGTGCGCGCAATGCACGCGGGCGACAGGGCGAGGAAAAAGAATCTTATCGACTACGGTTTCCGCCTGCCCTCTGCCTACGACAACCGCCCGCTGCAGTTTGATGAATTTTACGACAAGATAAATCAGGTCATCTTTGTCAGTGCCACCCCTGCCGCTTTTGAGAAAGAGAAGTCCACACAGATTGTGGAGCAGGTCATCCGCCCCACAGGTCTGCTCGACCCCGAGATAAGCGTGCGCCCCACCGATGGGCAGATAGATGACCTTGTTTCCGAGATAAACATGACTGCCGACAAGGGCTTCCGCACCCTTGTCACCACGCTGACCAAGAAGATGGCAGAGGACCTTACCGCTTATATGGAAAGCTTGGGGGTAAAGGTGCGCTATATGCACCACGGAGTTGATACCGTAGAGCGTATGGAGATAATCCGCGACCTGCGCATAGGCACCTTCGACGTGCTTGTGGGTATAAACCTTCTCCGCGAGGGTCTTGATATACCCGAGGTCGCATTGGTTGCAATACTTGATGCCGACAAGGAGGGCTTCCTCCGCAGCGAAACCGCGCTGATACAGACGGTGGGACGTGCCGCAAGAAACTCCGGGGGTCGTGTTATCATGTACGCCGACGAGGTTACTCCCTCCATGGAGCGTGCCATCAGCGAAACCGCCCGCCGCCGCAGCCTGCAGATGGCGTATAACGAAGCCAACGGCATAGTACCCAAAACCATCGTCAAGAAGGTTTCGGACATTATCGAGATTTCCGCACCGGGAGAAAAGGCAAAGGCGGGCAAGGGCAAGGTGCTGACCAAGCAGCAGGCTGCCGAGAGCATAAAAGAGATGACCCGCCAGATGCGCGATGCCGCCAAGCTGCTGGATTTCGAGCAGGCTGCGTATTTCCGCGACAGAATAAAGGAGATGCGTGCCCTTTACGGCATAAAGGAATAGCCGGCAGCAAAAGCCGCCGGCTGGGTAAATCCTGTTGTTTATCAAGAGTAAAGTATGTACATCATAACCGCGGCGTAAACAACGCACAGCAGAAGAAGCAGCTTGTCCTTGAGCAGTACCTCCACAGGGTCTCCGTCGGAGTCGCCCTCGATGTTAAGGCTGTATTTCATGGTGATGAGCAGCACAATGGGCACAGTCAGCACCAGCCGCTTGCCGTTGTACGCTGCAGTAACGTCAGGGTCCATGCTCCACAGGGCATAGAATACATTGGCAAGGGCAAGGCAGATGTACATATTCTTGTCAAGGAAGTTTACGTTGTAGGCGTCAAGCACCTTGCGGGATTCGCTGCCGCCCACCTTCTGCAGCTCGCCTCTGCGCTTGCCCAGCGAGAAGAAAAAGGATACAGCAATGACTGTCAGATACAGCCAGTCGGAGATGGTAATGCCGGTGATGACCGCGCCGTAAACCACGCGGATAAGAAAGCCGGATACCAGAATGGTCACGTCAATGAGCGGGATATTCTCAGTCCCATGCTGTAGCCGATGTTCAGCACAAAGTACAGCGAGATGAGCAGAATGGCAGGCAGATTGAACTGCCATATGTTTATGCCGATAGCTGCCGCTGCCAGTACACCCGCTATCACCGTCGCCGACCATACAGGCACAGCACCGGAGGCGATGGGGCGCAGACACTTCTTGGGGTGCTTGCGGTCCTTTTCCCGGTCGCGTATGTCGTTTATAATGTATACAGCGGAGGAAATCAGGCAGAAGGATACAAAGCCTATGCCAGCGGTTTTCAGGTTTGGCAGGGAGAAGAATTGTCCGCTGAAAACCAGCGCGGCAAAGATAAGCAGGTTTTTTATATAGTGGTGTACCCGCAGCAGCTTGAGATAGTTCTTCATAGCTTAATTCGCACCTCGCTCTCAGATGGGATAGTATGTTTTCGCAAAGTCGATAAGCTCGCGTATGGCAGGCACATTGAAAACCCACAGCGTGACGATGCCTACCGCGCACAGCACAGGCAGCAGACCCGGTTTGTCAAGTGCCTCGCACAGCTTCTGCATCAGCGCAAAAAGCAGCACGAAGAATGCCCAGCCGAAGTAGAGGGAATAGAGTATCAGTCCGTTTTCCGCAGTGCCCCAGCCCAGCACAACCAGCACCACAAGGGAGAAAGCCGCCCAGCAGCCGGAAAGCACCACAGCGGGCTTGTCGCGATTGAGCACAACGCTGAGTGCGGCAAGCAGGAAAACAATAATACCGAAGATGCTGAAAGTCTCCGCAGGCAGAAGCTGCCAGGAGGGGAATTCACCCATAGAAACCGCAGCCTCAGGACGGACAAATACATTTTTCAGGAATACGGAATACTGCATCAGCTTGCCGGAGAGGGTCAGTGCCTCGCCGTCATAGCGGCTGAAGCCGCCAAAGGCAGCGGTCAGTCCAAAGAGGACATCAACGCGGCCAAAGGCAAGCACGCACAGTACAAACCCGCCGGCGGTGCGCAGCATCGAGCCAAACCACTGCCGGAACTCACGCAGGGGCGAGCGGCGGCTTGCCAGCGGTGTGCAAAGTACACTGGTGAGCAGTGTGCCGGCCGCGCCGATAAGTACCATGTCGTCCACCTCGTCAGCGTCCGCAGCCTTTCCCTCCACAGTGCAGAGGGCAGCAAGCATCAGCCAGAAGAAAGCAACAACGTACTGCTCCATCATCAGCGGCGCAAGGATAAAGGTGTAGGTAGAAACAAACAGCAGGCAGAAGCCCATTCTTCCCGCTGCCGAAAGCCGCAGCAGCCTGGACATCATAAAGCAGGCGGCAATAAGCATGACTATCTGCGCAAAATTGGTAAACAGCGCGGGCAGCAGACCTGCGGGTGTGCCAAAGGCAGGCAGCAGCCGTCCGAGGAGATATGCCGCACCGGTAAAGGGGGCGGCGAATATTGCGAAGAGAGGCTGCCGCAGGTCATTTTCCAGATGGAAGAGATGGGTGTACACGTTGTTCTTCACAAGGAAAGGCGAATCGCTGGTGTAGATGACGTTGTAGTTGGGGTCAGGTACGGAAAAGGCGTTGGTGTCAAGGAAAACCGCCGTAGTCAAAGAGAATATCACCGCAAGCAGCAGTGCGTAAACAATGCGCTCGGTCTTGCTTATGTCGGAGAAGATGCGGTGCTTTGCCGTCACAGCGCGAAGCTTCTGCCCGAATATGGTCAGGCAGACATATACAAAGGGCAGACCCAGTACCAGAAGGCATATGTACAGCGCAGGCGCGGCCCATGCGCTGTCGCCAAAGGGGAGACGCCCCAGCAGCCCCGCCAGCTTGGGCGATGCCACCCACTTCCTGCTGCAGCAGTCATAGTTGCTCAGCCCAATGCCGATGGTGGTAAGCAGCCAGAAGAGCTTGTGCCCCGTGCGGTCATTTTTAACATGGGGAATTACCGACTCTGTCAGAAGAGCAATCACAAGCAGTGTCAGAAAGGAAACTGGGACACAGACAAGTGATGATAGCGTAATTCTACGCAGAGAGCTGCAGACAAACAGCATACCGCTGACCGGAATAAACCAGTTGCCCTTCAGATTATTCAAAAGTTCATTTTTACCCCGCGGGGACTTCAAAACTCGCAGCATAAACTTCTCCTATGTACAATAATTCAGCATAATGCTTCAATAAATATAAGTATATAGCATAAGCCACTTCACTTCAAGTGCGATTTGTGTAGAATTACTCAGTATATTAATCTTTCAGGAGGCACATTGTGGCAGATATATCAAAGATAGTTATCAAGGGTGCGAGAGAAAACAACCTCAGAAGCATCGACCTCACCATTCCCCGCGATAAGCTGGTGGTTTTCACAGGTCTTTCCGGCTCAGGCAAAAGCTCCCTCGCCTTCGACACCATCTATGCCGAGGGTCAAAGACGCTATGTGGAATCGCTGTCGGCATACGCAAGGCAATTCCTCGGCCAGATGGACAAGCCGGATATGGATTACATCGAGGGTCTTTCCCCCGCCATATCCATCGACCAGAAAACCACGTCCAAGAATCCGCGCTCCACGGTCGGCACAGTAACGGAGATATACGACTATCTGCGTCTGCTGTACGCCCGCATCGGCATACCCCACTGCCCCGTCTGCGGCAGGGTGATTGAACAGCAGTCCATTGACCAGATAGTGGATAGTGTCCTGCAGCTTCCGGAGGGCACAAAGATAATGGTCATGGCACCGGTCGTGCGCGGTCGCAAGGGCACTCAGCAGAAGGAGTTTGAGGCAGCCCGCAAGGCAGGCTTTGTCCGTGTCCGAGTGGACGGAAACATCTACGACCTCTCCGAGGAGATAACCCTCGACAAGAACAAGAAGCACACAGTGGAAATTATAGTTGACCGCATCGTCATCAAGCCCGATGTCCGCGGCAGACTGGCAGATTCACTGGAAACCGCCTCCGCGCAGTCTGGCGGCATTACTCTGGTGAGCATCGTAGGCGGCGAGGAGCTTACCTTCTCTCAGAATTACGCCTGCCCCGAGCATGGAATCAGCGTGGAGGAGCTTACACCGCGTATGTTCTCCTTCAACAGCCCCTTCGGTGCCTGCCACAAGTGTTCCGGTCTTGGCGTGTTCATGCACGTTGACCCCGACCTTGTCATACCCGACCGCACCCTCTCCATCAATCAGGGCGCAATCAAGGCTTCGGGCTGGCGCACCGTTGATGACAACTCCATCGCCATGATGTGTTATGCCGGACTGGGAGAACGCTACGGCTTCACCACCGATACCCCCATACGGGAAATATCCGAAGAGGGCGTCCACGCACTGCTTTACGGCACCAACGGCGAGAAAATCAAGGTCATGCGTACCGATGGTTACGGCACACGCGCCTTTGAGACCGAGTTCGAGGGTCTTATCAGCAATCTGGAGCGCAGATACCGTGAAACGCAAAGCTCGTGGATGAAAGCCGATATAGAGAGCATGATGAGTGCCGTCCACTGCGAGGAGTGCGGCGGAAAAAGGCTCAAGAGGGAAGTGCTTGGTGTCACCGTCGGTGGAAGGAACATCAGCGAGCTGAGCGACCTTTCGGTCACCGCCATGCTGGAGTTTATCGACTCCCTCAGCGAGCAGCTCACCGAGCGTGAGCATTTTATCGCCGACCGCATACTGAAAGAGATACGCGCCCGTCTGGGCTTTCTGGAGAGCGTGGGTCTGGATTACCTTTCCCTCTCCCGCCAGTCAGCAACCCTCTCCGGCGGCGAAAGCCAGCGCATACGCCTTGCGACGCAGATAGGCTCACAGCTCATGGGCGTGCTGTATATCCTCGATGAGCCCAGCATCGGTCTGCATCAGCGCGACAACGACAAGCTGCTGCAAACCCTCCGTGACCTGCGGGACATGGGCAATACCCTCATCGTCGTCGAGCATGACGAGGACACCATACGCTCTGCTGACTATGTCGTGGACATTGGTCCCGGCGCAGGTATCCACGGCGGCGAGGTGGTATACAGCGGCGATGTGGACGGT
>SVPT01000010.1 GCA_015065695.1 Oscillospiraceae bacterium | reverse complement strand
CAATTCCATCTGGACCTTCGCCAGGGAGAAACAGGCGAGGTATTCTTCCATGACACGGGACAACTTTCTCGGCTTTGGCTGCTCGGCTACCACACTGCTGAAAGAGCAATTCAAGATAAACACCTTCTCAGTGGAGGAATACTGCAAACGCATTGAAAGCGGCAGCCTGCCCACCTCACTGACCATTCGCTTCACTCCGCGCCAGCGCATGGTTTACTACCTGTTCTGGACAGCCTACAGCACGCGGGTGGATTCGCGGGACTTTGAGCGATTCTTCGGCTTGCCGCTGAAAAAGATGTACGGCTTTGAGCTGTGGCTGGCAAAGGCACTTGGCTTTGTGACCGAGGAAAAGGGCGTATACACCATGACCCTGCGGGGTGCGTTTTACTATCACTATTACGAGAATTTCTACACCCTTTCCTACATAGACAAAATGTGGGGCATCATGCGCCGTGAGGCTTTCCCTGAGCGCATTGAGCTTTAGAAATATGGAAACGGAAGCAGCCGCCTGTCGTATAGTTGACAGGCGGCTGCTTTTTGCGCAACTACTGATTATTCAAACACATCTCCGTCCTCAAATCCGGCAAAGCCATTGCCTCCTGTGGAAGCCTTGCCGTCATAGACGAGGGTATCGCCCACAATGGTGAACACCCATTTCTCTTCTCCGTTTGCTGCGTAAAGGGTCAGGCAGTCACCGGTAATTTCATGGCTGCCATAATCATAGCTGCCGTAGCCGATATAGCTGCTCAAGGGAGAAAACACAAAGGTAAATTTGCCTGTGTCAAAGAGATAAACAGAGGCACTTTCACCAAACTCCTCGCCTGTGTAGCTGTAGCGGCGAATGAGATGCTCCGGGGAAGTTCCCATGTCGTGCATACGGTACACCGAAGCGACCACGTTTTCTTCATATTGTACACTGACGATGCAGCTATAGCCATAGTGTACGCCGGTGTTCCATATGTCGCCCTCTTCATTCTGACTTGCCGGCTCTCCCCATGCGGCATACAGCTCTTCACGCTCTTTGCCCTGCAGTACCAGCTCCACCTTTTCCATGCTGAAGATGATTTCCAGCGGAGGTATCAGCGCAGGGCTGCCTATGACAAAACCTGCACAGGTTTCTGCCGTTATGTTGTCTGTGGATTTGGGGCTTGTCTGTCCTGTAATACGTCTGCAAATGCGGTAGACACCCTCGGGAAGATCGCCGTACAGTGCCGACCAGTCTACAGCGATATATTCTGTATAGTTGGGCTTGATTTCAGCCACTGTTCCCTTCCACTCAGGCTCTCCCGACTGAGGTAGCCGCTCGCATTCACGCCAGCCAACACCGTCGTATCGGTCAACGCGAAACCAGTCACCCGCCTGCAGGCTGCCGCTGTAGCTGCCCGCCTGACGGTCGTATGCCAGCTCCACTCCGTTGGGTGCGGTATCGGTTATTCGGAGCGAAAAATTCCACTCCTGTGGAATTGCGGCAGTGTCGCTAGCCTTGATATATTCAGGAATATCGGGAGTGCCTATGACAAACTCGGTGCAGAAAACAGCCTCATCAAAATCTCCCGGTGCGCGCCAGTCCATCACTTTCTTGCATATGCGGTAAACGCCCTCGGGAAGCTCGCCGTACAGCCACGACCAGTCGGTTTTCCATTCGCTTTGCTGTCCAGGCTGTATCATCCACCCTTCAGCCGTCCATACAACATCATGCTCCATAGGCAGCCGCTCGGCCTCGCGCCAGTCGATACCGTCGTACACATCTATGCGATACCAGCTGCCTGTGCTGAGTTCGCCTGTGGGGCTTCCTCCGCTCTGCCCAATCAGCAGCGTCAGCCCTGTGGGTGTTACGTCCTTTGTTCTGAGGGTGACACCCCAGTCAGGGGCATCAGCAGTCTGTTCCTCATATGTGCGCACAAGGCTTTTCACATCGTTGTAATCGGTATTCTTCATTCTGTAATATCTGTACCCGCTGTCGCTCAGTATCATTGCCAGCCTGGGCTCGGTTTCGTAAAATCTGATTCTTGTATTTTCGTCAACCTGCACTGTCAGGTCTGCGGCAAGCTCCAAAGGCGATGGATATTTCTTCTCCCGCCAGTTTGCTTTTTCAATAAATGCAGAGAAGGCTTTGCCGTCAATTATGCCGTCGATTTCGCCTGTGATTCGGAGAGAAGATTTCTGCTCTGCGATTGCCGCGATGTTCTTGTAGTACAGCGGAGATTGGTCATTACGCGCAGGGCTTGTGAGGAAGCACACTGCCGCCACAGCACAGGTGACCACTGCCGCAACGATTACCCAGAATGCAGGTTTTCTGTAATTTAACACGCTCTTTATCCTTTCCTTTACTCCCACCTCTCCAAAAGCAAGGGGGCACACTGTGACAAGCTGCTGCCTTGTGCTGCAGGAAAGCAGCGCGGCAGAGTATTGCTTCTTTTGCTGAAAATCCATGCTGCCTATAACCTTTTCGTCACAGGCAAGCTCTATATCCCTGCACAGGAGAATGTACGCCGCCCAGCACAGGGGATTGAACCAATAGACCGAAAGGATAAGGAATCCCAGAGGCTTCCACAGATGGTCAAGTCGCGCAAGATGCGCCTGCTCATGGGCAATTACATACTCTGCTGTTTCGTCGGAGATACCGGAGGGAATATATATGCGCGGACGGATAATGCCGAGGATAAAGGGACTGCGCACCGCGTCACACCGATACACCTTCCCCCGCAGAGGCACTGCTTCTCTTGTTTTCAAACGCAGCCGTATATAGCTGAACACAGCCCACAGCAGCATTACCGCAATGCCAATAAGCCATACAATGCCTATAATGGCAACCGTCACATGAAGCGGGTTTACCGAGTAGGCGGGGTTTGCTTCAAAGCTTTCGCCCAGAGAGGGATTGACAACGTCGTTGATTATCGGAATACCGCTGTCGATATATGGGTGCTGCTCATACTGCACCACCTCGGGCTTCAGCACCTCCGCGCTTGGCACAAGGCTGAGTCTGCTCTCGATGGAAAAGGGACACACAAGCCTCACCGCCACCAGCACCCACAGCAGACATATTGTCCACCTCGGGGCTTTTTTCAGCAGCAGTCGGAGAATAACAACTGCTGCGATTAACCAGCTTGCCGCTATGCTCATGTTGAATATCTTCAGAAATACTGTCATGATGTCCATTTACTGCACCTCCTCTGCCTCGTCAATCATTCTGCGTATGGCAGCCGCTTCCTCTGCTGTAAGCGTGCCACCCTTTGTGAACGCCGCAATAAACGCAGGCAGTGAGCCGTCGAAGGTCTCTTCAACATACCGCCTGCTCTGCATGGAGAAAAACTCCTGCCTTGATATAAGCGATGAGACCGTTCCGTTATCGTTGCGGAAGATGCCCTTGTCGCACAGACGGCGCAGAACATTGTGGCAGGTGGTTCTTTTCCATGTGAATCGGTCTGCCGTCAGCTTAACCAGTTCGGAAGAGGACACCGGCTCCAGCTCCCATATCATCTCGGCAAACTGCGTTTCTATAACGCCCATCTGAATCTCTGCCATTCTTTCGCCTCCTTTAGACTACACGCTGTGGTCTATATACAGACTACACTATGTGGTCTTATTTGTCAAGGGGGATTTTTCCGGCTTTGGGTATACTTACCGTTTATTGCAATTCTGCGGCAAAATGGTATAATCAGTATAAACGTATTGCGGAAGGTACAACACAATGAATATTGAATACAGAAAGCTAACGGAAAAGGAACTGGACACCTTTATTGACATACGCATCGGACAACTGCGGGAAGAGGGCGCACAGGAGGACATTGACCTGCGCCCGTCACTGCTGGACTACTACAGCAGACACATGGCAGACGGCAGCTTTGTTTCGTGGCTTGCCTTTGACGGCGACACAATCGTTGGCACGAGCGGTATGTCCTTTGTGGAGAAGCCGCCCTATTTCGGCTGCCCCAACGGAAGAATCGGTCTGCTTTCCAGTATGTTTACCGACAAAGCCTATCGGCGGCAGGGCATTGCGAAAGAACTGCTCTCAAGGGTGGTAGACGAGGCGCGTGCATACGGCTGCGGTGCGGTGCACATCACAGCATCGGACATGGGCGTGCTGTTGTACAGGGACTTTGGCTTTGTGAAGAACGATAACTTCATGCAGTACAAGCTATAGCAGCAGAAAGATACAGAAAGGATAACCGTACATATGTCAATTACATATCAGGAAGAGCGGCTGACAAAGGAGCAGTACATCGAGTTCCTGTGCCGCACAAACCTAGGCTCGCAGTACCCGAAGGAGCGGTTTGAGGAGCGCATCGGTAAGCTGGTGAAGAATGTACCAATCAGCCTGACCGCAAGGGACGGCAACCTCATTGTCGGCGTATGCTTCGGCATCACTGACTTCGCCTACTGGCTATGCATAACCGACCTTGGCGTTGACCGCAGCTATGAGCGCAGAGGCATCGGCACGACGCTGCTGCACATGGCGCACGAAAAGGCAGGCGGCGAAAAGGACATTATCATGTACCTTTGCGTCAACGAGAATGCTGTTCCCTTCTACGAAAAAAACGGACTTACCTTCTGCACCGATGTAATGGGGCTCAACAGGGTTGAATGGACCTCATTCAACGTGGGCGAGGATAACTGATTTTCTGAAAGGAAAGCACAGATATGCAAATCGGAATAGAAAGCAACATACTGCGGTACCTGCTGCGTGATGTTTATTTCATCACAGGCACAGCCTATGCGGGCAAATCCACCATGGTCAGGCTGCTTGCGGAGCGTTATGACGGCGTTTTCTGCGGGGAGAATTACCACTCCTGTCTGGAAGACGCAATCGACCCGCAGCATCAGCCCGCACTCTGCTACATAAACGAAAACACCGACTGGCAGGCGTTTGTCAGCCGTACCCCCGAGGAATATAACCAATGGATAATCAACTGCGGTAAGGAGGCTGCGGGGCTGGAAATCGCTCTGCTGCTCAACTATGCGGCGCAGGGGCGGAAGATATTCGTTGACACCAACATTCCCCTTGACATACTGCATGAGATTGCCGACCCCAACCATGTTCTTATTATGCTTTCGCCGCAGGACACCTCCGTCAACCGCTTCTTTGAGAGGGAGGACGCAGAAAAGCAGTTTCTCTATCAGGTGATAATGGGCTGTCCTGAGCCCGAGAAGGTCATGGCAAACTTCAGGGAATGTCTGCGTGTTATCAACAGCGACGCCAACTACAAAGAGCTTGAAAACAGCGGTTTCCGATGCCTGTATCGGGACGACAGACGCACTGTGGAGGAGACCCTTACTCTGGTGTGTGAGACTTTCGGTCTTGAGCGGGAATAGCCACACCAATTGCGGCTTATTGTGTTGACTTTGCGCAAACATTCAGATATTATTGATATGTGACAAACTGAATCTGAAACATCAGCTTACATCAACGACAAACATGCTCTTTCCCAAGGAGGATAATACATTGAACAGAATCAACAGACGAAACGGAAACCAGCCCGACTACAGGAATGACCCCTGCACCGAAAGCTTTACCTGCAAGGTATGCGGACGTCTGGTCGTACCTGAGGGCGCGTCCAGCGACCACCGCAACCACTGCCCAAACTGCCTTTGCAGCCTGCATGTGGACATCGAGCCGGGTGACCGCGAATCCGACTGCGGCGGCGTAATGGAGCCTATCGCGGCGTGGGTGCGCAACAACGGCGAGTGGGCATTGATTCACCGCTGCCGCCGCTGCGGTGACCTTTCCTCCAACCGCATTGCCGCAGACGACAACCCCATGAAGCTGATGAGCATTGCCATGCGCCCGCTGACCAATCCCCCCTTCCCCATCGAGCGCATCGAGGAGATGACCAGAATGATGGGCGGCGATGGCACTCTGCCGGAGTAAATCCTTGATTCATAGCTGAAGCAACAGCAGACCGCAGCTATCCCTGCACAGGGTATATCTGTGGTCTGTTTTTCTTCCTCTAAAAATGGCAAAACAGATTTTCTTCAGATATGGTACTAATAGCTTGAAATAAGTCGGGTTTGCTTGTATAATAACTGGTATAAATACACACTTGATATAATTGGTATAACGAACAATGTACAAAATTCTGTTTTTTCACAATCCCGATGAGCCCTTTGCTTTTCTGAGCAACTGGTATCATTCCACTTTCCGGATAAACGGCGTTACATACTCCTCCATGGAGCAATACATGATGCACAGCAAGGCACTGCTGTTTGGTGACAGTAAGATTGCCGCGGCCATAATGCAGACCGATGATTTCGGCAAAATCAAGGCGTTGGGTCGGGCTGTCGCAGGCTACGATGATATTATCTGGAACGGTATGCGGCAGGTTGTCGTATACGACGGACTTTGCGCCAAGTTCACGCAGAATGAGGATCTGCGCCGACAGCTTCTGGAAACGGGCGATGCTATTCTTGCAGAGGCTGCTGTACAGGACACCATATGGGGCATTGGTCTTTCGATGCACGACGAGCGCCGCTTTGATATGTCAAAATGGCGCGGACAAAATCTGCTGGGCTTTGCCCTGATGCAGACGAGAGAAAAACTAAAGCTACAGTAAACCCATACATGATTTGCGGGAGGGACTGCTCTTGAATCGCAGTGCGAAAATTTGCTCGTGGATAATATGCTTCCTGATCCTCGCTGCAACCGCCTATGGCGCGGTGCTTGCAGCAAGGCTTTTTCCTGTTGTAGAACAAACCCCTGACGAGGACACACAGGTGCTGGAACACAGCTCGGTAAATGTTCAACTTCAAAAGACAGTTTCCGAAGTTTCCTACAGTGATGCTGTTGACCTTCTCAATCCCACAAAGGACAACATCTATGGCTTCCCTGTCGGAGAATCCATGTACTTCCTTTATGCCGAAAAGGGCTCTCACACCCTGTCGGTCTTTGCAAAGGACCATCTGGGCTATTACACCGCACGGTGCGCCACATACTCCACTGCCATCGGCAGCGTTTCGCAGCTTACCCCCACAGGACTGTTTGAGATAAGCACCAAGGAGGACTGGCACCGCTGGCCCAGCGGCGCGTTCTCGCCATACTCCACCAAGTATTTCGACACAGACAACCATTACGGCGGCTTGTTTATTCATGCGCCGCTGTTCATGAACACCAAGTTCGGCACCATCAACCGCACCAGTGCCGCGGGAGTCGGTTACAATGTCACCGGCGGCTGCCTGCGCACCACCGTTGAGGCGGCATACTTCGTCTACGAGAAATGCCCCGCCGGCACACAGCTTATGATTGTAGAGGGTTCTCCCCTGGGAATGACTGTTGACCGCCCGCAGACCATTGACGAGCAGAATGTTCTCCCCACCCTGCCGGGCTACGCGCTGGGCAGCAGTGACCTTGACAGCATATCCTTCAAGAAGAACGAATACTCCATCGAGGTGGACGAAACCATCGCCCCGAAAATCATTGTTGAGCCGGAAGAGTATTCCCATGTTCAGCTTTACTGGTCCTGCAACAACAATGATATTGTCAGCGTAAACGACGGAAGCATAACCGCCCTCTCTCCCGGCACCGCCGTTGTTTCCATACACACGTTGGACGGAAAACTGACCAACTCTGCCACCGTCAACGTGCGCATCAGGGAAATTGACACCGACGATGCGCCGCCCGTTATTTCTGTTATCGGCAACGAGGATTCTGACGAAACAGAAGACAGCCTCACCTGCGAAACCTCTATCTATGCCCCCTCCGGCGAGGAAATCCCGCTTGATGCCGAACGCATTCTCATGTACATTGATTCCACCGAGGTGCTCATCAACACCCGCGTCAACTATGTGCTGCGTGACCTTGGAAGAACCTACGACGCAACCAAAGCAAAAAGCTGCGCGTATGACGGCTTTGACAAGAACATCACCTATTCCTACGAAGGCGGCGGAAGAATTCAGATATACACCATTCCCATGGTAAAGGGTTCGGATATAATCTGTCAGGTTTATGCCGAGGGCGACTGCGGCATGGACATTCACACCGCCGCCGGAGTCGGACTTGGCGACACTCTGGACGATGTTGTTGCCGCTTACGGCGATGCCTACACCGTACAGAAGACCCTCTCGGTCAACAACGAGGCCGGCTATTCTATGGTCACCTACTGGGCGGGCGAAACAGGCAAGCCCGGTGTCCCCTATCTTTACTTCACAATCAACGACTGTACCGCAGAGGTCGTAGGCATTGGCGTTTTCAGCGCCAGAAACCTCGGCTAGACGAAAGGAGGCAAGCTAGTATATGGTATTCAGCTCTTCAACCTTCCTGTTTATCGTTCTGCCGATATTCCTGCTGATAACCCTGATTTTCAAGGGCTCAAAGATTTCCAACCTGCTGCTCACCATACTCAGTCTGGTTTTCTATGCATGGGGCGAGCCTGTATATGTACTTCTGATGATTGGCTCAGTCTTTGTCAACTGGCTGCTTGCAATGCCGGCATCCAGACTGGCTAAGGCAGAGGACAGCATCATCAAGCGGGTATGTCTTTGCATCACCATTGCGTTCAACATCGGTCTGCTGTGCCTCTTCAAGTACGCAGGCTTCATCGCACAGAGCGTCAACTCACTTCTGGGGCTGTCCATTCCCGTACCGGACATCGCCCTGCCCATTGGCATCTCTTTCTTCACCTTTCAGGTGATGAGCTACGTTATTGATGCCTACCGCGGCGACGTTCGTGTTCAGTTCAACTACCTCAAGCTGCTGCTTTACGTTTCCTTCTTCCCGCAGCTTATCGCAGGACCTATTGTCCGTTATGCTGACATCGAGCTGCAGATAGACAACCGCGAGGTCACAGTGGAGCGTTTCGCTCAGGGTCTGCGCCGCTTTATCGTCGGTCTTACCAAAAAGCTGATAATCTCCAACTGTGTCGGTCTGATTGTTGACACGGTATACGCCTGCAAGCCCGAAGAGCTCACCCTGCCGCTGGCATGGCTGGCAGCTATATGCTACTGCCTGCAGATTTACTTCGACTTCTCGGGTTATTCCGATATGGCTATCGGTCTTGGTCGCATTGCCGGCTTTGATTTCCTCGAAAACTTCAACTATCCCTTTACTGCTGTGTCCATACAGGACTTCTGGCGCAGATGGCATATCTCCCTTTCCACATGGTTCCGCGAGTATGTTTACATTCCCCTCGGCGGCAACCGCAAGGGTCAGCTTCGCACAGGCATCAACCGTGTCATCGTCTTTTTCCTCACCGGACTGTGGCATGGCGCGCAGTGGACCTTCGTCATCTGGGGGCTTATTCACGGACTGTTCCTGATGCTGGAAACCTACGGTGTCATACAGCCCGCGAAATGGAAATTCAAGCCTTTGCGGTACATATACACACTGTTTGTCGTGTGCATTGCCTTTGTTCTCTTCCGCGCAGAAAGCTTCTCCACCGCTTTCACCATGCTAAAAACCATGTTCATTGGTCCGTTCAGCACACACATTGGCGATATCCGCCTTGTAAGTATGCTGAATATCTACAACATAGTCATTATCGCAATCGCATGCATCGCCGCTACTCCTGTACTTGGTTATCTGCGCGAGCGCATTACCAACAAGCGCGCCGCTGATTGTATTGGTTACGTCGCTTCTGCGGCGCTGGCTGTTATCTGTATCCTTGCCATTTCCAACACCACATATAATCCGTTTATCTATTTCAGATTCTAATTGACGGAGGTCAGTAATGGACAACTACGAAAACACAACCCCCGCCGCAGAAAGCACACCTGCCGCACCTGAATCCTCCCCCCGCAGCCGTATTCTGCTTTCTGTGTATGTGGTCATAATATTCTTTCTCTTCGCTGTCCCCGGTCTGTTGACCCTCTTCATGAGAAGCAGCGGCAGCGGTCCTCAGCGTCCCTCGCTGATTGTGGCAACCGAATCGAAGAATGAGCTTAATCTGGAATTCCCCTCCGAGTTTGACGACTACTTCTCCTCCAACTTCGGTCTTCGCAGTCAGTTTGTCACCGCGGACGCAAAACTGCACGACGCTCTGCTTCACCACTCCTCCAACGATCAGGTGCTTGTGGGCAAAGAGGACTGGCTGTACTTTACAGAGACCACCGACGACTACACAGGCGAATCCGCCATGGACGACCGCGACATCTTCCGCATGGCACGCACCATCGAGCTGATGAACGAGTACACCCGTCAGTACGGCATTACCATGGTATTTTTCGCCGCACCCAACAAGAATTCGGTTTATCCGGAATTTATGCCCGGCACTGTGCTTGCCTCCAAGGAAAAAAGCAACCTCGACCGCCTGAGCGAAAGGCTGCGCGGCTGCAATGCCTATATCGACATGAAGTCCGCAATGCTGGACTACAAGGAAAACTGCACTGTCGATATTTATCACAAGGAGGACAGCCATTGGAACAACCTTGGCGCACTCAGGGGCTTTGACATGATTCAGGCTAACCTCAATTCCAGAATCGCGGGCTTTGATTACATCAGCTACGAGGACGAGCTGCAGGTTGAGGAAACCGTCTGGTCGGGCGACCTTGCCTATATGCTTTTCCCCACATCTGCCCCCTCTGACGTGCAGTACGACCTTGGCATTGCCAAGAGATATTCCTCCGAGAAACCCATGACCGACAACATGGCAACGGAAATCTCCACTGTGTGCAGCGGTCGCTACTATTCTGCAATCTGCTACCGCGACTCCTTCTTCAACGCACTTATCCACCCTGTAGCCAATGCATTCTACCGCACACGCTTCACCCGCACCCTGCCCTACGACCTGAATGCTTCTGTTGAAGGCGAATACAACGTGGCAATCATCGAACTGGTCGAGCGCAACCTCTATCTGCTGCTGCAGAATGCACCTGTCGCCTCTGCCCCCAGAAGAGAGATGCCCCAGCTTTCCAGCGAGACCATCGCCGCCAAACAGCTCTGCACCATCAAAAATCATGAGGACAAGGTGGTCATCAACGGCACACTTGGCAGTTGGGCTGATGTGCAGGAGGAAGACCTTGTGTTCATCGAGCTGCGCGGCGAAACCGGCAGATACTTCTTCGAGGCATTCCCCATCGCCGAGGATTCCCCCTATGAGGATAACGGCTTCTCCGCAATCATCTCCAAGCTGGCTCTTCCCGATGACACCTACAGTGCCTATGTGCATTACGGCAACACACAGCGCACCACCTGTGCACGTCTGGACGTTCTTGCAGAAGATGAGCAGACAGCAGAGTGATCTTCGATTCACAGAATAGACACGTTAATTTACATTTTGTTAGCTTAATCGTTAATCAATGTCCAAGTTCTTCCTATATAATGGTGAAAATCATTACGGGAGGTACTTGGACATTGAAATTCATAAAGGAAAGCAAGCTGCTGCACAGGCTGTTTACCGCCATGTGTATATTCCTTGCGCTGTGCATTGCGGTCGGTATATATTCCGCGATAGTCAACGCCTATATCAAAGGCTCTGCTGATGACTACATCACCGAGCGCAATACTGCCACTGCTGATGGGCGTTTTGAGGGCGCAGACTGCATCATTGTGCTGGGCTGCGGTGTTGATGATGACGGACGTCCCAAGCTGCTGCTGCGTGACCGCCTCGACTGCGGCATTGATCTTTATCACGCAGGTGCAGCACCCAAACTGCTTATGAGCGGTGACCATGGACGGACAAGCTATGACGAGGTCAACTCCATGAAGAAGTGGGCAGTTGATGCGGGTGTATCCTCCACCGACGTCTTTATGGACCACGCCGGCTTCTCCACCTATGAAACCATGTATCGTGCAAGGGATATTTTCGGCGCAAAGAAGGTTGTCATAGTCACTCAGCGTTACCACCTGTACCGCGCTGTGTACATAGCCCGCGCACTGGGGCTGGAGGCTTACGGTGTCGCCTGTGACCCCGGGGAATACTATGGTCAGATATGGCTGGACAGCCGCGAATATCTCGCCCGCAACAAGGATTTCTGGTACTGCATACTCAAGCCTGAACCCACCTTTCTGGGCGATGCCATTCCTATTAACGGAGACGGCAACGCAACCAACGACCGATGGTCGGCAGAATATCTCGCATAGTTTATTTACCGCCACCCGCCAACACAAAAGCGCAGAACCGCATATTGTGCGATTCTGCGCTTTGTTTTTTATTACGCCTCAAGCTCAGTGAGAAGTGAGCTGAGAGTGGAGTTTTCTCTGGAGGTGCGGCGGTACTCACTGGGACTGCGTCCGAAATTCTTGCGGAACACCTCCGAAAAATAGCTTGCACCGGCAAAACCGGTTTCGTAGCATATCTCGGTTATGGTCATGTCGGTAGAAACCAGCAGCTCAATTGCCTTTTGCAGTCGGTGGTCTGTCAGGAAGCCTATCGGCGTGCGGTTTATGTATTTTTTGAATATCGCGCTACAGGTGGTTATACCCACATTGCCTGCCTTGCTGATGTCGCTGAGCGTTATCTTTCCGTTATAGCTGCGGTGGATATAGGCTATCATGTCCTTGAGTGCAGTCAGATTGTGGTTGCGCTCCGGCGAGACAGTCTCCCCCATTCCCATGTTGGTGTACAGCTTTTCCCATAGGTCGTAGAACATTCCCAGCAACTTCAGTTCTCCCGCATCTTCCTCGGAGCTTTCGTATATTCGTCCAATGTCGTGGAGAATGTCTGCCTGCCACTGTACAGAATCCTTGAGAACAATGTAGGGAATACCCTCGTTGTTGATTACCGGCGCAACGTATTTCTTCTCTACATACTGTGACGAGCAAAGCAGCAGCGGGTGAAGCAGCACACAGTACATCTCTCCCGCATTGCTTCCGTCAGAGGTGGTGAAATGAAGCTGACGGGAATTTATAAATATACCCTCTCCCTCATGCATGGTGATGACATCACCGTTTACGTTGAAACGCAGGCTGCCTGAATACACATAGATAAGTTCTACGTCGTCATGCCAATGACTGCCCGACGTCAGATTCATGTTTGGCGGCATATGTGTCTTTCTGAGAAATGCGGGAAATCCCGCAATATCATACTTTACCATTTCGGATTTGTCATCCCTGAGATTCAAATTATCGTTATTATATAAAGTTATCATAATATTTCATTTTCCTAAATAATTGTTATTTATTATGTTGAGTTAAAGATGTCCTTATTATGCCCCTTATTGAAAGATTGTTATAGAATTGTAATATATCCTTGTATACACAATTATGCCTTTCCCACATAATTATAGCATAATTATAGCAATATCTTGTATTAATTTCAACAACTTAAATAACTTTCGACGAAAGAAGGACAATAAATGCAAAACGAGAACTCGATGAACCTTATCGATCAGACAACCACCCTTCCCCAGTCAATGCCTGATACCACCGATGACGAGGCTGCTCTTGAAATGGCTGCTCTGGCCGCCATCTTCGCCGCTGAAACCGCTGACGAAGAACAGCCTGCCGAAACTGAAACCGAGGCAGCGGAAGCTGCTGATGCTGCTCCTGTAGATACTGCCGCAGAAGCAGAAGACGCACCCGTTGCTGAAACAGAGCAAGCTTGCTTCGCAGAGGAACCCGCCGCTGAAGAAGCTCTCGCAGCCCCCTGTTGCTGCTGCTGTGCGGAAGAGCCCGCCGCTGAGGTAGCTGAGGAGGTTATATCCGACTCTCCCGCCGCAGATGAAGAAGCTGCCGCAGAGGAAACCCCTGCAGAGGAAGCTGCCGCCGAGGGCGTTATTTGCGACGACGGTGCCGCAGAAGCCGCTGATGAGGAATTTGACGAGGACGAGGAATTCTGCCCCGTTATTATCCCCGCCGAGTTTGACGAGGACGACGAATATGTTTCGGTTGCCATAGCGGACGACTTTGATGACTATGACAGCAACGACCGCACCGAGGAAGATTATGTTCGCGCCAACGCCACCAGAGTGCTTGCGCAGAAAGAAATGGAGGCTCGTGCTTCTGCCGTTACCGAGAAAAAGAAGGAAGGTTTCTTCGGCGCAATAAAAAACTACATCGATTTCCACAAGCAGTTCTTCACCATTCTTGCTTTCGTGCTGGTGATTGTAGCATTCCTGCTCTACACTCGCCTTACCTAAGCGCATTGATTTCTTCCCCTGCCTATTGACTAATGAATGATTTACAGGGCGGTTTGCTGTGTATATGCAAATCGTCCTGTTTCTCTGCCTTTACACAAACCCAAAACCGGAAGTGATAGTATGATTCTGAAAAAAGGAAAGAGAAAAATCGTTTTTGACGGAAAAACATTCTACTGGTATATTCGGCTTCCCTATATCCATATCATATCAGAAGACAAAAAGTTGCAGCTAAAATACGGCTTCGATAAAGAGCTGTGCATAGGGCCGCAGTATATCAAGGATTTGCTGACAGCGTATTTTGAAAAGCATCATATGCTGGAAACACCAAGCAAGTAGATCTTTGCGACAGCAGCTTATTGACTATATAGTCAGCGTGTGTATTGTTCTTAAGACCCGAAAACACTGCATTTTCATACGCAACTTATTGTGATTTACTTCTTCTCCCCTTTTTAATTTGTTTGAAATGTAGAATTTGAGTTAAACATATTGTATACATTAAATAAATGAGTATAATATCCTCGTAAGGCAAAAAGAAATACAAACATCAAACATACGAAAAGGAGAATGCACCATGAAACTGAAGGTTGGAAGAAAGGTATACAACACTGAGACCGCTACCCTCGTCAAGACCAACACCGTCAGCTACTTCGGCGACCCCGCAGGCTACGAGGAATCCCTCTACAAGACTCCCAAGGGCGAGTTCTTTATCTATGGTGTCGGCGGCGCAGAGAGCAAGTACCCCGAAGAGCAGATTATCCTTGTCACCGCTGAGGAAGCCGAGCAGTTCTGATTTTGCAATAAGCTCATCAGCACATAAGCTGTTCTATACCGAAAGTAAACTGTGAACATCACAAAAGCCACTTTCCTATGCCTGGGAAGTGGCTTTTCTTTTTTATCCATATGATAACCTGAAAATGCCTACACTATTATATATATGTATATATGATTACTGAGATCCCCAAAAGCCCCTGTATGCCGCTAATGGCACACAGGGGCTTTTTTGCTTATGCAATTTATTCGCTTACGCACCTACAAGCTCCAGCGCACGCTTTGCGGCGGCTGCGGCATTCTCTGCATATGCATCGGCACCGATAGAGCGGGCAAACTCCTCAGTAACGGGTGCGCCGCCTACCATAACCTTTACACGGTCACGCAGTCCGCGACCGGCGAGGGTTTCTATAACCTCTGTCTGATACTTCATTGTGGTGGTAAGCAGAGCGGACAGCGCGACAACATCAGCATTATTCTCTTCCACCGCATCGGCAAACGCCTCTGCACTGACCTCGCAGCCGAGGTCAATTACCTTGAAGCCCGCACCGCGGAGCATTATGCCGACAAGGTTTTTGCCTATGTCATGCTTATCGCCAAACACTGTGCCTATGACTACAGTACCTACGTCCTTATGCTCACCCTCAGCCAGTTTCGGGGCAATCAGTGCAAGCACGCTGTTGAATGCCTTCGCGCTGCGCATAAGTTCAGTAACAAATACTTTGCCTTCGTTATACTGCTCGCCAAGCTTCGACATGGCAGGAACCAGACCTTCATCTAAAATAGCCTCAGGGGCGGTTCCTTCGTCCATTGCCTCCTGCACAAGCTGCACCAGCGGCTTCTCTCTGCCTCTCAGCAATGTTTCCTGTATCTGTTCAAGCTTGCTCACACAAGCACCTCCCGATGTTTTCCAAATATTTACCAATTGCCGCACCGTTATTCGATCTGCAGCACTCTAATTACTCAGCGGTATGTGTACATTTTATCACGATATGCAGAAATTGTAAATATCCTATTTTCCCTCCTTGCACAGCTATATCCGCAGGCAATTATTTTCAGAACATCAGGTATTTTGACATGATAATGGGCTGTCTGCTGTGCAAATTATATTTGCGGCAAGAAAGGAAGTGAATCGGTTTTGAAAATGAATTGCAAAGCACTGGGAGGGCGCACTGCCCGTACACGGAGAAAACTGAAAACCATGTGCTTTCTGCTGCTGCTCACTGCGGCATTCTCCTGTATCCTGTCAAGTGCTGCCGGCTCGCTGCCTGACGAAATATATGTCAGCAGCAGCTATGTAACCAGCGGAAAGACAGTCTCATTCGGAGCAAATTCCTGCATCAGTATTCCTGCCTCCCAGGTTAATGCGGCAGGTGATGATATTACCGAAAACCGCAGTGCTTATGCATCGCTTTTCGGTGCTGTCCCCCTCAAACGTATTAATGTTATTATCTCCGGCGAAAGGTCGGTATATCTTTCCGGTCAGCCGGTAGGCATTGCCATTTCTGCCGATGGCATTGTCATAGCGGACACCGTTGACGTTGCCACCTCTGCCGGTCCGGTCAATCCCGGCAGAATTGCAGGGCTGTCCGGCGGCGACATTATAACATCTATAAACGGCACTGCAGCCGGCTGTGCCGCCGACCTCCTGAATGCCGTTGAAGATTCTTCCGGCAATCCGCTGACACTGTGCATACGCGGCATTGACGGAAGCGAACGAAACACCATGCTCACCCCCGTATACTCGCTGACCGATTGCTGCTACCGTGCGGGCATCTGGGTACGCGACAGCACTGCGGGCATAGGAATAATGACCTTTGTAGACCCGGAAACGCAGGTATTCGGCGCACTTGGGCACGCTATCTGCGACAGTGACAGCGGTATGATTATTCCCATGACGGGCGGGATACTGACTGATGCGGTATTGACAGGCATCAATCGCGGCACAAAAGGACACCCCGGCGAGCTGATTGGCAGCCTTGGCTCAAAGCAGCTTGGAACATTGCTGCTCAACGACTGTACCGGCGTTTACGGCATTTTCAGTGGTGAATTGAGCGAAAAGCAGCTTATTCCCGTTGCGCCCAAGCACGAGGTACGCGAGGGCGCTGCCCAACTGCTGACAACTTTGCCCGGGCACACCCGGCCGGAGCTTTTCGACATAGTTATTGAACAAATCAATTACGACAATTCTTCACCGACACGCAGCATGGTCATTCGTGTAACCGACACACGTCTGCTGGAACTGACAGGCGGTATTGTGCAAGGTATGAGCGGCAGTCCCATAATTCAGCAGGACAGACTTGTTGCGGCAGTCACCCACGTCTTTGTCAACAACCCAACAAAGGGGTACGCCATATTCTCCGAGAACATGATAATCAACGAGCATTTATTTCACTAGTTGACAATGTATTACTGTTTTACACGATATTTTCTTATTCGACAACAGACTTAACTATTTGACATCAAATTCCCGGTTACAGCACAATATGTAGTATTCGCACAAAGCAGAATTGATATTTATGGTGATATTTTTTCTCATTACCTCTTGCCAAATCAATTATTTTGTGATATTATCTTATCAAATCAAACCAAGGGGGTATTCACCATGGACAGAAAAATTGTTGTACTAATCTCAGACGATACTAACGAGCTTTATCCTGAATGTCAGCACGCTCTGACAAAATACGGTATTGAACTCATACCTGCACCCAAAGACGGCCTCAAGCTCCTCGAAAAGATCTCCCAGACACATTATGACGTTATACTCGCTGATGTGTTCATGTCAAGTATAGACGGAATCGGCATGATTTCCGCAATGGAGAAACTCTCTATCGACGAGATACCCGCTGTTATCATCATGTCCGGCTTTGCCAGCCCCAAGCTGGAGAGGGAAGCCCTTGAGGCAGGCGCGGACTGCTTTATGGTACGTCCCTTCGACTACGGCAAGCTTGCCATGAAGCTGCATGAACTGGCACGCAAGGGACGCGTTGCAGAACGCGCACCTGAGCCCAAGATAAAGAGCGGCGACCTTGAGCTGACCGTTACCCAGATTCTGCACCAGATTGGCGTACCTGCTCACATCAAGGGTTATCACTATCTGCGCCACGCCATTATGATTTCGGTACAGGATGCTGAGATTATCAACGCAGTCACCAAGCAGCTTTATCCCAGCGTTGCTATCCGCTTTGAAACGACGCCTTCCCGCGTAGAACGTGCCATTCGCCATGCCATAGAGGTTGCGTGGGACCGAGGCAATATTGATGTACTCAATTCCTACTTCGGATATACTATCCACAACGCACGCGGCAAGCCCACCAATTCCGAGTTCATCGCAATGATTTCCGATAAGCTGCGCCTCGGTATGTCCAACTCCTCTGAAATCTGCTAATTACCCTTTTCTGCAACGCAATACTTTATCAAAAGCAAAGACGCACCGTTATCACTGCATATAACGGTGCGTCTTTGCTTTTTTGCAGCGTTTGTGCGTTTTTTTCACATAATACATAACTGTTGCTTAACAAAGAGCATATATTTTTTTAGTCATTTAAAGCGTCAGTTATGCAACTGAACTTTTTTGTGGTTTCGCGCCTTCATAATATTGCATATTCATTTCGTATACACTAAAATATAATCAATACTATGTTAAGGAAGTGATGTAAATTTGGAAATGAGCTTTTCTTGGTTTTTCCAGCAGGCATTATCCAACCCCGTATTGTTGATCGCTATGCTACTCACACTGGGTGTAATCTTCGTCAACGGCTGGACCGATGCGCCCAACGCCATAGCAACCTGTGTTGCCACTCGTTCCATGTCCGCACGGGCTGCGGTACTTATGTCGGCTTTCTTCAACTTCTTCGGCATTCTGTTTATGACCATGCTCAATGCAACCGTCGCAACCACCATCAAAAACATGGTTGACTTCGGTGACAACAGCGGTGAGGCTATCATCGCCCTGTGCGCCGCTCTTGTAGCCATCATCGTCTGGGCTGTGATGGCATGGTGGTTTGGCATTCCCACCAGCGAAAGCCACGCGCTTATCGCAGGTCTTTCCGGCGCTGCTATAGCCATACATAATGGTCTTGGCGGCATCAATGGCTCTGAATGGGTCAAGGTACTGTACGGTCTGGTGCTTTCCACCATACTCGGCTTTGCACTGGGCTTCATCTACACCCATCTTACCATGCTTATATTCCGCAACGCTGACCGCCGCAAGACAACCGGCTTCTTCAAGGGAGCGCAGATATTCGGCGGTGCTGCAATGTCCTTCATGCACGGCGCACAGGATGGTCAGAAATTCATGGGCGTTCTGATGCTGGGTGTCTTCCTCGCCAACGGGCAGGACACCACCACCAACGCCTCCTTCCCCATGTGGATGATACTGCTCTGCTCTGTTGTTATGGCAGTAGGCACCTCCATCGGCGGATACCGCATCATCAAGTCTGTAGGTATGGACATGGTAAAGCTGGAGCGTTATCAGGGCTTCGCCGCTGACCTCGCAGGTGCTACCTGCCTGCTGCTCTCCTCTCTGTTCGGTATTCCCGTAAGCACCACCCACACCAAGACCACTGCTGTCATGGGCGTTGGCGCAACCAAGCGTCTTTCCGCCATAAACCTTGGCGTTGTCAAGGAAATGGTACTGACCTGGATACTGACCTTCCCCGGCTGCGGACTTATTGGTTTCCTTGCGGCAAAGCTGTTTATTGCCGTTCTCTAATCTACAGCACATACTCCGTACCGCTGCGTTTATTTATTTGAAGGGAGAATACTCATTATGGCAAGCAAGAAAGACAATTTCTTTTTCAATAATTTCGTTGAGTGCGCTGAAATAGCATCGGAGGCTTCCAAGCTTCTCTATGAAACACTGAAGAACTTTGACGTCGCCGCAATTCCCGAGCAGCTTAAGAAGCTTCATGAAATCGAGCATCGCGGAGACCTGAAAAAGCACGAGATGACCGCAGAGCTTGTTCGAGCCTTTATAACCCCCATCGAGCGTGAGGACATCATGGCTCTCAGCCAGAACATCGACGATGTCACCGACAGCATCGAGGACGTACTCATTCACATTCACATTGACAACGTCACCGCTATGCGGGAAGATGTGCTGGCTTTTGCCGAGATAGTAGTACGCTGCTGCGACACCATGCGCACCCTGCTGGCAGAGCTGCCCAACTTCAAGAAATCCAAGCGTCTTGGCGAACTGGTTGTTGAGCTGAACAACCTTGAAGAAGAGGGCGACGCCTGCTACTTCCAGGCTATGCGCAACCTGCACACCCAGTCCACCGACCCCGTTGAGATTATCGTGTGGCGTGAGATTTACGAATATCTGGAGCTGTGCTGCGACCGCTGTGAGCACGTTGCAGACGTTGTATCCGGCATATCCATCTTCAACACCTGATTTTTCTTTGCACAAAAGCATCAGCACGCGGAAAGAGTATTCTTTCCGCGTGCTTTCGTTTTATCCGACTGTATTTGCTGTCAGCCGGTCATGCTTATTCAGCATCGGTATTGCCCAATACGCCCAGTGCCTCCTGCGGCACTGCTGCATTTCCACCGAATACCACCGCATTCTGCGGCTGATGCTTTTCAACATAGCTGTCCAGCGCGGAGGTATGCTCCATGGCGGTCAGCAGCATTGGGTAACCCATCTTGGCAGCGTACACACTGCCTGCCAGAGCATCGGGGAAATCTCTGCCGGTTGCGATGGCAATGCCCTTTCCGGTATAGCTTTCCGCAAAGGCTTCGGCTATGCGTGCGGCTGTTTCGTAGCGGTCTGCGCCGCTGTAACGCTCTACCTTTATGCCGTCCCTGCGCAGGCTTTCCATAGCCTCTGCCGAAATGGCTTTCTCACCGCCTATGACAAAGATGTTCTTCACATTACTGCCATTCAGAATGGCAGCTGTTTCCTTGTCAACAGGTCCGTTGGGCGCAATGAACAGCACCGGGCTGCCACTTATTGCGGCTACAGGGGCAGCAGAGAGGGCATCGGGATAATCCTCACCGCTTGCGATAAACACCGCATCTGACTGCGTACTACTGTCGGCAGCAAGCTGCTTTGCGATGGCAGCGGCAGTGCCGTAGCGGTCAGTGCCCGCAAGACGGATACTCTCCAGCTTCAGTGCCTTTATCTCCTGCTCAAGAGCCGCGGACATTACTGCCTCGCCGCCAAGGAGATAGACCTTTTTTGCGCCAAGTCGCTCCATCTCCGCCTTAACCTCTTTCTCAAGGCTGTTTCCCGCGGTCAGCAGAATGGGGGCATCATTTGCGTGGGCTATGGTCGCTCCCGCAAGTGCATCGGGATAACGCAGGGCATTGGCAAGCACGACCACCTCTGCCTTCTCCCAGCCCGCTTTGCTGGTCGCAATGGCAGTTTCTATGCGATCAGCACCCTCGATGCGCTGCACCTCGGTTTTGTCAGGCTGCTGCTCAAGCTCTTTCCAGCTTGCGTACAGGGTCATATTGCCCGTTACCTGCTGCTTTTCAAAATCCCAAAGATTTTCGCACGACTTTTCGGTATACCACCCCATGAACTCAAATCCCTCTGCCTCGGGAGCTTCCGGTGCAGTGACAGTCGCCTGATACATTACATTTTCAAGTGCGGCAGGAGCCTCACCCTTTCCGTTGGTGTCAAAGGTGATGGTGTATTTCTCCCGGTCGTAGAAAAGGTTGATGACCATACTGTCATCGGCAGGAGGAATCATACTTTCCACGTTGCTCTCGCTTGACACAAAGCGGAAGCCGTTATGCTCCTTGGTAAGCTCGGTCACAGCAACCATGGTGTCCTTCTTGCCGGTCATCACATCGGAAGAGGACAGCACATATTCGCCGTCCAGCCCCTGAAGCATATAGTTTACTGTGTATTTCGGCGTGGGATTTTCCTCAATGACCGCTTCCACCTCTGCCTCGCCCATGCACTTATTCTTGTGCCAGATATACACTGCGTCGGGTGCTTCTGCTGCGGCAGTGCGGGTAACGCTGACAGTCAGCAGTCCATCGGAGGTGCCCGCCAGTTCAAAATCGATAACCGCGAATCCCTCTATCGGCTGCTTCTCCTCACAGCTTTCTGATATGGAAAAATCTGTTGCGTTTTCCAGACCCAAGTTTTTTGCCTGAACATCTACTGTGTCAGTTGCGGATTCCTTGCCATCGTTGTAGCCAAAGGTCACAGCGATTATATTATCGGTGCCCAGTGTGATTTTGCTTCTTTCACCGATCATTTTTGCAACCTGCGCAGGGGTCATCTCCTCTGCTCCTGACGCAAATACCGACGATGCTGCGTTGAGCATAACGCACAGAGCCAGCAGCAATGCCAATGTTTTCTTTAAATTTTTTCTCATTAATTCACTCTCTCCTCAGAATAATGCTGGGCATTTGACCACCGCAGCAAGCCTCTCTCAAGGCTCGACCTGAGTATACACGAGGGGGGCACACAGCTTCAACGCACAATAATTGAGAACACTTCCTCGCACTGCCAGCAACCTGCCGCGATATTACATTTTTGGCTGCTTGCTGCATTTTTCTGGAAAAAGCGTTAACAATTTCCAATTACTGTGGTATAATACTCTCCAGACGGCATTTGCCGTGCAACAGCAAACAAAGAGAGGTGAATTTCGGACAGCACAGTCCGACACGAAAATCATGCGCAAGAAGGCATTCAAAGCCGAATCCAAACGGCTGCTGGAGCTGATGATCAACTCCATTTACACGCACAAGGAAATCTTCCTGCGTGAGCTTATCTCCAACGCAAGCGACGCAATTGACAAGCTGTACTATCGCACGCTGAAGGACGGCATCTCCGGTCTTTCCCGCGACAGCTTCTGCATAACCATCTCCTTTGACAAGGACGCACGCACCCTTACCATTGCCGACAACGGTATCGGCATGACCGACGAGGAGCTGGAACACAATCTGGGCGTAATCGCGCAGAGCGGTTCGCTGAAGTTCAAGCGTGACACCGCAGATGAGGAAACCGGTGACGACATTGACGTTATCGGTCAGTTCGGTGTTGGCTTCTATTCTGCATTTATGGTTGCCGATGAGATTACTGTGGAGACACTCGCCTACGGCACCGAGCAGGCATTCCGCTGGAAGTCCTCCGGCGTTGACGGCTACACCATCGAGCCCTGCGAAAAGGACGGACACGGCACTGTCATCACCCTGCACGTCAAGCCCTCCACCGAGGAGGCTGATTACGATGCCTACCTTGAGCAGTACGAGCTGATGCAGCTTGTGCGCAAGTATTCCGACTACATTCGCTACCCCATTCGCATGGACGTACAGAAAAACCGTCCCATAGAGGGCAGCGACGGAGAATACGAAAACTACGTTGAAACTGAGACCCTCAACAGCATGGTTCCCATCTGGAAGCGCAGCAAGAGCGAGGTCACCGAAGAGCAGCTTTTCTCTTTCTATAAGGAGAAGTTCCTCGACTTCAAGGACCCCGCCCATGTTATTCATGTATCCACAGAGGGCTCTGCCACCTTCAACGCACTGCTCTTTATCCCCTCCGAGGCACCCTACAACTACTACACCCGTGATTACGAAAAGGGTCTGAAGCTGTACGCAAGCGGTGTGCTTATCACCGAATGCTGCGGCGACCTGCTGCCTGACTGCTTCAGCTTTGTCAAGGGTCTGGTGGATTCTCAGGACCTCTCACTCAACATCTCCCGTGAGATGCTGCAGCACGACCGTCAGCTTAAGCTTATCTCCTCCCGCATCGAGAAAAAGATAAAGAGCGAGCTGAAGTCGCTGCTGGAAAACAACCGCGAGAAATACGAAACCATCTTCAAGAATTTCGGTCTGCAGATGAAGTACGGCATCTACAGCAGCTACGGTATGCAGAAGGAGCTGCTGAGCGACCTGCTGCTCTATCACTCCTCCAACGGTGACAGCATGACCACCCTCACCGAATATTGCGAGCGTATGCGCGAATCTCAGAAGTATATCTACTACGCATCGGGCGCAAGCATTGAGCGCATCTCCCGCCTGCCCCAGACCGAGCGTCTGCTGGATTTGGGTTACGAGATTCTTTACATGACCGACGATATTGACGAGTTTGTGCTGCGTGTCATGCGCGAGTGGGAGGGCAAGGAATTCCGCTCGGTATCCGGAGACGACCTTGGTCTGGAGGACGAGCTGACCGCAGAAGAGACCAAGCAGCAGGAAGAGCATCAGGAGATGCTCGACTTTATGGCACAGCAGCTTAAGGGCAAGGTCAAGAGGGTTGCCGCCTCACAGCGTCTGAAAACCTACCCTGTCTGCCTGACAACCGAGGGTATGCTCTCCCTTGAGATGGAGCGTGTACTCAATGCCGCACCCGGCGAAAACGGAGTCCGTGCAGAGCGTGTGCTGGAGCTTAACGCAAACCACCCGCTCTTTGCAAAGCTGGTACGCCTTTACGAGAGCAACCGCGACCGCCTGAGCGAATACGCAATGCTGCTTTACAACCAGTCCCTGCTGATAGAGGGTCTCCCCCTTGATGACCCCATCGCCTTCTCCGCTGCAATGAGCAGCATCATGGCTGAGGACGACTGATTGATATGACAAAATTAATCACCCTGCTGCGGGTCTGCAGCAGGGTGATTTTGTTCTTTCAGTCAGTTTTGCTTGCGCACAACTCCGTATTCGTCATCATAACGGTAATAGGGACAGCCGCGTGTATTTCCGCTGATAAGACGGCTCATGTCGTCCTCGTCAATACCTGCAGCACATATGTAGCACTCCCAGTCATCGTCCCAGACATAGTAAACGCAGTTGTCACAGTCGTATTGATTATCGCTCATAGCGTCACGCCTCTGATTCTTTTATTTTGGGGTTATTCAGGCATATATTCACGCACAGCCTGATGCAGCATCTTGACATCTATGGGCTTTGAAACATGATAGTTCATTCCTGCCGCAAGCGATGACGTAATGTCCTCTGCAAAGGCATTGGCAGTCATGGCGATTATCGGAATGGAAATGGCCTGAGGATGCCCCGAATTGCGTATACGGCGTGTCGCATCATAGCCGTCCATGACAGGCATCTGTATATCCATAAATATGAGCGAATATGTACCCACCTCAGACGAGGTAAACATATCCAGCGCCTCCTGACCGTTGACCGCACAGTCAACCTCAAGCTCCATCGACTTAAGCAGCTCGGTTGCTATTTCCATATTGAACTCGTTATCCTCGGCAATAAGCACCTTGCGGCCCTGATAGTTTTCGCAAGGCCTCTCGACTGCTATTGTTCTGGTGTCTTCGCCAAAGCTTTCGGTCAGTATGGACTTGATTGTGGATGCAAACAGCGGTTTGGTAAGCACACGCTTGAAACCCAGCTTTTTCGCCTCGGACTCCAGCTCATACCTGTCGTGCGCGGTTATCAGGAATATGGGCACGTCCTCGCCCAGTAATTTGCGCAGAGGCACCGATGCGGTCAGTCCGTCGGTGGTGGGCAGCCGCCAGTCAATCAGGCAAATGCTGAATGGTTTGTCCTCATCGGTCTGCGCCTGCAGCTTTTCCATTGCCTCGGGGCTGTCCTTGCACAGCTCACAGGTAATGCCAAAGGACTCAAACATGGAAGCAAGGTACTCTCTGGCATCATAGTCGTCGTCAATGATAAGCGCGCGAATATTGGTGTAATCCTCCGACGCGGTGGAAATAATGCTGCTGTCAATGCCAAAGGGCAGCTCCACAACAAAGGTTGTGCCCACTCCCTCGTGGCTCTTGACGGTTATTGCACCGTTCATCATATTGACCAGGTTGCGTGTAATGGAAAGTCCCAGACCACTGCCGCCATACTTGCGGGAGATGGCTGTATCCTGCTGGGAGAAGGGCTCAAACAGCCTGTCCATAAACTCCGGCTTCATGCCGATGCCTGTATCACGCACGATGAAGCGGAAATATACCTTTTCGTTGCGCTGGGCAAGCTGATTGACAAACAGGCGCACCGATTTGCCCTCGGGAGTAAACTTCATCGCATTTGAGAGCAGATTGATAAGCACCTGCTTAAGGTGAAGCACATCACCGACAAGCTGTTCATTTACAACATCACTGAGGATTATGTCAAAGTCAATACCCTTCTGAGCAGCCTGACCCGAAAACATATCGCTCAGCTCGAAAATCATGTTTTTCAGGGCAAAGGGCTCGCTGGCAACCTTCAATTTTCCGCTTTCGATGGAAGATATATCCAGCACGTCGTTGATGATACTAAGCAGATGCTTCGCAGAGCGTTCTGACTTATCAAGACAGTCCAGAACCTTTTCATCGTCGCTGCCTATAACCTTCCGTGCAAGGGTGTGATAACCCAGTATAGCATTCAGCGGCGTGCGAATCTCATGGGACATACGGGACATGAAAGAGCTTTTTGCATCATTCGCACTCTGCGCAGCTACCAGAGCATCACGCAGCATACTCTCATACTCATGCTCGCGGCGTTTGGTTTCATCAATGTTGCGTCCAAACACCACCAGCTTGCCTTCATTGCCTATCTCAGCAGGCATACTGGCAAGCATAAAGGCATACCAGCAATATTGCTCGTCCTGTTTGATGCGACATTCATAGTAGGCTTTGCCCACCTCTTCCACAAGACTCTTTAAATACTCTTCGGAACAGTATTTTACAACCTCATCCCTATCCTCAGGATGAACAGACTCAATCAGGTCGGTACAAAACGTAAGGGCATTGCAATTTCTGACAATCGCGCCAAATTCATCAAGCGATATCTTGTATTGCACCTCGTTTACAAGGTCCAGCTCGATAACAATTTCGTTTGCGCGGCAAAGGCAGTTCATAATGCGTGTAGTGGATTCGCTATGACCGATCCTGAAAAACAGCCTTCGTAACACAGAAATGAATGCGTGCCACCATTTGGCAATCTTTCCCATAATACTCTCAAAAACACTTTCAAAAGAAATCTTCATAGGCTTTTCCGCATATTACCGCAAGGCTGCGTGAATGCAGCTTACCGCAGCTTCATTCACTGCTGTCAGTTCATTTACGGCATCTTCCAGACAGTCGTATTTTTTTCCGCGCAGCATCAAAACTACATCAGAGGCGGCATCATAAAGCGGAACTATTCCAAGATTGCCCGCAACGCCCTTGATCTCATGTACAATGGAGAAAAGTGTGTCATAGTCTTTGTTCTGCATGGCGTACTGCAGCTCAGCGGTACGCTGTTCTTCATCGGCATATCTCTTAAGCAATTTTTCGTATAATGCGGCATTATTTGCGCAGCGTTCTACACCCTCCGCATATTCAATGCCAAAGTCCATCAGCATAATCAAATCCAAAACACTCGCCTCCAAGACTATAATACTTATTAAAGTATATAATATGCCACCGCAGAATGCAAGGTATTTATTATAATTTCACAAAGGTAAGAAATGATACGCCCGTTTCTGTTTTTTCACTGGCAGCCCCCCTTCACTCATTGACAAACCCTCCTGCAATGCTATAATTTGTGTATATGCACCATTGACATTTATGAAAGGAAGCGAAAGAAGATGAAAAAGACAATTATACTGCTGCTCACACTCCTCCTGATTGCGGCACTTTCCGGCTGCGTAAAGCAGGAGAATACTTCACCTGAGACCCCCACCGCCACCAATGCGCCTGCCGTGCAGGTCATCGGCGAGCTGCACACCGCCGAGGCCGCAAAAATCGGCGACAGAACCTTTACCCGCATACACACCTTTGGCGAGGACGAGTACGAATCCTACTACGTCTGGCACGACAACGACATGGATGCTGTAAAACTGTACAGCGTGGAATACAGCATTGACGATGACTGCGCTTACAACTGCGGCGTAATCTACGAGCTGGAAAGGCTGCCCGCAGGCGAGGGTCTGCTGCTCAACATCATGGTGCCTGAGGGCTTCCCCAACACCATGCTGAGCTACGACATTGGCGGTCAACACTACGACTGGCTGCTGGGCTACAACGGGCGCGACGGAGGCATCTCTTTCATTGAACAGAGCGGCGGTCTCCCCTACGCTCCCACTCAGCCCACCGAAACCACAACCACTACACAGGCAACCGAGCCGCAGGGCGTTATGTTCTCCATCTACCTGATGGACGACAACGCAGAGCATCTGCTCTGCCGTGAAATGACCATTGAGAGCGATTCCGCATGGCACGCATGGGCTGCGCTCAAGCAGCTTAACCCCTGTATACCGGCAAAGGCATACCTTAACAGCTTCACACTCAACGGCGCGGACGGCACTCTTGACCTTAACGACGGCATTTACGCCGCACAGCTTGGCTCAGGACCTGAAGCACTGATGCTTCAGGCCATTGCCAACACCTTTATCGAGAACTACAACCTTGAAAGGCTTTACATCACTGTAGACGGCAGCACCTACGAGAGCGGTCATGCCATTCTCGATGAACCCTTCACTTATATGCCCTGCTGACCGACAGGTCAATCCTTTCCATACGGGTCACCATAATCGAATATTCTGCCGATGGTGTCGCTCTGGTCACCGTACACATATGTAAATGAATCGGGGGTCTCGCCCACTATCACCGACTGGGCAACAACAACGCTTGTTGTCAGTTCCACAGGGAATCTGTATCCCGGCATCAGGGCATACATCTCAGCGGTCACTATGCACTCCACGGTGTGCATGGTCTGGTTGATACCTGCTGTTTCCAGACGGCTTTCAAGCTGTGCGGTCACGCCGCCCGCAAGACGAAGCCGCAGCCTGACATCGGGACCCACACCCGTGAGTATGTCTGCGCCCAGCAGCGTTCCCATTGGAATACTTACCGGTTTTTCCTCGTACACCTCAAGACACTTGCGCACCTCTTCGCTTACCAGCGCACGCAGGCGGTTTGCCGCAGCGGTGTCGGTTTCTATTCCGGCAATACTGCCGCTGTCAAGACGGTTCAGCTTTGCGATTGAGTCAAACTGACAATCTTCCGCCTCAAAGCAGCCCAGCACTGCCGCATTAACCGCGCTGCTGAACATATTTTCCGCCTGAATCCTCACCCCGCCCTCCAGCAGAGGACGAAGCTGCGCGGAGAGAAACGCCAGCAGCACTGCCGCTGCAAGCAAAATTGCCAATGCCATTCGCTTGGGAGACACCCTCCTGCGCGGTATATGCTTCTGATAATACACACAAAACACCCCTGTTTCTGCTGATATTACCATGTTATTCAGCAGGACTGCAGGGGTGTTTGATTTTGTTTGTTTTTTTCTTATTTGAGAGATAAACTGCTCTGCGCACCGCGGTTTTCCTGAAAATACGCAATGCGTGTTTTATCAGCCCTTGACTGCGCCGCCCGTCACGCCCTCAACATAATACTTCTGAAGTGCGATGAACAGAATGGTTATGGGCACAGCGATGCACACCGCTCCTGCGGCAAAGCGCGTAAAATACTGGTCGATAAATTCGCGGTTGAGCATGGTGTACAAACCTATCGCCACAGTGTACTTGCTGTAGTTGTCGCCCATTATCACCTTTGCAAAGATAAAATCCATCCATGGTGCCATGAATGTGGTCAGCACAGTATAGACGATAATCGGCTTTGACAGCGGCAGAATGATGCGGAAAAATATCTGCGAATTGGTCGCGCCGTCTATTCGTGCGGCTTCGTCCACTGCCCGCGGTATGGTGTCAAAAAAGCCCTTGGTGATATAGAACGACAGACCACCGCCGGCAGAGTATACCAGTATCAGTGCAAGCAGGCTTTGGGTCAGACCGACCGACTTCAACACGAAGTATACCGCTATCATTGACATGAATGCGGGGAACATTCCCAGTATCAGCGCGAGCTTCATCATCGGCTTGCGCAGACGGAAGCGCATTCTGGACATGACAAATGCGGTGGACACCGTTATAAAAGTGGTCAGCAGGCAGGAGCATACCGCCACAAAAGCGGTATTTGCAAACCACTGCCCAAAGCTGAATACCGACGTATCGGCAAACAGATTTACATAATTTTGCAGAGTAAAGGTCTTGGGGATAAAGTTGGTGACGAATGAACCGCCCTCTGCCCGAAAGGAGGTCAGCACCACCCACACAATAGGAAAGACCCACAGAATGGACAGCAATATCAGCACCACATAGCAAAGCGTATCGGCAATGCCTTTTCTTGCGCGCAGACCCAGATGACTCATTGGTATCCCTCCTCTTCCCTGAATGCCTTGGAGCGTGAATAGCTGAGAAGCGAGAACACCGCAGACAGCAGGAAAACCAGTATTCCGATGGTGGAAGCGATGCTGTAATCGCGGTGGTTGGCAGTCAGCTTATACAGCCACGTTACCAGCAGGTCGGTGCTTCCGGCAAAGTAGTAGCTGCTGTTTTGCGGTCCGCCGTCAGTCAGCAGATAGATGACGTTGAAGTTATTGATATTGCCGATAAACTGTGTGATAAGATACGGCGTTGTGACAAAGAGTATCTGCGGCATGGTAATCTTGCGGAATATCATAAGCGGCGATGCTCCATCCACCCGCGCCGCCTCGTACTGCTCCTCGGGAATATTCATCAGTATACCCGTTGAAATGAGCATGGTGTACGGTATGCCAATCCACATATTGACAAGCAGCACCGACACCTTTGCGAGAAGCGGGTTGCTGAGAAACTCGATGCGCTTGCTTATCCAGCCAAGCGACAGCAGCAGCTCGTTTATCGCGCCGTAGTTACTGAGCATATTGCGCATTATCAGCAGTGAGATAAACTGCGGCACTGCGATGGTCAGTATCAGGATAGTGCGCCAGAATGCCTTGAAGCGTATGCCTTTGCGGTTGATAAGCACTGCCAGTGCTATGCCGACGATGTAGTTACTTGCCGTAGCCAGTACAGCCCATATCATTGTCCACAACAGTATCGGAAAGAATGAGCGGGAGAGCGTTGAACGCTGCAGCAGCATTGCCGAAAAGTTCTGAAAGCCAACCCAATCAAACAGCTTTCCCGGAGGCTGATGGTTGGAATCGTAGTTGGTGAAAGCAATCAGAATCATATATATCAGCGGCAATACAGTAAAAATCAGCACTCCTGCAACGGGCAGGATAAGCAGCGTTATGTGTAAGCGGGAATCCAGCATGGAACGCAGCTCCTCCGCAAAGGAAGGCAGCCGTCTGCCCTCTGCGGTCATTCGCTGAGCCTCCCTTGCGCTGCGCAGGGAGGACAGATACAGCAGCACAGTCAGCACTGTTATGATGATGGCAACCACGCCATACAGCAGAAGCAGCATGGAATTATCGCCGCTCTGCTGGACATTTATGCCAAGCTGCGGGTCATAGACCCACCCCTGCTCCCTTGTGCCCAGTGTTATGAATCCTTTCAGCGCAGGTATGCCTGCCGTCAGCATATAAATGATATATGCTGCCTCTGCCGCGAAGAAAAGCACACCCTTTGCGCGCTGTCCGTATGCAAAGCTGCCCCAGCCCATTATCAGGTATGTCAGCTTCACTGCGCGGTCATCCTTAATGTAAGTGGTCTCCGCTTTCATCTTAATCCCTCATTCCGCTACCTTTGAATGACTTTGCCCGGAGGTGCTTGTTCCACTTCCGGGCATTTTTCAGTGTTTCCGCAAAGCCTGCTATTGCGCGGTAATATCCTTTACCAGCGTATCCAATCGGCTCTTCATGTCCTTTTCCGCAATCTTGCCGTCAAAGCAGTCCTTTGTAAAGGCACCCACAGGCTCCCAATACTTGCTCATCTGAGTAATGGATGGTGTGGGAATTGAATGGGCAAACTGCTCGACCTGTGCTTCAGTTGCATCGTCTTCCAAAATCTCCTCGTTGCGGGCAAGAAGCTGGTTATTGGGCAGCAGATTTCTCTCCCTGAAGCGTTTGAGCTGGTTTTCCTCATTGGTGAGGAAAGCAGCCAGCGCCATGGCTTCCAGCGGGTGCTTGGTGGTGGACTTGACCACATACATCTTGCCGCCGGAGAAGGAAACCATATCTCTGTCATCGCCGCCGATATTGATGGTGGGCAGCTTTGCCATGCCCAGATTATCTCCAAGAGCCTCGCTGTATGCCTCTGTCTTCCAATTGCCGGAAACGAAAGCTGCCAGCTTGTCTGCGGCAAAGCGTGAGCCTGCCACATCGCCTTCCATGTCCTCCACACCCTTTGCCTTCAGCGATGCGATATACTTCGCAGCCTGAATGCCGTTTTCGGTGTTGAAAGTGACGGAGGACGGGTCCTGACCGTTTTCTCCGTAAATCTTACTGCCTGCCGTCAGGAAGAATGCGGAGGAGAAATAGGCATCGCCGAAGTCAAAGCCCATCTTGGTAACGCCCTCGTCCTGCTTTACGGCAAGGATACCCTCCATGGATTCGACATCTTCCTCGCTGAGCTTGCTCTTGTCGTAGAAAAGGAAGTAGGTCTCCGAGGAGGAGGGATAGCCGTACATCTTGTCACCCACCATTGCGGCGGCAACCGCGCTTTCGGTGCGGGTTTCCCTTACCTCATCAGCGTATTTGGTGTTTTCGTACACTGCGCCTGCGTTGACCAGCGCACCAAGCTGGTCGTTGGTTATGGCGAAAACGTCCGCCGCTGCATCAATGTCCTTCAGTGCCTCGTCACGAGCCACGTCCTCGCCGCAGACACGAATGTCAATGGAAATTCTGCGGTCAGAATGCTCAGCCTTGAAGGCTTCTGCCATCTCTCTGAGCATCTTCTGGTCATCGGCAGCACCCCACAGCACCAGCTTTACCTCTTCGGCAGTCTGGTTTCCGGTATTGCTCTGACCGGAGTTTCCTGCGCTGCTGCCGGACTCGCCGCCTGTGCCGCGGCAGCCGACCATAACGCCGGTTATCAGTAATGCCACTGCCAGCAGCATTATTATTGATCTTTTATACATAGCATATCCTCTGTATAGTTACAAAAAAATAAGGCGGGCACGCAATGACCTTCATCGAGCACATTCGCCCGCTGTCAATAGCGTATCCCGCCGTATTGGGTTTATTCATTTTTATGTTGTTATGGATAATTTTATCTCAGCAAAAGCCGCCCGTCACAGGCAGTGTAATTCCGGTGATAAAGGAAGCTCCCTCCGAGGCAAGAAACACCACTGCGGCAGCGGTGTCCTCCGGTCTACCCAGACGTCCGAGGGGTGTGCGGTCAATTATGTCCTCCAGTGCCTCCTTGTCCAGATGGGCAACCATCCTGGTTTCTATGCAGCCCGGTGCGACACAGTTGACGCGGATTCCCGAGGGGGCATATTCCTTGGCGAGTGCCTGTGTAAAGCCGATAACCCCTGCCTTTGCCGCCGAGTAGGCAACCTCACAGGAAGCACCGTAAATCCCCCACACGGAGGAGATATTCACAACGCCGCACTGCCGTCCGCTGTCCTGATACTGCCTTACCATATGGGGCAGCACCGTGTGGCAGCAATTGTACATACCCGTAAGATTTATGTCAAGCATTCTCTGCCACTGCCCGGGGCCGGTTTCGGCAAAGGGGCAGATTTCCGCCACGCCCGCATTGTTGACCAGCAGAGTGATGTCACCCAGCAGTATGCGTGTATCTTCGACAATGCGCTCCACTGCGCCGCAGTCGGCAATGTCGCACTGCAGTGCCGCAGCTCTGCCGCCCGCCTTTTCCACAAGGGAGCAGGTATGCAAAGCACCGTCACGGTCACTGTTGTAATGCACCGCTATGTTGTAGCCCTCGCGGGCGAGTGCCTCTGCAATGGCACTACCTATGCCGCCCGATGCACCGGTTACCAGTGCTGTGCCTTTGTTCACCTTTTGCTCACTCCTCGGTATATGCATCTTCTTTTCTCAGCCGTTTGACCATGCACACAAGCGGAATGTTCTGTCCGTCCAGCACCAGTTTGGAGCGGTTAAGCCATTCCCGCCTGAAGCCCAGCTTTTTGTAAACGTGCAATGCACGCTTGTTGCTTGCACGGCAATCCAGCCGTATTGTGCGGAAGCCGCGCCAATAGGCGACCGCCATCGCGTGCTTCATCAGCTTTGTGCCTATTCCCTTGTCGCGGTATTCCGGCGCAAGACCGATGCCGATAAAGCCGACATCGCTGCCCCAGCCTTCTCTTTCCACAATATCGCACCAGCCTACCACCCGCTCGTTTTCATCAATGACGTAAAACTGAGGGTATCCCCTCTCTTCGCAATAGCGGTAGAACGCTACAATCTCTGTAAGGGAAAAGCCGTTGTTTGTCGAAAGATATTTGCCCTCGAAGGAGACTGCATTGATATTCTCGCAGTGGGATTTGCAGTATTTTTCCTGCGCTTCGACTATTCGCCAGTTGTCCATAATATCTTCCCCTCTTATATGCTCTTTATCAGCATCTCGGCGCAGCGCACGCCGTCTACTGCGGCAGAGGTTATGCCGCCGGCATAGCCCGCACCCTCGCCGCAGGGAAACACGCCCCGCACCGAAGCCTGCAGTGCATCATCACGCAGAATCCTTACAGGCGAGCTGCTTCTTGTTTCAGGACCTGTCAGCACTGCGTCGGGCATCAGGAAGCCATGCAGCCGCCTGTCAAACTGCCTGCAGCCGTCGGCTATTCCGTCCACGACGAACTTCGGCAGACAGCAGCCAAGCTCACCCCAAGTTACTCCCGGGCAATAGCTGGGCTGCACCGAGCCTGCCGCTTTGCTTGCCCTGCCCGCCAGCAGGTCGCCGAGAAGCTGCGCAGGCGCACGGGACGACTTGCCCACCGCCGCATAGGCGGCACGCTCAATCACCCGCTGCATATACATACCCGCAAGCGGGTCGCTGTCGGGGAAATCCTCCGGTCCTACGCTGACAAGCACCGCGCTGTTGGCGTTTATGTCCCCTCTTGCCCGCAAGCTCATGCCGTTGGTCACTATGCTTTCCGGCTCGCTTGCGGCGGCAACCACTCTGCCGCCCGGGCACATACAGAAGGTATACACTCCGCGGCCGTCGGCTGTCTTTGCCGCAAGCTTGTAGTCAGCCGCACCAAGCGCGGCGGCATCGGCAAAACTGCCGTACTGTGCTTTGTTTATATGCGTCTGAGGATGCTCGATGCGTGCGCCGATGGAGAATGCCTTCTTCTCCATTGCAAAGCCACGCTCCCGCAGCATCTCGAAGGTATCTCTGGCAGAATGACCTGTTGCCAGCACCAGCCGCTCGCACTCTATCTCTTCCCTCTCGCCCTCATGCGCCACTGTGATGCTCCTGATGCACCCATTCTCGATGGCAATGTCCTCCAGACGGGTGTTAAATCGGTATTCACCGCCAAGCTCGATGATTCGCTTGCGTATGCCGACCACCATCTTGCGGAGAATGTCGGTGCCAATGTGGGGCTTTGCCTGCCACACTATATCGGCAGGTGCGCCCGCTTCGATAAACACACGGTACACATGGGCAATGCGCGGGTCGCGTATGCCGGTGTTCAGCTTTCCGTCAGAGAAGGTGCCCGCGCCGCCCTCGCCAAACTGAATATTGCTTTCGGGATTGAGTTCTCCGCCGCCAAAATACTGCTCCACCGCCTTGACACGCTGGTCTGCGGGCATACCACGCTCCAGCACAATGGGCGAAAGACCTGCCTGGGCAAGGGTCAGGGCGCACAGCATTCCCGCAGGGCCGCTGCCCACAACGATGGGACGCAGCCGCGGCTTTTTCGTCACTTTTTCTATGGTATAGGGAGGCGGCTGAGGCAGTCGCTCGCCCTTTTTGCCGCACTCAACAGAGTATATTATCTTTACATTGTCCTTTCTGCGGGCATCGACCGAGCGGCGCAGTATGCGCACCTCTCCCAGTCCGTCCGCAGAAACAGACATACGTTTCGCGCATTCTCTTCTCAGCCGCTCGGGGGAATCCTCACGGGCTGAGATGCTTATGTTGTCAAGCTGCTTCATGCTTTCTCACCAAGCCTTCCTGCGGTTATACCGCTGCACCATGCCCAGTGGAGGTTGTAGCCGCCGCAGTCAAAGTCGCAGTCCAGCACCTCGCCGCAGGCAAACACGCCCTTTACGAGGCGCGACTGGAGCCGCTCGTCAAATTGGCGCAGTGATGCACCTCCTGAGGCAAGCTGTGCCTGCTTCCATGCAGCTATGCCGTGGACAGGGAATCGCCAATCCTTGAGCAGAGAAGCAATAATCGAAATCTCGGCATCGGTCAGTGAGCCCACCTTGCGCGAAAGGGGCTTGCAGCCTGCAACGCCCATGATATACAGCCCCACACGCTTATGCACCATTGCGTTGAGGAAGTCCTCCAATGTAAGGTATCCGAGGGCCTCACGACGTTTTTTCAGCAGCTTCGTTACCTGCTCAGACGTGCTGTCCGGCAGCAGGTCGAGGGAAATCTCCCTGCCCTTGCAGCCGTAGCGGGCAAGCCTTGCCGAAATCTGGAATATGGCAATGCCCGACAGATTGTCTTCGTTGAACTGCACCTCTCCGTCCTCTGCATGACATTGCTTGCCCTCATGCAGCAGCACCGCACGACAGCGCACACGCAAGCCTTTAAGCGGGCGCAGGGCTGTCTTATCGGAAAGCACAGGGGCAAGGGCGGGTGTGCATTTGTTTACGGTATGACCTAAACTCTTAAGCAGGGTATAGCCATCGGCACAGCCTCCAAGCTGCGGTGATGCCTGTGAGCCGCAGGCAATGATTATCCTGTCTGCGGTCAGCTCTCCGCCGCCATGGGTAACGACAAAGCGGTCACCCCGCCTGCGTATGTCGCTCACTCGCGCTTCGCAGACGGTTTCCACTCCCAGATGGGCGGCACGGAATCGCAGCATATCCAGCACCGAAGCCGCCTGCTCGGAGCTTGGGTAGATGCGTCCCTCCCGTTCGATCATGCAGGGGATTCCACATTCCTCGAGGAAATCCATGACCCTCTCGGGCGGTACGGCTTTCATTACGGCGCTGACGGTTTCGGGGCTGTCGCTGCGGGCGAGCTGAGGCGATGCGCCGGTGTTGGAGATGTTGCACCGACCGTTGCCGGTAGCAAGCAGCTTGCGTCCTACACGCTGCTGTGCCTCAAGGATAGTCACCCGCCGACCGCTTTTTGCGGCGGTTATGGCAGCCGCCAGACCGGATGCCCCGCCGCCGACCACGATTATTCTGTTGTCCTTGGAGCCTCCGGTGTTTTTCATAATATATACCTTTACTTTACGAAATAAACATTGCGTCGCCGAAGGAGAAGAATCTGTACCTTTCCTCAACGGCGGTGTTGTACGTCTTCATTGTGTTATCATATCCCGCAAATGCCGACACCAGCATTATCAGGGTACTTTCCGGCAGATGGAAGTTGGTCAGCAGAGCATCTATCGCCTTGAATTTATATCCGGGGTAGATGAATATATCTGTCCAGCCGTCGCAGGCGGTGAAGCTGCCGTCCTCCGCCGCGCAGGATTCCAGCGTGCGGCAGGAGGTGGTGCCTACGGCGATGACTCGACCGCCCCTTGCGCGGGTGCGGTTAATCAGCTCTGCCGTTTCTGCCGGCACACAGTAATGCTCGGAGTGCATATGATGGTCGGTTATCTCCTCTGCCTTTACAGGACGGAATGTGCCCAGACCCACATGAAGCGTGACGTAGCCGATGGAAACGCCCTTTGCCCTAATACGCTCAAGCAGCTCTTGGGTGAAGTGCAGACCCGCAGTAGGTGCTGCGGCTGAGCCAACCTCACGGGAATACACCGTCTGGTAGCGTTCCCTGTCGGCAAGCTGCTCGGTGATGTAGGGCGGCAGCGGCATCTGACCTATTCTGTCCAGCACAGAGAAGAACTCGTCCTCGCAGGCAAACTCCACGATGCGGTTGCCCTCCTCCGTTACCTCAAGCACAGTACCCTGCATCGCGCCCTCGCCAAAGGTAAAGCTTGCGCCCACCTTTGCGCGCTTGCCCGGCTTGGTGATGGTCTCCCACACCTTGGGCTGCACCTGACGCAGCAGCAGAAATTCGTTGGCACTTCCGTTTGCATTTACGCCGAATATGCGGGCAGGAAGCACGCGGGAATCGTTCATTATCAGGCAGTCCCCCTCATGCAGGCGGTCGATAATATCATAGAAATGCATATGCTCCACGCCGCCTGTGTTTTTGTCCAGACACAGCAGGCGGGAATGGTCACGCTGCTCAGCGGGGTGCTGTGCAATCAATTCCTGTGGCAAATTATAATAAAAATCGCTCTTTTTCATTGTCTGTTTCCTTATATGTACCAATTATTATGCGGCATGTGCAAAATTGCTTGACGCTCCGCACTGTGCGGAATATAATGTATTAAATATAGGTTCTCGCATATGTATCGGCCGCTCAATGTTTGTTCAATACATTATATTGCATATGCCGATACTGCGCAAGTATTGTTTATTGTTTCTTTACAAAAAACATATAATCCCGTTCATTTTGACATATTATTATATTGGAGGCGCAATCATCAATGAGAAAGTACAAGGTAGGCATCATCGGATGCACCGGAATGGTCGGACAGCGTTTTGCTCTTCTGCTGGATAATCACCCCTGGTTTGAGGTCACAACCCTCGCCGCAAGTCCCCGCTCCGCAGGCAAAACATACCGTGAGGCTGTCAGCAGCCGCTGGCTGATGAAAACCGACATTCCTTCCTCTATGGAAAATCTGATAGTGCGCGATGCCACCGCTGATATTGATTACATTGCTTCCAGCGTTGACTTCGTTTTCTGCGCTGTTGATATGCCCAAGGCTGAAATCCGCGCACTGGAAGAAGCCTACGCAAAGGCAGAGTGCCCTGTTATGTCCAACAACAGTGCCAACCGCCACACCCCCGATGTTCCCATGATTATCCCCGAGCTGAATCCTCAGCACGCAGAAATCATTCATTCCCAGAGAAAGCGTCTGGGCACCAAGCGCGGCTTCATCGCCGTCAAGTCCAACTGTTCTATCCAGAGCTATGTGCCCGCACTGCACCCCCTGCGTGAGTTCGGTATCAAGCGCGTCCTCGCCTGCACCTATCAGGCTATCTCCGGTGCCGGCAAGAACTTTGACCGCTGGCCCGAAATGATCGACAACCTTATCCCCTACATCGGCGGCGAAGAGGAAAAGTCCGAGCAGGAGCCCCTCAAGGTCTGGGGCGAAATTGACGGCGACCGCATCGTCAACTGCTCCGACGTGCAGATTACCACCCAGTGCCTGCGTGTTCCCGTTTCCGACGGTCACACCGCAGCTGTCTTTGTTGAGTTTGAGAATAAGCCCAC
>SVPT01000009.1 GCA_015065695.1 Oscillospiraceae bacterium | reverse complement strand
ACTCGATGTCGGCTACCATCTCGGGAAACGCTCAGGTTCCCAGCCGGGGAGGGAATAGCCGCCGGAGCCCTTGGTCAGGCTGTCGGCAATGGTGTTGGGATTCATCTTCAGCACCAGCTCATGCTCGTAGCCCATGGCGGTGCTGCCGTCGGCAAGCGGCCAGTCAAGTCGGCTGCGTGCCCAGTCCATCACCGGCATAAAGTTGTAGCAGATGCACCTGACACCCGCTTCGTGCAGGTTTTTGACGGTGGTTATGTAGTTTTCGATTAGTCGGTCTCTGGTGGGGAGACCCTTCTTTATGTCCTCGTGAATATTGACGCTCTCAATGACCTCCAGCTCAAGACCGGCAGCGTTTATGCTGTCGCGTATGGCCAATATCTCATCGCGCTCCCATACCTCGCCCACAGGAATGTGCGGCATACAGGAGGCAACGCCGTTAACGCCGGGTATCTGCCGAATCTGACGGAGGGTGACGCTGTCGTCCCCGTTGGGGAACCAGCGGAATATCATTTTCATAAGTTGTTTCGCCTCACTCTGCAACTAGTATACTAGATGACTAGTATCGTGTCAAGTGTATATTTAAACATTTGCTTCTGTTTACAATATGTTCATACATACCGACAGCCGCATAGGAGGAACACAGGTGAAGCTCAGTGTGTGCGGGGATTGCGCCACTTGCGCAGCACGACAGGCAGCAGGATAAGGAAGCCGGTGTTTCTGATGCCCTGCCACAGGGACTGAAGGGCAACTGTAAGAATATCCGCGCCCTCCTCGGTCATGGGTATGTAATTGGAGCAGAAGCAGAAGAAAATAAAGACCAATACAGCAACAGAGCAAAGCACCACACTGCGCTTGAAGGTGCGCTGCGAAAGCTGCTGGTCGCCGCTGCCGTCCTCGCCGCTCTGCTTCATGGACCTGATGCAGGCGGAGAGACCGAGGAAAAACAGCACCACCGAGGCAAAGAAGAAAACGATGGCGGCAGACGGAAGAATAACATCAACAGACATGATATGACCTCCTTGGAATAAATGGTTTATTGGGTCTACAGCAGTGTTGGGTAAAGCCGGACGGAGCGTAATGTCCCATCCGCAGAAAATGCGGGATATTCTTGCTTATGTATCAGTCGGTATCCTCGTGGTACTCGTATGCGGAAATGTCGTAGTTGTCAGCAGGGCCGGCTTTGCGGGCAGCCTCCAGCTCGGCGGCGGCAGCCTCCGCAGCAGCAGCCTCTGCCGCGGATCTTTCCTCTGCCAGACGCTTCTCCTCAGCCGCCCTTTCCAGAGCGGTGCGGCGTGTTTCCGCAGCCTGCTCAAAGTCCTTCTCAATCATCAGCGAGCAAAGCAGTGCGCACAGTGCGGGCACTACGGTAACCAGCGGGGGGAACAGCACCGAAACAAGCATACCCGCCGCGGTAATCAGCAGTATGGCAAGGGTGTGCAGCGGGTGGGTTGCCGAGAGCAGAAAGCTGTTCTTGAAGCTGTTTTTCAGCGTGTTGGTGTACCGTCCGAGGCAGGGGAAGATAAAGGGCAGTGTAAAGGTGATGGGCAGGATAAGCGCGTAGGCTATCTTCTCGTATATGGCGGGCAGCGTGAGGTCGCCCATGCCGTTGCGGGAAACGTAGATGTCAATGGCAAGCAGTGCGCTGTAAACAAGATAGATGACAGTGGCGATTATGCCCTGTTTTGCGTTTGCGCGAAAGGCACGGAAGAAAAGGTCCTTGGGACGTTCCTCTGTTTTCTCACGCAGGCACTTGATAACGCTGAAGTAGAGTGCGGCGGTGGAGGCACCGACAGTGACGACAGGCAGTGAGCAAAGCAGCCACAGCAGGCTGAGTATCATAACATCGCCAAGCTTGCCGCCCAGCTTGAAAAAGCGGTTGTTCTGGTATTTGTCGTAGGATGTCATTGTTCATACCTCATATTGTGTTTTAGTGTGCTGAAGTACAGTATAGCACAAAGTATAGCACAAACAAATACAAATAGTCAAGTGGCTTGCAGACTAGAATGTAAGTATTAATTTTGTCTTGCAATGGAGAGGATTTCTGATATACTATTGTTTAGGAATATACCTGTTCTGTTTCCATAAATAATAAACAAGGAGTTTTGAATATGTCAGATACACTGCGTCTGGACGGCATATTTGCCGACGGCATGGTATTGCAGCGCAATGCCGAAAACTGCATCTGGGGCTGGGACAGCGCCCCCGCTGTCACTGTAACCCTGGAGGGCAGAGAGTACACCGCACCGACCGAAAACGGCAAGTTCCGTGTAACCCTCCCGCCCCACGAAGCGGCTGTGGGCTGCACCATTACCGTAAAGGGCAGCGACACCGTAACCCTCAGCGACGTGTGCTTCGGTGACGTGCTTCTGCTGACCGGTCAGTCAAACATGGAGCTGCCGGTGGGCCGTGTGCTGGACGCCTCTCCCGATGTGGTCAGCGACAACTACCCCCTTATCCGCCAGTTCATCATCGCACCGCCGCTGCGCATCGGCAGCCCCGCCGACGGCATTGCCGCCGCACCGTGGCTCAAGGCAGCGGGTGACGACCTACTGCAGTTCAGTGCGGCAGGCTACTTCTGCGCCCGCCGTCTGTTTGCGGAAAAGAACATACCCATCGGTCTGGTGCTGGCAGCACAGGGCGGCTCCTCGGTTGAGGCATGGATGCCCGCAGATGCCCTGACCGAGTTCGGCGATTTCTCCCCCGAGATAGACCGTTTTGTGGGCGATACCGCTCTGGGCGAGTTCCTCTCCTTCATCGAGAAGCGTGACATGGATTGGGCACAGGCACAGGAGATGAACGTGGACGAAAGCTTTAGTGCAGCCATTCCCGAAAATGCGGGAGCAGTGAAGCTGCCCGCCATGCTGCGCGACACCGAGTTGAAGGGCTTCTCCGGCAGCCTGTGGTTCTACAAGGAGTTTACTCTGGAGAACGAGCCGCAGGGCACTCCCTTCCTGTATGTGGGCGAGCTGATAGACAGCGACCGCACCTTCATAAATGGCGTAAAGGTGGGGGAGACCGGCTACCGCTATCCGCCCCGCCGCTATTTCTTTGACGCCGCACCTCTGCGCAAGGGCAAGAATCTGCTGGCAGTGCGCCTGCTTGTAAAGAACGGTGACGGCGGCTTCATTCCCGAACACCCCTACTTCCTTGACACCGGCGCAGAGCGTGTGGAGCTTTCCGGCGAGTGGCAGTATGCCATAGAGCATCGTGCCGAAGAGAACGCACCCGATTGGTTTATGGCACAGCACGTTCCCACATGGCTGTACAATGCCTCCATCGTTCCCCTTGCGGGGCTTGGATTTATGGGCTCTCTCTGGTACCAGGGAGAGACCAACGCAGGCCGCTGGGAGAGATATGACGAAAAGTTCGCCACCATGCTGCGCTGCTGGCGCAAGGTGCTGGGTCAGGCTCTGCCGGTCATCTGCGTGGAGATGTGCGACTACGACGAGCCCATGGACCCCGAACACGACATCTCCGGCTGGGAAAAGATACAGCAGTTCCAGCGGGGCGCGGCAGACACCGCGGAGAACTGCCGCTGCGTTTCCGCAAAGGATCTGGGTCAGCCTCTGGAGCTGCACCCCCAGCTTAAGGAAGAGCTGGGCGAGCGGCTGGCAAAGGCTGCACTGAAGTTCTTCTATCAGGACTGAATAAGCAGGTGAAGCTGCCCCGCTGAACAGCAAAGCACAATATAATATAATATAGTATACCAATCCAGTCTGTCAGACTGCGGAAGTCGTTTGCATGGTCACTGCGCAAGTGCGGTGAAGCAAGCGGCTTCCGCAGTTTTTTTGTGCGTCCGATGAATAATACTGCCAAAGCCGTTTTTGTTACTGCAGCAGGAGTGTCCGATAATTGTTAAGAAACAATGAATGAACTACTAAAAAATGCGGTAGATTATTGGCTAATATGCTAAACCTAAAAAAATATTAAAAAATTACGGCAAAACCTATTGACATCACAGGGGGAGAAGTGCTATAGTTGGCATTGGTTGAGAACTAGTATGCAAGTATGGAAGTGTCCTAGAATACGATTACACTAGCATGGAATCACGACAGGCAAGGTTCTCGGTCAATGCTTCGGGTTTATAATGTTGCGGATGATTTGGATAATAATACATTATCCGGTGCGCAGCAGCAATAAGGTCGGGCAGGCGGACAGGGCAAAAGGTCCGCAAATAATATCCAAGGGGGTCTATGTGAGCAATGGATGCTAATCTGGAATCCATACTGGAAGCCAATCCGGAATCCCAGCCGGAAGAAAATCCGGAAGCTGAAGTGGCTGCGGAAGAAACCGCTGCTGCCGAAAATGCTCCGGAAGAGGCAGAAGATAATACTCCGGACGAAGAAGATGTAATGGTAACCATATTCGATGACGTGTCGGTTACCGATTCTCTGGGCGATGAAAACCCGGGAAGAGGAACGAGAATATCCGGCAACGTTACCTACGGTGCCGATACAGCAATGGCAAGGCTTGAACGCTCCTTTGCCGTCCATTCCAACGAGGTGGACAGCGCAGTGGCGAAGAAGCTGGAGGCAAAGGTCAAGTTCTCAAAGCACTTCAAGCAGAACTGGATGCTTTACGCCATGATGCTCATTCCGGTTCTCTACTACATACTCTTCCGTTATGTGCCGATGATAGGCAACATCATTGCCTTCCGCCGCTACCGCCCGGGCAGCAGCATCTTCGGTGACGAGTGGAGCGGACTGAAGTATTTCAAGATGTTCTGGAAGGACCACAGCTTCTGGCGTGCCTTCCGCAATACCCTTTCACTCAATATGACCTATCTGCTCTTCCGTTTCCCGCTGACCCTTATCTTCGCGCTGCTGCTCAATGAGATAAGGAATCTGCACTGGAAGAAGTTCATTCAGACGGTATCCTACCTGCCCCACTTCATCTCCATGGTTATCGTGGCAGGCATGGTGCGTGAGCTGGTATCCACCAACGGCCCCATCAACCACCTGCTGGAAGCCCTCGGCAGAGACCCCGTATCCTTCATTGCACTGCCCGAATGGTTTACCACCATCTTTGTTTCCTCCGGCATCTGGCAGTCCCTCGGCTGGGGCACCATTCTCTATCTGGCAGCCATGTCCAACATCAACCCCACGCTGTACGAGGCTGCAGAGGTGGACGGCGCAGGACACTTCCAGCGTGTGCTGCACGTCACGCTGCCCTGCATTCTGCCCACCATCACCACCCTGCTCATTCTGGACATCGGCGGTCTGTGCGGCTCCGGTGCGTCCTTTGAGAAGATATTCCTGCTGTACAACCCCATGACCTACGAAACCGCCGATATAGTTTCCACCTACGTTTTCCGTGTTGGTCTCAAGTCAGGAAGCTACAGTTACGCAACTGCCATCAACCTGTTTGAGGGCATAATAAACCTGATTCTGCTGTCAATCGCCAACTTCGTTTCCAAGAAGCTGACCGACAGCGGACTGTGGTAAAGGAGGGGACAAGGCAATGAGCAAGCATTCGGAAAAGAAACAGGCACGCTCCCTTCGCAGAAGCCGCGAGTCCAGAGGCTACCGCGCCTTTCAGGTGTGCAACACCATTCTGATGATAATCATCGGTGCAGCAACCCTGTATCCCTTCCTATATCTGGTTGCCCAGTCCTTCTCCTCTGAGGCAGAGATTATTCAGGGCAACGTCAACCTCATACCCAAGGGTTTCAACATCACCACCTACAAGTCGGTTATTGAGAAGGGCGATTTCCAGAAATACTATCTCAATACACTGATTTACACCGTAGTCGGTACAGTGCTTTCGGTACTGTTCTCCTCGCTGCTGGCCTACCCGCTTTCCAAGAGCAACCTGCGCTACAGCGGCTTTATCAGCAAGTTCATCATCTTCACCATGTACTTCGGCGGCGGACTTATTCCCAACTATGTTCTGATGACCCGTCTGGGTCTGAAGGACACCATGATGGGTTTCCTGCTCCCCGGTCTCATCGGCACATACTATGTGCTGCTGATGCGCTCCTTCTTCTCCAGTGTTCCCCACGAGCTGGAGGAGGCAGGCGAGCTGGACGGTCTGAATAAGCTGGGCGTGTTCTTCCGCATCGTCTTCCCGCTTTCCAAGCCCATCATCGCAACCATGGTGCTGTTCTACGCGTCAATGATATGGAACAACTGGTTCACCGCATATCTCTATCTGGACAGCAAGGAAAAGTGGCCGGTCGCCTACTACATCAAGACCATCATCACCGGTGCCTCCACCTCCTCCGACCCGGGCGAGGCAACAGCCGAAGCAATGCAGGTTTCGGCAAACATCAAATCCTGCTCCATGGTACTCATGGCACTGCCCATCATCTGCGTCTATCCCTTCATACAGAAATACTATGTGCAGGGCATGATGCTGGGCGGCGTCAAGGAATAAGAAGCAAACCCGAGCAAACTCAAGCAAAACGCAGCAAACCCCATATGTGCTTTTTCCCACCTTGGTGCAGCACCCTGCACCAAGGATGCACAACCCAGCACCCCGTTACAAGGCTGTTTCGGACAGAGCCGCAGGCGTCCGGGAGCAACTCCCGTTGGGGGATGCCCGGGGCTCGGTCCAAAGCAATATAATCATTCATTCATGCAAAGTATTAAGGAGGAAAAATTCAATGGCAAAAAAGATTCTCTGCGCACTGCTCGCAGTCCTTATGCTGGTCAGCATTGCTGCCTGCGGTAAGGAAGAGGTTGTTGTGGACGATACTCCCAAGGAGCTGGACTACACCTTCGGTCTGAACGAGACCTTCCGCTCCAACGAGCCTGTCACCTACACCATGTACTTCAGCGATGCTTCCTGGTATCCCATGGTTGAGACCTGGCAGACCGAGGGCGTATTCAAGAAGATCGAAGAGATGACCAACGTCACTCTGGACCTTACCTCTTACGACAGCGGTGACTACACCAACAAGATCACTCTGGACATCAACGCCGGCAGCTCCAAGTATATCATCCCCAAGGTATATGACGAGTCCGCTTTCGTTGACGGCGGTGCAATCGTTCCCGTTTCCGATTACGTTCAGTATATGCCCAACTACACCGGCTTTGTTGAGGAGTTCGGTCTCCAGTCCGACCTTGAGACCATCACCCGTGCCGACGGCAAGTATTATCGTCTGCCCGGTATGCATGAAGCTCCCTTCATCAACTATGCTTTCATCATCCGCAAGGATCTGTTCGACGCTGCAGGCGTTGACGTAGCAGCTCTCGAAGCCAACTGGACCTGGGAAGACCTGCTGGTCGCTCTCCAGACCGTCAAGGCTTACATGGTAGAGAACAATCTCTGCAAGGAAAAGGATTACATCTGGTCCGACCTGTGGTCCGGTGCAGAGTCCGGTCAGAACAGCGGCGGTAACCTGCTGAAGATCATGGCTTCCACCTACAACGTAAAGTCCGGTTGGGCTGTTTCTCCTCCCATCAGCTATGATGCTGACAAGGACGAGTGGAATGTCGGTGCTGTTACCGATGATTACAAGGAATACCTGACCATGGCACGCAAGTTTGTTGAGGCCGGTATCCTCGATCCTGAAACCTTCACTCAGGACGATACCACTGCTCACAACAAGTTCTACAACGGCCAGACCGTTATCATGTCCACCAACCAGTCCCAGTATCTCACCGACGTCAACGGCGTCAAGGAGATCCTCGGCGAAGGCAACTTCGAAATCAGCCACATCGTCACCCCGATGGGCACCACCAAGTACATCTCCGAGAACACCCGTCTCGAGAACGGCGTCATGATCGCACAGAACGCTCTTGACGAGCTGGGCGAGGACGGCTTCATCAAGATGATGCGTTTCGTTGACTGGCTCTGGTACTCCGACGAAGCTTACACCCTCACCAAGTGGGGCGTTGAAGGCGAGCATTACAACATCGTTGACGGTCAGAAGACCCTTCTGCCCGGCTTCAAGTGCGGCGGTCTCGGCATCGGCGGCGCTGAGGAAGATGTAGACATCCGTCTCCAGTGGGGCTATGCCTGCGGTAACTTCTTCTATGGCCATCGTGCATCTCTCCGCGACGACAACCTCCTGCCCGCTATCCAGGACATCGGTGCCCGCACCGTTGCCAACCGTGAGATTAAGCCCCTTGATCCTACCGTTATCATCCCCGACGATGAGGTTGAAATGGTCAACCTGTGGCAGACCTCTCTCGTTGACACCATCAACACCTGGACCCTGAACTTCATCACCGGCCAGAAGGACATCGAGGCTGATTGGGACGCTTATGTCGCAGAGTGCGAAGCTGCCAATATGCAGAACTACATCGATTCCTACAACAGCGCTTACAAGGGCTAATCAACTGACGCTCTTTATAAGACAAGCAAATAACTGAAACGGAGGGGGCACTCAGCAATGAGCGTCCCCTTTGTTTATTTGCCCCCATATATCACCTGCAACAGCATCGGGTGGGGAGGACAGACGCAACAAAATCGGAAAACAATGCAATTTGCTGTAGCAATATGCGAGACCAAGCTCTATAATATATAATTGGTATACGGACAAAACGTAAAAAACGAAAATAACGGAGTGTGCCACTATGGATAGCTTCATCATAGCAGCAAAAAACAAAAAGACAGTGTTCTGCGCCGAGCGCACCGAGCGGGGCGTGACCCGCATAGCCGCCGCCGTTGCCCGTGACCTGCGCAGCATAACTGATGCACGCCCCTGCGACATTCGTGTGGCGGGCAGCAGCAGCCCCGATAACGGAGCCTGTGCCAATGCCGACGTGGTGGTGTGCGCGGGCACAGTAGGACAGGGCAGCTTCATCGACACCGCCGCCGCCGAGGGAATCATCGACATCTCCGCCGTCAAGGGCAAGCGTGAGTGCTACCTGCTCTCCCTTGTGCAGTACAAGGGGCGGGACGTGCTGTTTGTTGCCGGCAGCGACCTGCTTGGCACCGAGTACGGTCTGCTGCGCATCTCCGAGCTGGCGGGTGTTTCCCCGTGGTACTACTGGGCGGACGTAACACCCAAGAAGTCGGAGAATGTCGCCATCGACAGAGCGCACCTCTGCACCGTATCCAAGGAGCCCGCCATCAGACTGCGCGGCTTCTTTATGAATGACGAATGGCCCTCGCTGGGCGGCTGGGCAACCGAGACCTTCGGCGGCTTCAACGAGCTGTTCTACGAGCGTGTTTTCGACCTGCTGCTGCGTCTGCGCGGTAACTTCCTCTGGCCTGCCATGTGGAGCGCAGTGTTCAGCGAGGACGGACTGGCCTACCCCACAGCCTCCGCAGAGCTGGCAAACGAGCTGGGCATCACCATGGGCACCTCCCACCACGAGCCCCTCTTCCGTGCGGGCGAGGAGTTTTCCCACACCATGACCGACAGCAACGACTGCGGTTATGGCGCAGACTGGAGCTACTACAGCAATGAGCGTGGTCTGTACGACTTCTGGACCGACAGCGTGCAGCGCAACCGCAGCTTCACCTCCCTGATAACGGTGGGTATGCGCGGCGAGCGTGACAGCAAGATTCTGGGCGAGGACGCAACCCTTGCCGACAACATAAACCTCATCAAAAAGACCATCGTTGACCAGAAGCGTATTCTGCGTGAAAACGGTCTTGCCGATGCGCCCAAGGTGCTTGCACTGTACAAGGAAGTGGAAACCTACTTCTACGGCGATGAAAACACCCCCGGTCTGGACAAGTGGGAAGAGCTGGACGACATCATGCTGCTGCTCTCCGACGATAACTTTGCCAACACCCGCACCCTGCCCTCCGACGAGATGCGCAATCGCCCCGCCGGCTGGGGACTTTACTACCACTTCGACTACCACGGCGACCCCATCTCCTACGAATGGGTCAACTCCACCCCCATCACCAAGGCATGGGAGCAGCTTACCATGGCATACGAATACGGCATACGCGACCTGTGGGTGGTCAACGTGGGTGACCTGCGCCCCGTGGAGCTGCCGCTGAGCTATTTCCTCAACCTCGCCTTTGACTACGACGAGTGGAGCAAGATAAACCGCACAGGCGAGTTCCTCGCAAAGTGGACAGAGCAGCAGTTTGGCGGCTTCTGCGATGCCGATACCCTCAGGAACATCGAGGACATACTCAACGGTTACACCCGCCTCAACGGCGACCGCCGCCCCGAGGCAACACATGCCGATACCTTCAGCCTGACCGAGGACGACGAGGCAAGACGGGAGCTGTGCCGTGCCATCGCGCTGGAAACCCTCACCGAGCGCACCGCCGCCGCCATACCCGCAGAGCGCAGCGATGCCTTCTACGGACTGGTTTCCTTCCCCGCCCTTGCCAGCGCAAACCTGCGCAAGATGATGATTTACGCGGGAATGTACAGTGCCCTTGCGGGCATGAGAGCCTCCTGTGCCAATCACCTGCATCAGCTTGTTCAGCAGTGCATAGCAAGGGACAAACAGCTTGTGCGTGACTACAACGAAACCATGGCGGGCGGCAAGTGGCGGCATATGATGTCCTCCAAGCACGTTGCCTTCGTCCATTGGAATGACGAGGATTCCGACTATCCCCACACACAGCCCATCGAAACCGAGAAGAAGAGCCGTATGCTTGTCGCGGTCTCCGGCAGTGTGGAGGCTGTCAGCAGCGGTCAGCACACCCTGCCGGTGTTCACCTCCACAGAGCAGCAGTGCCGCAGCATCTTCTGCCTCCGCACAGGGGAGCAGCCCCTTGCAGTCAGGGCAAAGGCGTCCGATAGCTGGATTCACATGGAGGAGCTGAAGCTTGAGTGCGGCGCAACGGAATACGTTGTGTCGGTGGACTGGGACAAGCTGAAAGGCAGTGCCTCCGGTACAATAACCCTCACCTGCGGACGTGACAGGGTGGAGGTCGTGGTGGAAGCACAGCGTATTTCCCTTGAGGGAATCCCCTCAGGCACCTTTGTGGAAAGCAGCGGTGTTGTCAGCATGGAAGCCGAGCATTTCACCTCCGCCGAGAGCGTTGACGGCTGCGGCTGGCAGGTCATCGAAAACTACGGCAAGGGTCTTTCCTCCATAAAGTGCCTGCCCAACAACTGCGGCTTTGAGAATCCTGAAAAAGCCCCTTATACCCAGTACAGCTTCTTCATCAATGATGCCGGCGAATACACCGTCACCGCTGTCATCGCCCCCACCAACAACCTCGCCCACGGCAAAGGACTGCGCTTCGCCATCATCATCGACGGCGGACAGCCGCAGGTTATCGACTCCCTGCCCGAGGGCTACATGGCGGGCTACGGCACCGACCCCGACTGGTGCAGCTATGTGCTGAACAACTGCCGCCGATGCAGCAGCACCGTCACCCTCTCCGAGGGTCTGCACACCCTGCGCTTCTGTCAGGTGGACGCGGGCGTGGTGCTGCAGAAACTTGAGATAGCAAAGATACCCTCCAGAGCCTTCTACGGCTACAGGGAAACCTTCCGCGCGGAATAGCCGGGAAAAAGATAGAATAAGGCACATAGCCGACCGCCACGGGCGAGGGGCTGTGTGCCTTATTTAACTTTAGTGCAAAATTACCTTACAAAAAATAACATCAGCCAAAATCATTATATAAAGTGTGCGGTTGAATTTGAACAATTGGTATGATATGATAAAATCGATTATCATGCCGCACAAAAATCCATTACGGTATGATCAAGGAGGAAAAAATATGAGTAGGAGAAACAACAGAAGCGCTCTTTACCGCGTCGTGGCACTGCTGCTGGCTATCTGCCTGTTTGCAACCATGCTGGTCGGCTGCGGCAAGGACAAGGACGTAACCGAAGAGGTCACCACCAGCGTAAAGTGGGAGAATGAAATCCCCTACGTTTCTGAGGACTTCGAGGGCAGCACCCACACCGCTTTCGCCCGTGGTGAGGTCACCATGGAAGTCGTCGATGACGAAGGCGGCAAGGCACTGAAGGTGGGCAACCGTGTTGAAAACTGGAACGGTGCCAACTTCACCGCAGAGGAATTCCGCGGCAACAGCATCGCAGCCTCTGCCCGCGTAAAGACCGACAACCCCGCAATCCACCTTTCCCTGCAGTATGATCTGGCAGGCTCCACCTCTTATTCATGGATCGGCTCCGGCGATGGTATCCCCGGTGCCTACACCAGCGTTGGCGGCAACATCGACATTCCCGCCGAGGCAACCAACATTTTCGTATATGTTGAGGCTGACGGCGCTGCCGACCTGTACATCGACGATGTTTCCATCAAGGTAAACGGCGAGTACACTCCCTACCTCGTTGCAGAGGAAATCGAGTACACCGATTTCAACGACTATCCCGCTCTGAAGGAGCTGTATGCCGATTACTTCGACATCGGCTGCGCTATCCCCGACAGCTATGTCGGCAACAGCAACCAGCAGTACATTCAGCTGGTCACCAATCAGTTCAGCACCATCACCATGGAGAACGAGTTCAAGCCCGAGGGTCTGCTTGATGCAGCAGCCTGCAAGGCAGAGCCCGAGAAGTACAACGAGTCTCCCGCTGTCGTCTTTGACGATGCTCTCGTTGCTACCCTTGACTACTGCCGTGACAACGGCATCATGGTGCGTGGTCATACCCTGACCTGGCACTCCCAGACTCCCGAGTGGCTGTTCTATGAGAACTACGACACCAAGGGCAAGTACGCTTCCCGTGAGCTGATGCTCAAGCGTATGGAAAACTACATCAAGTCGGTTCTGACCTGGTGCGAGGATAACTATCCCGGTATGTTCTACGCATGGGACGTTACCAACGAGGCTATCGACGACGGTTCCTCCAAGCTGCGCTCCGACGTTCCCTGGACCAAGACCGTTGGTCAGGACTGGGTTGAGTACGCATTCAAGTTTGCCCGTCAGTATGCAGGCAAGGGCGTACAGCTCTTCTACAACGACTACAACGCATATCAGGCTGCCAAGAGTGAAGGCATCATCGAGCTGCTCAAGCCCATTGCCGAGGCCGGCAACATCGACGGCGTAGGTATGCAGGGTCACATCAGCACCGGCACCAACATCGAGCAGTTTGTCGCAGCAGCCAACAAGTACGTTGACGAGCTGGGCGTTGTGCTCAACGTCACCGAGCTTGACATCGAGATGCCCAAGAAGGACGGCGGCGAATACCTGCAGGGCGTTTACTTCAACGATTTCTTCTCCGCTCTGATCGCTGAGAAGAAGGCAGGTCTGCCCCTTGAAAACGTCACCATCTGGGGTCTTACCGACAGCATGTCCTGGAAGGCAGACAAGTATCCTCTGCTCTTCAACGGCGACCTCTCCAACAAGATGGCATTTGACGGTGTTGTCTGCGCTGTAAACGGCACCATCCTGCCCGTTCCCAGCGATTACGTCGCTCCTGTTGATGACTTCAGCCCCATCTATGACGACTACGAGGGCGACAAGTTTGTCGGCCGTTCCCGCTTCGGCGGCAGCAAGCAGGAGTTCGTCACCGAGAATCCCTACGAGGGCGAGAAGTGCCTGCGCAACTACGGCGGCGAGACCTACGAGGGTTACTCCATCGATGTTGACCGCTTCATCGGCAAGACCATCAAGATCTCTGCCTATGTCAGAAGCTCCTGCGAGATGGTTTGCCTGACCGCTGAAATCGACGGCGTATGGCCCAGAATCGCTGAGGTTGACACCAGCAAGGGTGACTGGGTTGCCATCGAGGGCACCTATGAGATCCCCTCTGATGCATCGGTATTCTCCATCTACTTCGAGACTCCCACCACCGATGACTTCTTCATCGACAACCTGAGCATCGAGATGGTTGAGGCTGAGTAAGTCTTAGCAGATTATCCCGCAAGTTAGTTTTCCCCCGCATCGGCTTTCCGTCGGTGCGGGGGATTATTTCGTGTGGGTAGATAATATTATCCTTGACCCTTGACTGTGAGGTCAAAGTGTGCTATAACATATACAGCTTGACCAACTGGTCAATATTACCGGCCAAGACACAGGAGGATTACAGCCATGAATATAGCCGCATTTGAAAAGCTGCCCGAGGAACGCCGCAGCGCCATTCTGGAGGCTGGCATAAACGAGTTTGCCGCCTGCTCCTATCCCGAGGCAGGCACCGACCGCATCACCGCCGCAGCGGGCATTTCCAAGGGACTTCTGTTCCATTACTTCGGCAGCAAGCGGGAGTTCTACCTCTACTGCCTCGCCATCGCCCTTGGCAGACTGACCGCCGCCACTCCGCAGGCAGTGCAGGGGGATATGTACGGCACACTGTTTGCCTTCATGGACGCAAAGCTGGCACAGTGCGTGCGCCTGCCCAGAGAAACCGCCTTTGTCAACATGGCAAGCCGTGAGAGCAGTGCGGAAATCGCGCAGGGCAGGGGAGAGATACTCGCCCGCTATTCCGTAATCACCCGCACGCAGTCGGAAAAGATGATGAACGCCGCCTTCTCCGCCCTGACGCTGAAGGACGGCGACCGCGCAGTGATGCTGGAAGCCCTGCGCACCTACATCTCCGCGCTGATGAGCAAATATCTGGTACAGTATCAGCAGCAGCCGGAGGTCTTTTTCCAAAGGGCAGAGGAGATAAAAAACGAGCTGCGCAGAGACATCGACCTGATGCTGTACGGCATCGCCCGCTGACCGCAGCCCTATCATAATATAGTAGGAAAGAGAAAAATGAAGAAGATAAAACCACCGAGCATCGGCACAATAAAGGCGATGAGCCTCTGCGGAAAGTACAGCAGGCTTTCTCAGCGGAAGCGCGACAGACTGCGCGCACAGCGTCTGCATGACATAGTTATGTACGCAAAGCAGCACAGCCCCTACTACGCCGCACTGTACAGGGACATTGGCGAGGACTTCTCCCTTGAGCAGCTTCCCCCGGTGTCCAAGCGTGAGCTGATGGATAACTGGAACGATTGGCTCACCGACCGCTCCGTAACCATAGAGCAGGTGCGGGAATTCATGGAGGATACCGACAACATCGGACGCAAGCTGCGGGGCAGATACATGGTGCTGACCACCAGCGGCTCTACAGGCGACCCTCTGGTAATGCTCTGCGACAACACCACCAACGGTGTTATGGCTGGAGTAAATGCCACCCGTGCCTATGCCCGCAAGGAGGACCTGCGTGCCTTTATGAAACAGGGCGCACGCACCATGGGTGTCTTTGCCGATGGGGGCTTCTACCTGGCCAACAGCTCGGTGCGCTCCCGCCTGCGGACTATGCCGTGGAAGAAAAAGCAGATGGCGGTCACCAGCGCGCTGCTGCCCACCGAGAGCATTGTGGAGCAGCTTAACGCATTTCAGCCGGTCATGCTGGGCGGCTATCCCTCCAATCTGGAGCTGCTCATCGAGAAGCAGCGCAGCGGGCGGCTACACATCAGTCCCGTCATCATAATGACCGGCGGTGAGCATCTCTCCGATGACCTGCGCCGCCGTCTTTCGGAGGCCTTCAATTGCTACGTCCAGACCTCCTACTCCTGCACCGAGGGCGGCACCCTTGCTTGCGAATGTAGAAATCAGCACTTCCATGTCAACGACGACTGGGTAATCCTTGAGACGGTGGACAAGGAGGGCAACCCTGTGCCCGACGGTGTGCAGTCGGACAAGCTGCTGATTACCAACCTCTTCAACTACACCCAGCCCTTTATCCGCTACGAAATCACCGACCGTGTGATAATGCACCGTGAGCCCTGCGGCTGCGGCAACCCCTCTCCATGGCTGGAGCTGGAGGGCCGCACCGACGACGTGGTTACATTCACTGCGGGGGAGGGAAGCGTAAGCCTGCCTCCGCTGGCACTGTACGCCGTGCTCAAGGAGGTGCATGAGCTGCGCCGTTTCCAGCTTGTTGTCCTGCCCGACAACCGCTGTGAGCTGCGGATAGAGCCTGCCGACGGCATCACCCGTGAGGAGGCATTCGCCAGAGCAAAGGAGGCTCTGCTTGCCTATCTTGCACAGCGCGGCATAACCGCCACAGAGGTCGCACTCTCCGTGGAGACACCCAAGCAGCAGGCGGGCAGCGGCAAGTTCAAGCACATCATCAACAAGAGCGGCGAGCGGTAAGCATAATTGCCGCACACCCAACAGAATAACGCTGTCACAGGACGGTGCCCGCTGAAACGGCGGGTGCCGTTTTTGTCATGGGCGGCAATGCGCACCGCCTTCTCTGCAACCATACTAGCCCATAGCGCAGGCGGGGTCAATAGCCTTGGGGCTTGTTTAAAGCATTGTTTACACCGTGAACAAGCTGTTCATATATGAAGAAATACCCACCGCAGGGTACAACCAGGTGAACACTATCCGCTGCTCACAGGATAACCAAGCTGTCCGCAGACAAACCCACACACGCCCCCTCGCCGCAGGCAAAAGGGGGAGAGGGGGTTATTATACTGGACTTAACTATACTGGACTTAACTAGACTATACTCGGTTGCCATTTGGTTGCCATTTGGTTGCCAGATGGTTGCCAGATGGTTGCCACGCTCCCTGCAAAGAAAAAAACGGAGAAAAACCGCACAGCAATGGGCATAACAACACCTGCCTGAAAAAATCTTCGGAAAAACTTTCCGTAAAGTATTGACAAAGCAGAATAACTACACTATAATTACTATTGTTCCAAGATTAATAGTTCAAGCGAGTTACTATTGAGCTTGCAAAGAACAGCGTAATCTTAAGCAAGTGTAGTCTTAACCAAAGGAGGAAAAGCAATGATCATACAGTTCAAAAAAGGCGTTCTGGAGCTGTGCGTGCTTTCTCTGCTCAAGCAGGAGGACCAGTACGGCTATGATGTGGCCTCCCGGCTTGCCCAGAATATAGACATCGCAGACGGCTCCATCTACCTTGTTCTGCGCCGCCTGAAGCAGGACGATTACGTTTCGTCCTATCTGGAGGAGGCATCGGGAGGACCGCCCCGCAAGTATTACGTCATCACCCGCAAGGGCGAGCGTTTCCTTGAGGAGCTGAAGACCGACTGGCGTGAGCTGGTCAACAACGTCAACAGCATCATAGCCATAGGCGAGGGCAGCGGATACAGTCAGGTCACGGTCGGTTCATCGCTGACCGATGACGAACAATAAGAAACGGAGGGGTATTTCAGTGAACAGAGAACAGTTTATCGCCGGTCTGGAGAAGGCACTGCTTCGTCTCCCAAAGGCAGACAGAGATGACATATTGACCGATTTCGAGGCTCACTTCGAGCGTGGCATCGCAGAGGGCAAGACCGAGGAGCAGGTCAGCGCAGAGCTGGGCAACCCGTCCGAGCTGGCTCAGACCTACCTTGAGAATCTGCCCGAGGGCGCAAAGGGTACCGAGTATATTCCCATCGTCACCAACCACGAGCCGCAGAGCAATACCGGCTACACATACGTTCCGCCCAAGTACGAATCGGAGGGCAGCCGCGAGGGCAGCAGCGAGTATGCATACGTTCCGCCCAAGGGCAGCACAGACGGCAGCGCGCCTGTTGGCGGCACGCTTGACCGTGGCGGTGCCATCGCGGCAGTGGTGCTCATCAGCCTGTTTGTTGCGGTGCCTGTGGTCAGCACCATCGTCGGCGCATGGTTCTCCCTGCTCGGCATAGCCATCGGAGCTTTCGGCGTGTCTACCGCACTGGTGGTGGCAGGCGTTGCCGGCGCTCTGGCAAGCCCCCTGCTGTGCATCGGCTGCGTGCTGCTTTCTCTGGCAGCAGTTGCCTTTGGCGCACTGGTCATCGTCGGCTGCGTTGCCGCAGTCAAGGGCATTGTCTGGCTGATCAAGTGGTATGTGGATTTCTGCAAGAAGCTTATTAACGGAGGTGCATTCTAATGAAGAGTCTTGGAAAAGCAGCAATAATCTGCACTGTAATACTTTTCGTATTCCTCATTCCCGGAACAATCCTGACCGCAATCGGCATCAAGGAGCTTGCCACAAACGATGACTTCGGCGCGGCTGTGCAGCAGTTCATAGATGACCTCGACATTGAAGAGCATCAGTCCATTCATGTTGGTGGCTATACCAATGTTGACGAGACCTTCACCGTCGTTGTTGACGACAGCGTGGAGACCATCAAACTTAACCGCATTGCAGGCGAGATTGTCGTTACAGAGGGTGACACCGACGAGCTGACCGTGCGCTATGTGGGCAGCTACCCTGCCAACGCATTCGATAACATCGGTGTTGCTTACGAGGACGTCAGCGACAGCGACGTCAGCGGCAGTGATATCGTCAACGACAGCCCCATCTTCGATTGCGTATTCAACGAGGACAGCATCGAGCTTGCCCTCAACCACGGCAACAATGGCTGGAACATCACTGGCTTCAATGACAACGTCTGGAACGGTGAGATTACCGTCACCCTGCCCGCAGGCTATGACGGCACTCTGGTAATCGATGAGGCAGCCGGCGAGATGAAGCTGCGCGGTCTTAAGCTGGAAGGTCTGGAAATCATCAAGAACGCCGTTGAGATAGAGGCTGAGGCCTGCAGCATCATGTTCTTCACCGCAGATGCCGCTGCCGCCAACATCGAAATCGAAGGCGCGGTGGGCGGTGTTGCCCTGCACAACTGTATGTCCAACATCGAGATCAAGTCGGCAAAGCCCTTCGCAGAGCCTTCTGTAATCAAGAACTGCATGGGTAACGTGGAGATTGAGCTGCCCGCTTCTGCAAAGCTCAACCCCGAAATCGACAACTGCCTCGGCAACATGAGAATAGCTGATTCCATTCGCAGCGACAGAGGCGTGGACATCTCCATCGAAAACTGCATGGGTAACGTCACCGTTGAGGCTGACGACTGAGCAAACAACACGAACAAGGGATAGAAATAAGGAAAGACAAGCGAAGGAAGAGCCGCCGCAGCGGGTACTGCGGCGGCTCTTCCGTTTTTTTGTGTGGTGCCAATCAAAATCATTATTATTTATTACTTATTCTTTATTCTCTATTCTTTTCTTCCGACACCTTTCGCCGCAGGGCGGTGCTATAATCACACACACGCAGAAAAAGGGGGAGGGGAAGAAAGCTGTGACACAAACCATCTATCTGGACGTGCTGGTCTGCACCAATATGCTGGTGGATTATTTCCTGATATGCGCCGCCGCATACCTGACCGGAAGAAGCATCTCCCGCACACGCATCTGCCTTGCCTCAGTGATAGGTGGGCTGTCCTCCTGTCAGCTTCTGCTGCCGCCGCTGCCCCGCATGGTGTCCGCACTTCTCGCCACCGCCACCGCCCTGCTGATGACCGCCGCCGCATTCCCGTGGAAAGGATTGCGCCTGTTTGGAAAAACCGCCGCCGCCCTGCTGACAGTCACCACCGCCTATGGCGGACTGATGACCGCACTGTGGGTGTTTGTCGCCCCGCAAGGGTTGGTTATGCAGAATGGCGCTGTTTACATAAATATACCGCCTGTGGTGCTGATAGGCATGACGGCAGTGTTTTACGGCATTATGACGCTGCTGTCACGGGTGGTGCGGCAGCGCAACATGGCGCGGTCGGTATGCACGGCAGAGATATGCGTGGGGGAGAGGGCAGTGTGCGTTGATGGGCTGATAGACACAGGCAGCCTGCTTACCGAGCCGTTCTCCGGTCTGCCGGTCATCGCCGCCCCGCGCAGGGCAATTGAGCCGCTTATTCCAGCAACGCTGAGGTCATTGCTGGACACCCCCGCCGCCCTGAAAGCCGCACAATCACCGCCCGAGGGACAGGTGCGTGCTGTGCCATACAAGGCCGTAGGCGGCAGCGGAATAATGCTGGCATTCAAGCCGGACAGCGTGACAGTGGAGCTGGCGGGCAGGAAGTATACCTGCGGCAGCCTGTATATTGGTGTGCTGGAGGGGGAGGCGTGCAGCGCCGCCATTATCAATCCCGATGTAATTATGTAAACAACAACGATGTGTTATCACGGAGCAAAAAAGAAAAAACGGAGGCAACGACAATGAGCATCACCGCAGTGCTGGAACGATGGATATACCGGCTGAAAGTCCGCCTTTTCGGGAAGAAGCAGGGCGGCATCTACTACATCAACGGACCGGAAACCCTGCCGCCGCCGCTGGAAAAGGAGGAAGAGCAGCTCATATTCGACCGCATAAATCAGGGGGACAACTCTGCCCGCGAGCCGCTGATAACCCACAACCTGCGGCTGGTGGTGTACATCGCCCGCCGCTTTGAAAACAGCGGAGTGGGCATCGAGGACCTTATCTCCATTGGCACAATCGGGCTGATAAAGGCGGTCAACACCTTCTGCCCGGGGCGCAGCATCAAGCTGGCAACCTATGCCTCCCGCTGCATCGAGAACGAGATACTGATGTACCTGCGCCGCAGCTCCCAGAAGATTCGGGAATCGTCCATAGACGAGCCGCTGAATGTGGACTGGGACGGCAACGAGCTGCTGCTCTCCGATATACTGGGTACCGACCCCGACTGCGTCAGTCAGGACATAGAGGAGCAGACCGAGCGTGACCTGCTGCTGGAGGCAGTAAAGCGGCTGGAGGAGCGTGAGCGGCACATCATGGCACTGCGCTTTGGGCTGTTTGGCAGCAGGGAGCATACCCAGAAAGAGGTGGCAGACCTGCTGGGAATATCTCAGTCATATATCTCGCGGCTGGAAAAGAAGATAATCGAGCGGCTCAAGAGTGAGCTGGAAGCGCAGTTCTGCGTGTGAACAAATATATAAGGAAACAAGAAAGGAGAAAAATCAGAAAACAAAAAAAGAAAAAAATGTCACACATCGTCCCGCTCTTGCGATATAATTAGTGAAGCAGAAAAACAAGGGCGGGTGAAATACTATCAATATATCTGCAGATAAAAACGACAGAGCCATACTCTCCCTGCTGAGGAAAGACCCCTCGGCAGGAATGGAGCAGGTCATCAGGCAGTATTCCGGAATGGTGTACTGCATTGTGCGCGGCAGGCTTGGGGGAGTCTGCCGCGAGGAGGATATAGAGGAATGTGTTTCCGATGTGTTTGTGGATTTCCACAGGCAGATTGAAAAACAGGACACAGAGGGTGCTTCGGTGATGGGACTGCTGGCAATGCTTGCCAAGCGGCGGGCGATTGACCGTTTCAGGCGTGCAGTGACCCACAGCGGCCATTGTGCCGAGCTGGACGAGGAGGCAGTGTGCAGCATTCCCGACAGCAGCACCCTGCCCGATGACCGCTGCATTGAGGAAAGCCAACGCTCCCGCCTGCTCTCGGAGGTGGACAGGCTGGGCGAGCCTGACAGGGAGATAATCCTGCGGCGATTCTTTCTGGAGCAGAATGTAACCGACATAGCGGCGGTGCTGGGAATGAACCGCCCTGCCGTAAGCAAACGCATCTCCCGTGCATTGGCACGGCTGAGAGGAAGAATGGAGGATATGCGTGGATAACCAGAACAACTACATAGCGGACAGCCTGTATGATGCCTTTGACAATGCCTCTGCCGCCCGGCTTGGCGCATTGCTGGAGGGTGTGGATATGTCCGACCTTCACTGCCCCGCACAGGGCAGGATAATGCGCCGCACAGCGCAGAAGCTGGCAGAGCGCAGTGACGGAAATGTGCGTACATACGATACAAATGGCGGCAGAAAAATGCAGCCGAGGCTTGTCAGGAGGATAACCGCTGCCGCCGCCGCTGTGCTGGTGCTGATTTCCGCCTTTTCTGTGATAAGCAACGAAAAGGTGTATGCCGCAATCAGCAGATACTTTTCCTTTGTGCCGGGCGTTGGTGTGGTGGATGTGACCGAAAGCACCTCCGATTCCGATGTCACCCTGCCCCGCCTTATCTGGAACCACAGGGGGGCATCCGCAGAGGACAGTATGCTGCGTCTGACCGTCAGAAGCGTTGTGGTCAATGAGGACTGCCTCGAGCTGGTGTATACCACAGAGAAGATTAAGCTGACGGGAGCGGTGCTTGATGAGGCACTGCAGAGGCAGGACACAGAGGGGCGTGTTGTGGTAGCCGAAGCCTGCCGTGAGCTGGGCTACGAAAAATACTTCAATATACTGGACGAGGAGCTGACCGACAGCTACGACTTTTTCCAGCCGCTGTCCACGGTTTCCGTCGGCGGTGCGCAGCTTGAGAGAATAAGCCAGATACCCTCCACCACCGAGATATTCAATGAGCTGGCCGTTGTCGAGCGTTACCGCATAGACACCTCTGCCGCAGAGGATATGACAGGTACACTGTCGGTGGGCGGAGTGACGGTGAAGATAGACCTTGATGCCGTAGGTGTCAGCAGTGACCCGTCAGAGGTTGTCAGCGGCGGCGAGGTGTGCAGCGCAGGCGGCGTTACTGTGCTGTGTATGCCCGTCTGGACGGAGGACCGCCTGTATACCGACCTGTATGTCCTCGACTGCGGCATATTTGACCGACCGCTGAGCTTCAGCAACGGCGAGACCGGTTTCCCCGAAATCATTGTCAACGGCACAGTGATAGGCGGCGAGACCGAGTCCTGGATAGGCGGCATGGAGGGCGGCAGCTACATAGGCAGCGCAAGCTATGACCTGACCGAAGCTTACGGCAGCTACGAAAGTGTGCCGCTGTATGTGCCGGGTATCGCCTTCGGCACAGATGAGGAGACAGTCATCGACCTGCCCCAGGGCGTCAGTGGGAAAACCCGGATTGACATGAATGTGCCGCTGACCAAGGGCGAGCTGGAGCTGCACAGCATAAACTGCCTGACCGGTGACGAACGGATGCTGCACAGCAGCGAGCAGGAGCTGCAGCTTTGGTTTACCTGCCATGAGAGCGAGGACATTCTGCTTAATTGGTTTGGCGAGATTGCGGTAAACGGTGTCCCTGTGGATGAGTGGTGTACCTACGAAGCGGGAAGCGGCGAGATAACCTACATCACCTTACCCCTGCACTGCCCGGCCGAAGAGGTGCACAGCGTGACACTGTCCGGCTTTCAGTATATCAATTCCGCAGGCTTTAACTTTACCCTTGCCGCCGAGGGCAGTGATGCGCCCGAGGAAAGCGAAGAGCAGAGCATACAGAACGCCGAGTGGAGCAACATTCCTGTGATTGGACAATACTTCTCACCTTTTGAATACGGAAAGTTCCTGCAATCGGGCTATGATGAGCAAACCGGCGAAGCATGGGTGCTGTACACCGATGTTGTCATAACCGATGCAGAAGACTATTGCAGAAGTATTGAGGGCAAACGCTGGTATAATGGATACACTGACAACCGCCTTGTTATGTGCGGAGAAACAGTGTGCGGCAGCAATGGGGATACCAAGGTGGAATGGAATATGTCCTATGTTTCAGGAGAAATGCTTTTCAGGGCAAAACCATTGCAGTAGGCAAGTCTGAGAATCCACAGTAAAAACTTCAGCGTGTTTGGATTATATTGAATTAATCGTTGCAATGCAGTCGATATTAATGTATAATCAAGACAATACAATCCATCGCGGAGGTGCTGTGAATTGGATAACCTGTCATTTACGCCCAAAGGCATACGGCGCGAGGCGCAGGGTCTGCTTGCCGATAACTGGACAAGGGCACTGGCAACCCTTTGCCTGTCGCTCTTCGCCCTTGCTGCCTTTCTGGTTTTCAACCGGCTTGTCACCGCGCTGATAGGCGTGGCAGAGGGTGGCAGTGACGCGCAGACGGAGGTCACCCAGCTCAACTCGCTGCTGGACTACTATGAATACTACAGCAGCCGTGGCTTCCGTTTCACCTATATCATCAATCTTATACTCACCGCATTCTACTTCATGCTGTCGGCACCGCTCAATATGGGCATTGTAAAGTGGTACCAGTCGGTTGCCCAGTGCGGCGACCTGAAGGTAGGACAGGTCTTCCACTACTACCGTGACAATCAGCGTTTTACCGATGCGCTGTCCTTCGAGGTCAACCGCCTTGTGCGCCATGTAATCGTGGGCGGTCTGTGCGCCGCGCCCTCGCTGGTGTGCTTCTCCCGTGCGCTGTCTGCCGCCGTTGACGGCAAGTCCGGTGCAGGCTCTGTGGCACTGCTGGGCGGTGTGCTGCTGCTGGTTGGTTTGCTGGTCTATGCGTTCATCATGCTGCGCTGGTTTGTCGCCCGCTATCTCTTCACTGCGGGTATCCGTCAGAGCGTGGCACGGTGCTTCTCCACCTCGGCAGAGTTTATGAGGGGTCATGTGTTCAAGGTGCTGCGGGTGTACATCTCCCTGCTGCCGCTGATTCTCTCCTGCCTGCTGGTTGCGCCCATCGTCTACGCCGTTCCCGTAATCAACGCATCGCTCGCTGCCTGCGCACAGGATATTATCGACTCCAGAACCGCTGCCTGATTCAAGGCGTGAGTGCGGAGCAATACCCCGCACAGCAAATAAATAAAGAAAGAAAAAAACTCCCTCTGTCGGCGGTTGTCCGGCAGAGGGAGCTTTACATTATTCAGTTGTACAATGCGCCTGGCAGGGAGAGTTACACCTACCACGTCATGCGCGCCGAGGCGTAAACCTGCTCAAAGGCGGCAAGCTGCTTGGGGGTGAGGCTGTCGTCCCATGTCATGATTATCAGCATGGTGGACTTGTCGTTGCTCTGCATCTTCAGGCGGTAATGAAAGCTGCCGTCCTCCATGGGTATGGTAAAGCTGCGCTGGGCGGTGGTAATGCCGCCGCTGTATACGCTGGATTCCTCCACGTCGGTAATCTCCAGCGACTGGCTGACGGTACTCTGGAATTGCTGCAGATAGGAGGCCGCGTCAATGGAGCGGTCGTCCTTCTTTGCTATGACCTGTACGCTGCAGGGGCTTGCTCCGTCAGGCGCAAACATCACCGACTGCGACGTTTCAAAAAGGTCGTAGATGATAAGCTGCTCGCTGTCGTACTGCAGCCTGACAGTGCCGTTGTTGTAGTTGTACTGGTAGAGGTCGTCACTGACCTCCTCTGCCTTGCCGCCGCAGCCTGCAAGCACAGCCAGCATCAGCAGCGCGCACAGCACAATGGCGAATGTTCTCTTCATGGCAGAGCCTTACAGGGTGAAGCGGGAGATGGTCTTGCCGATGATGGCGATGTCGGTGTTCTTGTCAAACTCAAAGCGGATACGCTTCTGACCCATGAGGATAATATCCAGCTCGCCGTCTGCGTCGCCTACGCCGGCATTCTCGATGGAGAAGGACTGAATGTGCTTGTAGGGCAGGGTGGCGATGTCAATCTTCTTGCCGACAATACCCTGAACGTCAATGGCGAAAATGCGCAGAGTGGTAAAGACGATGCCGTCACGACCTGCCTGATATGCGCTGAGAATATCCTCGCCCTCGATGAGCAGAGGTGCAACCTGAGTGTAAAATGCGTTCTTGTCTACCTGCTTAAGATGGAAAACGGTGTTGTTTTCAAAGCTGATCATATTGAAAAATCCTACCTCTCAAAAATTCTTTAAATACTTATGTAAGCAGCGGTTGTACCGCTAACAGATTAATTATACCCTATAACAGAAATGATTTCAAGTGCAGTGTGAAAATATAGCCCATATAGTCGGAAAACTGTGCAGCATTATGGCATTTGTGCGGGCATTGTGTCGGCAGAGCTATCCCCTGCGGCAAAAAACTGCATAGCCTGCTCCTTTGGCGCATATCCATCATCTGACGGGATATGCTGTTTCTGGAAGGGGAGGGAGAGCCTGTGAAGAATATGTACGATATGCGCCCCGCAGTCATCATAGGGGAGGGACTGACCGCAGCCCTTACCGCCCTGCGGCTGAAACAGCGGGGGCTGCCCTTTGTCCGTGTGAAAGGGGGAGAGCAGTGCCCCGAAAGCCACATATCCTCCACCGCCGCAGGCGCGGGCTGCTGGTCGGCGCTGTGCGCAAGCCACGGCAATGCCTCCGCACGCAGGCTGGCAGAGGTCTATCTGAAAGGCTGCCGCGCACTGGGGCACATCGCCGCCCTGACCGGCAGCTTCTGCACCGCTGTGCCGGTGTGGTATTTCTCCGACAGCGAGGCATGGCCGCTCATAGAGGAGGCGTCAGCGGCGGCTGGGCTGGGTATCCCTGCCGCCTTTGTGCCCCGCCCCGAAAGGCTCTTTGCGGCAGAGGGCTTTGCGGAGAGGGCGTGCGCCGTCCGCTGTGACGGCAGTCTGCTGCTGTCGGCAGCGGCACTGACGGGAAAGATAAACGCCCTGTGCGGCTGTGACTCCTTTGCGGACAGGGCAGACGATGCGGCGGTGTTCATTGACATTCGCCCCGGCGCAGAGGGGCACGCCGCCCATGAAATGATACTGGAGGGCGGGCACGTCCCCACAGGCTGCGGTGTGCTTGAGGACATTGGCTTTGCTGTAACCCCCAACGGGGAAGAGGGGCGTTTTTCCCTGCGGCTGCTGCGGCAGTGGGAGGGGGCGGGCTTTGCCGCGCTGGAGAGCATAGCGGCGCAGCTGTTTCCCCATGCCCGCAGGCTGGCTCAGCGTACTGTCACCGTCTGTGGCGAGGGCTTCCGCTTTCCGGAGATTACCTGCACAGGGGAGGACGACAGCCGCCGCATCGCAGTCAGCGCGGGCAGTCACCCCGTTTCCGCAATGGTTGCGGCAGAGCAGGCAGCAGGGGCGGCAGAGCGCATAATGGCAAGCTATATTGTTCCAAAATTGTAACATATTGTAACGTAATTAAGACAGACCCATCACTTGACAGGGCTGGCTATATATGGTATCTTTAATAGTGCAATATTTCCGATGGATAAAAGGGAGTAGCTTGCGGGATCTGCCCGCTGTGTGGAGCGTCATGCCCGACAGTCTGCGCTGTCCGTTCCATGCTGAAACGCACCCTGCGTTTTAAAGCAAGACTTTTATCGAGAGTATGTTACACCGAGAACATACTTCGATAAGGGTCTTTTCTGTTTATCTGGAGAAAAAATTAAAAAGAAAGGCACGGGAGGAAAAAATGTCAAGCAAAAACACCGGTATAGTACCTCACAACCAGTCGGCTGACGACGTGCTGCGCTCACTGGAGAGCGACCGAAGCACAGGTCTCAGCGCACAGCAGGCGGCAGAGCGTCTGGAGCAGTACGGCCCCAACGAGCTGCGCCAGAAGAAGAAAAAGACGCTCATTCAGCGTTTCCTTGACCAGTTCAAGGACGTAATGATCATCATTCTGCTCATCGCCGCAGCTATCTCTTTCGTCATCGCCATCGAGGAGGGCAACCCCAAGGAATTCTTCGAGCCCATTCTGATTCTTGCCATCGTAATACTCAACGCCATCATGGGCGTTTCTCAGGAGAGCAAGGCAGAGAAAGCTCTGGACGCGCTGAAGAGCCTGTCCGCTCCCCACGCCCGTGTGCTGCGCGGCGGCAAGGAGAGCGTTGTTGAGGCAAAGGAGCTTGTGCCCGGCGACATCATTCTGCTGGAAGCAGGCGATTTCGTCCCCGCAGACGCCCGCCTCATCACCTCCGCAAGCCTCAAGTCGGAGGAATCCGCACTGACCGGTGAGTCGGTGCCCTCCGAAAAGGAAGCCTCCGAGACCGTTGACGAAAACGCTCCTCTGGGCGACCGCATTAACATGATTTACTCCGGCTGCTCCGTCACCTACGGACGCGCCGTTGCCGTTGTCACCTCCACCGGTATGGACACCCAGATGGGCAAGATTGCCGGTATGCTGGAGGGCGAGAAAGAAACCGCCACCCCCCTGCAGCTCAAGCTGGCACAGCTTGGCAAGTATCTGGGCTTTGTGGCACTGGCCGCCTGCGCGGTGGTCTTTATTGTCGGCTTCATCTTCGGTCACATGGATTGGCTGGAGGCATTCATGACCGCTGTTGCTCTGGCAGTTTCCGCAATACCCGAGGGTCTGCCCGCCGTTGTCACCATCGTGCTTTCCATCGGCGTACAGCGCATGGTCAGCCGTGGTGCCATTATCCGCTCCCTGCCCGCTGTTGAGACCCTGGGCAGTGCATCGGTCATCTGCTCCGACAAGACCGGCACCCTGACCCAGAACAAGATGACCCTCGTCCGCGCATGGAATGCCGAGAGCGACGACGATGAAGCCATCAGCGAAGAGAACACCGATTCCATTCGCCGCCTGCTGCGCTACGCAACCCTCTGCTGCGACGGCTCCGTTATCCTCGGCGAGGACGGCTCCCAGACCCTTATCGGTGACCCCACCGAGACCTCCATCGTATGGGCCGCCCACCTCAACGGCATGGAAAAGGATGCCCTTGCCGAAGAGAGCCCCCGCCTTGCGGAGATCCCCTTCGATTCCGACCGCAAGATGATGACCACCATATGCAAGGTGGACGGACGCATCATTTCCGTCACCAAGGGCGCGTTAGACTCCATTTCCTCCCGCTGCTCCAAGGGCAATGTGGAAAAGGCAGCCGCCCTTAACGACGAGATGAGCAAGAAGGCACTGCGCGTTATCACCATCGCCTACCGCGAGCTGGACAGCGTGCCCGAGGCTCCCACCTCTGAGGAGATTGAAAAGGATCTGACCCTGCTCGGTCTGGTCGGCATGATTGACCCGCCCCGTGACGAGGCAAAGGTTGCCGTTGGCGAGTGCATCAGCGCAGGTATCCGCCCCGTAATGATCACCGGTGACCACGTTGTCACCGCTTCCGCCATCGCTGCGGAGCTGGGTATCCTCCAGCCGGGCGGCGAGGCCATCACCGGCGTGCAGCTTTCCGAGATGACCGACGAGCAGCTTGCAGAGCGTGTTGAGGACATCTCCGTCTACGCCCGTGTTTCTCCCGAGGATAAGATCCGCATAGTCAAGGCATGGCAGTCCAAGGGCGAAATCGTTTCCATGACCGGTGACGGCGTCAATGACGCTCCCGCACTGAAGGCTGCCGACATCGGCTGCGCCATGGGCATCACCGGCACCGACGTTGCAAAGGGTGCCTCCGACATGACCCTTACCGACGACAACTTCGCCACCATCGTCAAGGCAGTGCGCGAGGGTCGCGGCATCTACGACAATATCCGCAAGGTTGTCGGCTTCCTGCTGGGCACCAACTGCGCAGAAATCCTCACCGTATTCTTCGTAACCCTCATCTTCGGCATTGCCCCGCTGCTCTCCATGCAGCTTCTGTGGATCAACCTTGTCACCGACAGCCTGCCCGCCCTTGCACTGGGCATGGAGCCTGTTGACAAGGACATCATGAAGAGAAAGCCCCGTCCCAAGGACGAAGGCATCTTCGCCCACGGTCTGGGTATGCGCATCATTCTTCAGGGCGTGATGTTCGCACTGCTCACCATCGCCTCCTTCCTCATCGGCTGGAAGGTGCTGGGCGCAGGTCAGCCTGCCGAAACCGCAGAGATGTTCGGACGCACCATGGCATTCATCACCCTTGCGTTCACCCAGTGCTTCCACTCCTTCAATATGCGTTCCAACCACTCTCTCTTCTCCATCGGCGTGTTCACCAACAAGTACCTCAACTACGCCTTCCTCGGCTCTGTGGCACTGATGCTGCTGGTCACACTTATCCCGCCCGTTGCAGGCGCATTCGCTCTGGCAGCACTGCCCTTCAAGTTCTATATGATCGCTCTGGGTCTGGCGTTTGTCCCTGTGCTGGTCATGGAATTCTCCAAGAAATTCGGTCTCATCGCCCATCAGGAGGGCTAAGGCGCAAAAGCGTAAGTGACGCAAAGCGATAAACAGAAGAAGCCTGTGCGAGTCACCCGACCCGCACAGGCTTTTTGCTTTGCCCGTGCTTTTGCGCAAAGCCGTCAGACCCACTGCCGCAAACTGCCTGCAAAGGAACAATACTTATGATATGTAAAGATTTGCAATGGGGATAACGCAAAAAAACACAAAACTATCGGTGGAAACTGAACGATGTTGCATGATTATGTAGTATCGTATCGGAGCGTGCGCAAATGTATTGACAAGGGCTTGGGTAAAACGTTATAATTCGTATATGGTTGGCAGAACGGTGTATCTCATACGATATGTTGGGGTATCCGTACTGCTGCCGAATTTTTGTTTTTACGGGAGGCAAAAGGGTCATGGATTACAAGGACGGCGCAATCGAAAAGAGAGAGCAGCTTTACGAAGGTAAGGCAAAGAAGGTCTATGCAACCAACGACGAACGCTTCTACATCGTTTCCTACAAGGACGATGCTACCGCATTCAACGGCCAGAAGAAGGGCACCATCGTCGGCAAGGGCGTTGTCAACAACCGTATGTCCAATTTCATGATGAGACTGCTTGAGCAGGAGGGTGTTCCCACCCATTTCGTAGAGCAGCTCAGCGACCGCGAAACCGTAGTACACCGTGTGGAAATCGTTCCGCTGGAGGTCATCGTGCGCAATATCGCCGCCGGTTCCCTCTCTCAGCGTCTGGGTCTGGAGGAAGGCACTCCTCTGTCCTGCCCCGTGCTTGAGTTCTGCTACAAGAACGACGACCTGGGCGACCCCATGATCAACAACTTCCATATCTATGCAATGCAGCTTGCCACCCGCGAAGAGCTTGCACAGATTGAGGAATATGCATTCAAGGTCAACGCATTCCTGCAGAAGCGCTGCGCAATGGCAGGCGTTACTCTGGTTGACTTCAAGATCGAGTTCGGTCGTGACCTCAGCGGCAGAATCATTCTCGCTGACGAGATCTCTCCCGATACCTGCCGTTTCTGGGATTCCGAGACAGGCGAAAAGCTGGACAAGGACCGCTTCCGCCGCAACCTTGGTGGTGTGGAGGATGCCTATGCGGAAATCCGCCGCCGTCTGATGGGTGAGGAATAATATATGTCTAATTTACATGAAGAGTGCGGCATTTTCGGTGTCTTTTCCGAGCGCTCGGAGGACGTTGCCGCTCTGACCTATTACGGTCTTTATGCACTGCAGCACCGCGGTCAGGAAAGCTGCGGCATCGTTGTCAATGATGACGGTGTTATGACCGCCCACAAGGACGTCGGTCTGGTGGGTGACGTATTCACCGCAGACCGCCTTGACAAGCTGGGCACAGGCAACATGGCAGTCGGACACTGCCGCTACGGTGCGGACAAGTTCAACAGCCGCCAGAATTGCCAGCCGGTGGTGGTCAACCACATGAAGGGCTGTCTGGCACTTGCCCACAACGGCAGCCTGACCAACGCCTATTCCCTGCGCGAGACGCTGGAGATGCAGGGCGCGATTTTCCATTCCAGCAGCGACGCGGAGCTTATCGCCTGCGTGATAACCCAACAGCGCATTGTCAGCAAGTCCATCGAGGAGGCTGTGTGCGGCGCAATGGACAAGCTGGAGGGTGCATACTCCATCGTGGTTATGTCCCCCACCAAGCTGATTGCCGCCCGTGACCCCCATGGCTTCCGTCCGCTGTGCTACGGACGTATCCCCGAGGGCGCATACATTGTCGCCTCCGAAAGCTGTGCGCTGGAGACTGTCGGTGCCCACTTCATCCGCGATATTCGCCCGGGCGAGATTCTCATGTTCTCCCCCAACGGCATCACCTCCATCGACACCCACTGCGAGAAGTGCAAGCCCTCTCCCTGCATCTTTGAGTACATCTACTTCGCCCGTCCCGATTCGGTCATCGACGGCGTTTCGGTGCATCAGGCACGCAAGAATGCCGGCGCACTGCTTGCCAAGGCACACCCCGCCGAGGCGGACGTGGTCATCGGCGTGCCCGATTCCGGCATAGATGCCGCCATCGGTTATGCCGAGGAGTCGGGAATACCCTACGGACTGGGCTTTATCAAGAACAAGTATATCGGCAGAACCTTCATCTCCCCCGGTCAGAAGACCCGTGAGCATCAGGTGCGCATCAAGCTCAACCCCCTCGGCGAGATAGTCAGGGGCAAGCGCGTTGTGCTGATAGACGACTCCATCGTCCGCGGCACCATCTGCGCCCACATCGTGCATATGCTGCGGGAGGCAGGCGCGGCTGAGGTGCATATGCGTGTATCCTCGCCCCCCTTCATCGCCCCCTGCTACTACGGCACCGACATTGATTCCAAGGACAGCCTCGTGGCGGTAAGCCATACCATCGAGGAAATCCGCAGAATCATCGGCGTGGATTCCCTGGGATACCTGCCCCTTGAGGACCTGCCAGGCGTGCTGGGCAACAAGGGCTGCGGCTACTGCAATGCCTGCTTCACCGAGCAGTACCCCACCGCAGTGCCCGACCAGCGCAGCAAAAACCGCTTTGAGCAGAAGCTCAACCGTGTTATGAACCGATAAGCCAACATACAGCGACACCGCCGCAGAGAGTATTTCTCTTTGCGGCGGTGTTTTGCTTGCTGTATGGAGTTTATTCTCCGAATTTATTGAACCATGCCCGCTCTTCAAAGGGCTTCTTAGCGGGGGCGGTTACTTCATCTGCGGCGATGCCAACAGGCAGGAAGCACACCAGCTCATAGTCCTCCGGTACGCCCAGAATGGCTGCTATTTTGTCGCATATGCGGTCATCGTCGGTGATGTGTCCCTCGTACCAGCAGCTCTGGTAGCCCAGCTCAACGATGGCGAGCAGCATATTCTCGATGGCTGCGGAGTAGTCCTGCACCGCAAAGCACCTGTCCCTGTAGGCAATAATCCTGCGGCTCAGCACGCAGATGGCGGCAGGGGCTGTCGCAGCGCAGGGCGGGTCGATAACACCCAGCACGCTGTCCAGCACCGCCCTGTCGTCAATGGCGATAAGGCTGACCGTCTGCTTGTTGCAGCCGGAGGGGGCAGCCAGACCCGCCTGCATGATTTTGACAAGATGCTCCCTCGGCACAGCGGTGGGGAGAAACTTTCCGCGATAGCTTCTGCGTTTTTCAATAATATCAAACATTCCCATAGTAAATACCTCCGTTGTCTATTATATTAATCCGTTCATGCGGTCAACAAACTGATTTGGCTTGACGGTCAATTCTGCCCATGCGGGACGGAAACCGCTCTGTATGGCGTTGCGCGCCGAGGGGATATTGGACCATGCGCAGCAGTAGAAGGGCACCCTGCCCCTGTCGAGAATCTCCCGCGCCAGCCTTGCTGTCAGCGCAGAGGCAATGCCCTGCCGCCGCATCTCAGGCAGCACGTCCACACCAATCTGCCACATACTGTCGCAGTCTGCCGAGCAGGCGGCAAGCCCCACCAGCCGCCCATCGCAGTACGCACCCACGCCCAGCACGTCAAGCTGTCTGCGGTCGTCGCACAGGGCATTCGACCACTGGGGGACATACAGCCCGGCAAAATCGGGCTGCTCCAGCACCCTCAGCTCATATGCGCAGCCATCGTTGGGTATTGCGTTTACGTCGGGGAGGAAATACTCCGCCATAAAGCACACCTGCATACCGTACTGCCCGAAGCCCTCGTTGAGGACGTGCAGATTGGGCGTTTCAAAGCAGTGCGCCATAGAATATTTATTGATGTACCCCTCCACAAGCTCCCTGTACTGCATATCAATGGAGGCAACGATGTTGCTGCCGTAGGAAACAAGGTCGCACACAAAGGGCAGCTCAAGGTACTTCCTCGCATCGGGGGAGGGTACCGACTGCACGATGACGTTGTCCTGCCGCAAAAAATCGCCCGCATCGCACCCGGCGTCGATTGCCGACTGGCGCATGGCGATATTCAGTATCTCTTTGTTGGTCATCTTTTTCTTTTCCCTCCCGATTTGCTTAGTCTATATGTAGAACGATTATATCATATCTGAAAACAAAACACAACGCACCCAAAAGGAAGAAAAGAGGCACTGCCGCAGCGGGGAATTACCCCGCCTGACAGTGCCTTTTTACTTGTGCGATAGTCTACATGCTGCCGGTAGAGCCGTAGCCGCCCTCGCCGCGCTCGGTTTCGGAAAGCTGGTCGGTCTCCACATACACCGCGGCAACGTAGGGCATGATGACAAGCTGTGCCACACGCTCGCCTGCGGCAACGGTGCGGGGCTGGTCGGAGTGGTTGTGCAGAGCCACCATCAGCTCGCCCCGGTAGTCGCTGTCCACCACGCCCACCTTGTTGGCGGGCGCAAGACCGCTCTTGGTGGAAAGTCCGCTGCGGGCAAAGAGCAGACCCACATAGCCGTCGGGAATCTCCGCCGCCAGTCCGGTGTGAATCATCACAGTTTCGCCGGGGGCGATGTCTGTGCCGTCAAGGGCGCACAGGTCCGCACCGGCTGCAGCGGCACTGCCCCGCCTGGGCAGTCTTGCCCGCTCGTCCAGTTTGCGGACAGGTATATTCATCTCAATCATAATCGTTTTTTTCTCCAAAGGAAAGGGCTTAAACCAGCTCAGCGCGGAGTTGCTCACCGCTCTTGGGGGAAATCATTGCGGGTGCGATGTCCAGCACCGTCCTTGCGCCCTTTTCGCCCGCCTGTGCAAGGCGGTAGGCGGCGCGGGTGTAGGCGGTCAGCACGCTGCCGGTAAACTGGGGGTTGGAGTCCAGCTTGAGGGAAAATTCGGTGACGTGGTTTGCGCTGCCGGTCACGCCGCTGCGGATAACAAAGCCGCCGTGGGGCATGGTGGTAAAGCGGCTCTTGAACTCCTCCTCACCGAGGAACTCCACAGTGGTGTCGTAGTCGGCAAAGTAGGCGGGCATGGTCTTGATGGTGTTTTCAATTACAGCGCGGTCCGCGCCCTCCTCCGCAACAACATAGCACTCACGCAGGTGCTTCTGGCGGGTGGTAAGCTGCGGACGGCTGCCGCTGCGTGCCGCGTCCATTGCCTCCTCGATGGGAACGGTGAACTGAATGGCATTCTTTACGCCGTCAATGCGGCGAATGGCATCGGAGTGACCCTGACTGACACCACGACCCCAGAAGGTGTAGGTGTCGCCGTTGGGCAGCACGCTGTCAAAGTAGGCACGGGCAAGGGAGAACAGACCGGGGTCCCAGCCGACGGAAATGATGGCAACCTTGCCTGCCTTGCGGGAGACCTCGTCCATGTTGGCGAAATAGGCGGGAATCTGCGCATGGGTGTCAAAGCTGTCAACGGTGTTGAACTTTGCGGCAAACTGGGGGCCGTTGACGGGCAGGTCGGTGGCGGAGCCGCCGCACAGCACCATAACGTCGATGTCGTCAGCCATGTTTTCGGCATCGTCATAGGAATATACCTTCGCGCCGGAAGCGGGCTGTATGGAAGCGGGGTCACGGCGGGTGAAAATGCCCACCAGCTCAAGGTCATCACTGGCGGTGACAGCCAGCTCAACGCCTCGTCCAAGATTGCCGTAGCCGGCGATACCGATTCTGATTTTATTGCTCAACGGGAACAACCTCCTTTTGGTTATCAACAAGATTATTAATCCAAATGCCTGTCTTGACCATGATGGAGCCGACGATGCATTTGATAAATTCAAGGGATTCGCAGATAAGATACAGGGCAATGATGGTCAGTGCTGTGTAGCGGGAAAGCAGGAATGCAATGGGCACAACTATCAGCCACATGAATGCCGAATCGAAGAGGAAGGTGATGAGGGTCTTGCCGCCCGAGCGCAGGGTGAAGTAGCAGCAGTGGGCGAAGGAGCGTATGGGCATCATCAGCGCGCAGCACAGCAGCAGGCTTGTGGCAAGGTCGCGCACCTGCTCGGAGGTGTTGTAGATAAGGGGGAAGTAGGGGGCAAGCAGGGACATTGCCACAGCGGTGACGGCACTGCTGATAACGCCGAGGGTGGTCAGCTTGACTGCACTGCCCTTAGCCTCGTCAAATTTATTCGCGCCAAGCTGCTGACCGACGATGATGGCAATGGCGTTGCCCATGGAGAAGAATACCACGTTGAAGAAGTTGGCAACGGTGTTGGTGATGTTGAGTGCCGCCACAACGGAAAGTCCCCGGGTGGAGTAGCACTGGGTCAGCATGGCGATGCCGCAGGACCACAGCACCTCGTTGACCATCAGGGGCATACCCTTCTTGATGATGTCGGAAACAAGGCGGAGTGGCAGCTTTGCCCGGGTGTACAGCCCCACGAGGAAGGGGTGTGCCTTCCTGCGTGCGTGGGCGACAATGGCAACAATGCCCAGCTCCACAAAGCGGGAAATGACCGTAGCGATTGCAGCACCCGCAACGCCCATCACAGGCGCGCCCAGCTTGCCGAAGATAAGGACGTAGTTGAGTGTCAGATTGACAAACATGGAGATGATGCCGGCAGTCATGGGAAGCACCGTTTCGCCGGTCTCGCGCAGGGTGCTGGCGTATGCCTGCGTCAGCGCAAAGGGCAGCAGACCTACCAGCATAATCATCAGGTATTCCTTGCCGTAGGCGAGGGTGGCGGTGGCACTGCCTGCCACATCATCCTTGAGGTAGAATGCGATGAGTGGCTCACCGAATGCGATGAAGATGCCGATGCAGATGGCGGTGAGTATGGTGGTGGAGATTACCTTGAAGAGGGTGGTGTTGCGCACACCGTCGTTGTCGCCGGAGCCGTAAAACTGGGCGGAGAAGATGCCTGCGCCGGAAACTGCGCCGAAGATGCACAGGTTGAAGATGAATATCAGTGTGTTGGCAATGGAAACGCCGGACATCTGCTCGGTGCCGACACGACCGACCATGATGTTGTCCAGCAGACCGATGAAGTTGGAAATGCCGTTCTGAATGATGACAGGTATTACGATACCCAGCGTGGTGCGGTAAAAGGCGCGGTCGCCAAATAGCTTTTTCATTATTATTTTTCCTTGCGTATTTGTATTATTTGTTATGCTTCCTGCGGTTTTGCCTGTCCTCCTTGACCATGGCGCGAAGCTGTGCAAAGACCGCCTCTTCGCCCTTGACGCTCAGGTCGGTGAGCAGGCTTTCCAGCAGGTCGGAGGTGGCGGGGTGAATGATGCGCTTGCCCTTGGCGCGGAGGAAGTAATCCAGCGGGTCGCGGTCGGTGTAGTCGCTGCCTCGGTATATCTTGCTGGCGGCAACACGGTCGCAGAACATCTCCGCAACAAAGCGTATGGGCATCTCCACCGGCTGCATGATGCGGGTCTGGGGGTTGTAGTCGCACCAGAACTCAAAGTGGTGGCGGTTGCGCCCCTTGTGGTGCATCCATGCCGCCGAATAGCCTATGGTCTCCCGCTCGGCTTCGTTGGGGCTGCGGTAGCCCTGATAGTACCGCACACCGGCGAGAAATTCCGTGGGCTGATATTTGGAGAGGTCATGCAGCAGCCCCTGCCAGAAAATTCCGGCGCGGAAGCAGTGTGCCATGACCCTGTGGCGGTGTCGTGTGATGGTGCGGAAGTGTTTGATGGCGTTGCTAAGCACAGCATTTCTCCTTTTTTCTATGCTCGGTCAGGCGGTTTTTCCGCACAGAGCCTATGAAATCAGATTCTTTGCAGTCGCACTTTCAAAGCTTGCCTTCTGCTGCAGTGCGGCGGCGCACAGAGGCTCAAAGAAATGTGTTATTGTCTGCGTAAATTCAGGCGAATGGGCAGCGGAAGCATCGCTTTCCAGTGCGTTGAGCAAGCCGTAGAAAAACTCGCAGTCAGCCGAGCCGCCTGCGCTGTCGGCAGCCTCGCCCGATTTGTCCAGCAGCTCGCGGAGGCTTATTTCCCCCTGCCTGTATCGGTGGTAGTAATAGCCGCAGATAATGTCGGTCAGAGGATACCCGCTGTAGTATTCCGCCTGCATACGCTCTGCCAGAATGGCAAGCAGGTCGGGAAGCCCTCCCGCAAGTACGGTGTCAAAGACCCATTCGGTGTCGCCGCGCAATGGGGCATCTTCGGCAATAAGCACAGCCCACTGCTGCCAATCGTTTTCTTTATACATACCGCTGTAAGCAAGGGCATACAGCCAGTGCGCCAGCGGCAGCTTATCTTCCCGTCTATCCATTGAATCTTATACTGCCCTCACGCAGCATCATGCCGGAATACTGCTCCTGTCCGGTCATTTCCACAAAGCGCTGGCATTTGCACATCAGCAGATACCACACCCGCAGACCGCAGCCGATGAGGGTCTCCAGATTGGCCTGACCCTTGGCGATGACGATGTCGGCATCTTCGAGAAGCTGACGCTTTTCCTCGGGGAGAAAATCCAGCCATGTGCCGGGGGTGCCTCCCTCAATGCCGTTGCCCGTCACCCGCGCAGCGTCCTCCATGCCTACCTCGGCGGCGTCCACCGCTGTGGCATCGTTGAGGGCGGGACGCTCCTTGACCATGACGGTCAGGCTGATGTGGGGATAAAGCCTGCCGATGGTCTGCAGAAGCAGCTTGTCAAGGACGATTTCTCCGCAGTTGTCGGTGAGCAGCACCAGTGTTTTCGCGGCAGAAAGCTCCTCGGTGAATCTTTTGTATACCGCCTCGTCCAGCGGCTCGGTGTCGGCGGTGTCGAGTATGCGCTGCAGCATCTCGTCGTCCACCTCATGCATTGCGCCAAAGTCGATGTAGTTGCCTGCACGGGAGTACAGCACAGCGGTGCGCAGCGGGTCGGCAGAATCGGAAATGCGGCGGGAGATAGCCTCCGCACGCTCCATCATAAAGCCGTTGTACCTGTGCTTTATCTCCTCGTAGTGGTCGATGTCGCCGAAGAAGCCCTTCTGCACCTCCGCCAGCTTGCCGATGATGACAGGGGCGGGGAAGTGGGGGGCGTTTTCGGCGATAACGCGCAGTGCCTCGCAGAGGTAGGCGGTGCGCTGTGCATCATCGGGCAGCTTTTCTGCCAGCCGCGCCTGCCGCTTGGCGATGCACATGACACAGTTACTGTTGCAAACCAAGATTTATTTCGTCCTTTCGCAGATAATTCCTGACTTCTCTATAACTTTATAATCATACCACACCGAGGGGGATTTTGCAATTGCTTTGTGGAATTTTTGCCTGCCATCAGGTAAGAGGAGAAAAGAAAAACCGAACCGGGCAGCGCGGCCCGATTCGGTTATTTTTCATTGATTGCGACTTGAGAAAGCCTATGACATCGGCGTACCACCTTTCGGGGTGGAAGCAGGCATTCTCGCAGTGCGCCTTGCCCTTGCAGCGTATGACGCGCATGGCGGGATAGTCCTTTTTCAGCCGAGCGGCTGCCTTTGCCGAGTACATCTCGTTTGCCTTTGTGCCGTGTATGAAAAGCACCTCGGTGGTGCTGTCGGCATTGTGGGGGTAGTGGTTGCCAAAGACCGAGCCTACCATGCTGACAACGGTGCTGTTGTCCATCAGGTCGGTGATGGCGAGATACTGCGGCAGGTATTTTTCCGGCAGCAGGTTTTTGGCAAAGCCCCGCAGCGTTTTGGGGTCACGCTTTTTGGAATTGTGCAGTATATTCAGGTAGTTGGAGATCATCATGCCCACCATGAAGCGCGGCAGTCTTG
>SVPT01000128.1 GCA_015065695.1 Oscillospiraceae bacterium | reverse complement strand
AAGAAGACTATGCCGAAGCGTAAAGGGTACGAATAAGGGTACAGACAAAAGAAAATCGGCTTAAACCTGATGGTTAAGCCGATTTTCATGGTTGCGGAGGCAGGATTTGAACCTGCGACCTCCGGGTTATGAGCCCGACGAGCTACCGAACTGCTCTACTCCGCGATATTTGTTTTGCGTCGACGTGTGCTCCACATCAGATGCTAATATAGTATACACCATTACGAGCAAAAATGCAAGATGAATTTAAAAAATGTATACATGACATAGCATGGTGGCGCAACTTGTGCGAAAAATATCTATATCGCACAAAAATATCCCCCTGAACGAAACCTCGTTCAGGGGGATACGGTGTTGCTTAATCGGTCAGCCGCTTAATCAGTCCTGCGGCTTCCAGTAGTCAGCGGAAGCGTCCTTCAGGATGTATCCGGTGTCTGCGGGTGCCTGCTGCTTTTTCTTGAACCAGATGATAGCCATGACAACGGCGGAGGAGAGGATAAAAGCGGCCAGTATAGCGGTGAACAGAACAATGTTGTCACTGGTCTTTGCGCCCTCGGGCTGTTTGTCACCGGTGCTGGGCTTTACGCCAACGCCGCAGACGTCGCACTTGCCGTCATTGTTCTTGTCAGCGTGCTTGTTGGTCTTTGCCTTTATCACTGCGTCGCAGATGGTGCACTTCTGGGGATCCTTGCAGGTGGCTTCTGCGCCGGGGGTGTGTATGCCGGTTGCAGGAGTTACCTCCTGATTGCATACCTTGCAAAGCTGCGGGTGGATGCAGTCGGCTGCATCACCGGGGGTGTGGTTGCCGGTGGGCTTGACAAGTACCGTGTCGCAGACGGTGCATTTCTGGGGTGCACCGCAGGTGGCTGCATCACCGGGGGTGTGAGCCTTCTCGGCGGTTATCATTCCGCATACGGTGCAGCGCTGGGGCTTGTCACAGGTTGCCTCGCGGGCTTCGGGGGTGTGTGCGTCATCGGCACAGCCGGTGATGGTGAATTCCTTGACCTGCTCGCCGGCGTAACTGCCAATGCCGGTGATGATGACCTTGCCGGTGCCTGCGTAGGTGTTGTCCTCGTAAGTCACGGTGTAGTCGGTGTCCTTGACCAGGGTTTCGCCGCCCATGGTCACAGTGGGGACAGGCTCTATAGCCGAGCCGGTGTGAGCATATTCAGAAGCATCAAGAGTAACGGTTGCCTGAGTAATATCGTGAGCTGTTACGGTTACGGGAATGACGATGTTGCCCGACGCGTCCGCAGTAGCCATAATGCCGCGGAAGCGCAGCAGAGGCATGATGGCAGCAGTGCCGCCGCCGCTTGTACCTACATTGACTACAAGACTGGTCTTGCCCGGCTTCTTGCCGACGACCTTGCCGCCCTCTATGACCGCAATTGTGTCGTCAGCGACCGTCCATGCGGGAGTGGTGTAGGAGCATATTGTGTCACCCTCGTCGCTTTTATTATATTCGTCGTAGTAGAACTTGAGCTGATACTTGTAAACGTACTGGGGAACAGCCTTGCTGTCGCCAACCTCAACGGTGATGGAATCCTCGGTGGTTTCTGCGGAAATCAGTGCAAGATTGCTGCTGTCGGTGGTGACAGTGCGAATCTGTGTGCCAAAGGAGTTTGCTGTACCGCCATAATGGGGAGAACCAAACACCTGTACCCAGCAATGCCCGCCGTCAACCACAGCATGGGCAATACCAACAGAGGTAAAGGCGGGATTGAGCATATTACGTCTGTGGCCTTGACCGATGTACAACTCGTTGGTTTCCTTCCATGCTTCAAGCACAGAGGCTGCGCTGCCGTAGCCAAAAGCAATATTTTCACCCTTTGCGCTGCCGTGGGTGGTGAAGATTGAGGTGCAGAAGGTTCCATCGGGGCGGGTGTGAGAAAAAAAGGTTGCAATTTCCGCAGCACGCTGCATGGCGTACTCTTCCAGTTTATAATCGTACTGGAGTGTGCCAAGTGTGCCGCCGGCCTTCTGCGGGACTTCCTTGTCACCCACTATGATGGGGGATTCGGGTGCGTCTACATTGAAAACCGTGCGGGAGGCATCGTCTTTGTCCCACTGCCACGCAGAGCCGTCAGTGGCGGTGCGGAAGGCGTTGATACCGTCAAGCATACCACTTGCATCATAGTATGTAGCCTTGACATTTAGGGTAGTAGTACCCGCTGCAGCAGCAGGCATAGCGGCAAACGGCACCAGAAGTGCCAGCAGCATAAAGACCGCGATAATCTTTCTGAATTTCAGCATAACCTTGCCCCTTTTCCAATGAGTTTTATTCGTCATAGCTGCCGTATTGGCAAAAAATGCGCAACACGGTACAATTTTACTTATCCAGTATACAGCAAATAGCAAAATCCGTCAACAGTATATAATCAAAAAAGTGTGAACAATTATCGTGGTGCACTGCCGGAATGCCTTTTGCGCAGTCCGTCTGCCTATTGAAATGCAGCTTGCAATGTGCTATCATGTCTGCAGGAACACATTTCTTCAACCGAGGAGGCGACACAATGAATAACAGTAATTCACGCAGCGGCAGAATAGCCAGAAATATCGTGCTGCTGTTGCTTGTGGCGGCATTCACTGTGGCGGGCATGATTGCCATAGGCAGAATGAACAGCACACAGCAGACCGATTTGGCAGTGCCTGAGGCATCGTCGCAGAGCGATGCACCCTCCGCAAGTGACGTACAGCCGCCCCCGCCCAAGCCCGATTCCCTGACCATAACCATGGCAGGTGACTGCCTGCTGCATGAGGGGCTGCGGGAAAATGCCCGGGTGGACGACAATTCCTTTGACTTCTCCCACCAGCTTGAGCTTATGGAAGGTACCTTCTGCGCCGACCTCAATATTGTCAATATGGAAACCCCGATAGATGCCCATGGCGACAACAAGAAGCTGCGTGGTTACCCCTGCTTTAACGGACCTATCGAGTATGCGGAAGCCATAGCAGATATGGGTATAGACGTTGGCATCACCGCCAACAACCACTGTCTGGATAACGGCTGGAACGGCCTTGTGAACAATATCAATAACATACGGGCGTTGGGGATTGATACCATCGGCACCTACACCTCCCCGGAAGAGCGCAATGAGCCCTACATACGAGAAATCAACGGCATAAAGGTGGGTATTGTTGCATTCACCGATAATACAAACGGCCTCAAGCTTGAAAAATCCCGAGAGAGCTACGCCCTGTGTCGCCTTGATAAAGCATCAACGGTCATTGAAGAGGTGGATAAGCTACGGGCGCAGGGGGCAGAGTACATCATTGCCTCCATTCACTGGGGTGAGGAATATACCGACGAGCCCATTGGCAGAGTTGTGACCATGGCACAGCGGCTGTGCGAGGGCGGCGTAGACCTGATAATGGGACACCACCCCCATGTGGTGCAGCCCATAAAGAAACTGACCGTCACCCGTGCCGACGGAAGCGAGCGGGATTGTCTGGTCATATATTCCCTCGGCAATTACTTTGCCAGTCAGGGCAGACCGGACGGCAGAACCCGACAGACCATGACCGTTTCGGCACGTCTGGAGAGGGGAGAGGACGGCATTGTGCGCCTGACCGATGCATTCTATATGCCTGTGATGATGTACAGCAGCAGTTCAGACCCCGACTTCATGCGGCTGATTCCCATGGGCAGATACCTCAGCAGTGCCCAGCCCCCGGAGTTTATCTCCGAGGCAGATATGAAAAATTACTGCCGCCCCGCATGGGATCATGTGGTAAAGGTGGCAGGCGATGAAATCCCCATCGTCACCGCGCCGGAGGAATATCCCGACTGGCTGACCGGAAACAATAAGTAATCAAAAAAGGGCTGTGCAGTACAAGCGGCACAGCCTTTTTTGTATAGAAAGGTGTTTATGCACCGACAAAAAAAGCCGCCCCGCACATCTCTGTGCAGGGCGGCAATTCCGTTTAAAGCTGTATGGATTAATACATACCCATGCCGGCGTTGGGGTCGGGCATGGCAACAGGTGCGGGGGGCTCCTTCTTGTCGGCAACCAGAGACTCGGTGGTGAGTACCATGGAAGCAACGGAAGCAGCATTCTCGATAGCGGAACGGGTGACCTTGGTGGGGTCAACGATACCGGCAGCGATCATGTCGCCGTACTCGCCGGTGACGATGTTGTAGCCGTAGCCGGCAGTCTTGGCGCGGCGAATGTTCTCGATGATGACAGAGCCCTCAAGACCTGCGTTGGCAGAAATCTGACGGATGGGCTCTTCCAGAGCACGTACAACGATGCGGACACCGGTCTGCTCGTCGCCGGAGGTCTGGTCGATGAGAGCGGCAACCTCGTCGATAACGCTGAGCAGTGCAACGCCGCCGCCGGGGACGATGCCCTCTTCAACGGCTGCCTTGGTAGCTGCCAGAGCATCTTCGATGCGCAGCTTCTTTTCCTTCATCTCGATCTCGGTAGCGGCACCGACCTTGATGACTGCAACGCCGCCTGCCAGCTTGGCAAGACGCTCCTGCAGCTTCTCTCTGTCGTAGTCGGAGGTGGTGGTCTCAATCTGTGCGCGAATCTGACCGACGCGAGCCTTGATGTCGTCGCCATTGCCCATGCCGTCGATGATGATGGTGTCTTCCTTGGTGATCTTGACCTGACGGGCTCTGCCGAGCTGTGCGATGGTGGTTTCCTTAAGGGTCAGACCAACCTCTTCGCTGATGACAACGCCGCCGGTGAGGGTGGCAATATCCTGCAGCATTTCCTTGCGGCGGTCGCCGAAGCCGGGAGCCTTGACGCCAACGCAGGTGAAGGTGCCGCGCAGCTTGTTGACCAGCAGGGTGGAAAGTGCGTCGCCTTCCAGATCCTCAGCGATGATGACCAGCTTCTTGCCGGACTGAACGATCTGCTCCAGCAGGGGCAGGATCTCCTGAATGCTGGAGATCTTCTTATCGGTGATGAGAAGGTAAGCGTCGTCGATGACAGCTTCCATCTTCTCGGTGTCGGTGACCATGTAGGGGGAGATGTAGCCGCGGTCGAACATCATGCCCTCAACGACCTCGGAATAGGTCTCGGCAGTCTTGCTCTCTTCAACGGTGATAACGCCGTCTGCGCTGACCTTCTCCATAGCCTCTGCGATGAGAGCGCCGATTTCCTCGTCGCCGGAGGAAACAGCAGCAACGCGGGCGATGTCGCTGGAACCGTCAACGGTTCTGGAAATGCCGCGCAGAGCGTTGACAACAGCAGAGGTGGCGCGGGCAATACCCTTCTTGAGGAACATGGGGTTTG
>SVPT01000127.1 GCA_015065695.1 Oscillospiraceae bacterium | reverse complement strand
GCAGCTTGACCGCGTTGCCTTTCGGTCTGACTTTGAGCAGCGAACAGCGGAGCTGATGGCGCAGGCGGTCAGGGAAAGGAATAATACACCTATGAAAAACAAAAAGCTTGTAAAAATCATTATTGCGGCAGCTGCGGCAATCGCCCTGCTGACCACCACCACCTTTGCCATTTCCTCTCTGCTTTCAGCAAAGGAAGTGGCAGCGCAGGTAGGAAACCCGGCAATCGCACAGGCCTTTGAGGGCGATGATGCAGTGAGCATCAACCAGACCATCTCCGCAGGCGGGTACGACTACACCCTGTTGGGCATCTCCTCGGGACAGCGCATGGATTTCTTCAACGACCTGCCGGTGGAAAGTGCCAGCAGCTACGTTGTGCTGGCTGTCAAGCGCACCGATGGCACCCCTATCGCCCCTGAGGACGGAATCCTCGACCGCAATGGCAACGAGAACATCTCCATCTCTCCGCTGGTGGAGGGCTGGGCTCCCCATCAGGTCAACGCTTGGACGCTCAGTTGTGCAGGACACGGTCTCACTGTGGGCGGTGTGCGCTACTACCTCTTCGACTACGCCAACCTTGAGCTGTTTGCCGACCGCCAGGTCTATCTGGCGGTGTACGAGGGTCTTGCTCCCTCCACCTCCGTATTCACCATGGACGAAACCGGAGCAATAGACTATGCCGAGGGCTACGAAGGCGTCAGAGCGATGTTCACCCTGCCCGTTGACCCCTCCAAAGCCGACCGCGCCGCCGCCGAGCAGCTTCTGGCCGACATGGGTATTCTGGGCGGTGACACAGCGCAGGAGGGCGAGACCGATGTTGTGGAGGATACAGTCATCATTAACGCTGAGTACGACGAAAACGGTAATCTCATCATCAGCGGTAACCCCGGTGACGCTTACGTACTGATAGATGGTGCCCGAGTGGAATTTACCGACGAAGTGGACAGCGTGACCACCGCCACCACTGTTGCGGGCAACTGAACTACCGCTGTTGTGCATACACAACGCTATACCCACTCTTGATTAAACATCCAGTATAACTCCCAGTATAACTCCTTGCAAAGAAAAGACCGCCCGAAAGCCTGCGAAGCCGCAGAATTTCGGGCGGTCGAATTATTACTTCTTTATTCTCACATAGTATTTGATGTCGTCCTCGTGGTGGATATAGCCGCCGTTGTGCATCATAACACGCAGGGAGGCGGGGTTGGTCTTGTCCACCCGCAGGTATATTTCCTCCTCCGGAATGATGCCCCTTGCCACATCGAGGGTCAGGCGCAGACCCTCTGTGGCATAGCCCCTGCCGCGAAACTCCCTGCCGATAAAGTAGCCGATATGACCCGCACCATTCCGCAGCGATTCGCAGAGATGGTGGCGGATACGGAATTGCCCGACTATTGTGCTGTCATTCCAGAGGAAGAGGAAGGTTTCCGGCACATAGCCCTCGGGGAGATTCTTCCCCTCAGCATAGTCCAGCATGGTGTCAAGGGCATGGTCAAAGTCCTCGCGGGATATGCCATGCCATTCGTTGGTAAAGCTGCTTTCTTCAACGGGTATATCGCGGACAAAGAGATACTCCTGCTCGATGTCCTCACGATTGGCTTTCTTCAAATGCAGCATATTTCTTCTCTCCTCTCTTCGGCGGGCTTGCGTTACTGCTGACCGTCAGTATCCTCCGGCTGATAGATGTCGTCCAGATAGAGCAGCTTTTCGGCAAGCAGCCCCGACAGGCAGCTCATTATTGCGGAAATTGAGATCAATCCGCTGGCACTGTCTGTGGAGATTTCGGGATTGACATCATCATAACCCAGAATCGGGGCGGCAATCACCCTGACCTGTTCGATGAAGTATTTCGCGGCGGCACTGTGCTGTGCCACATACGCAGTATAGATTTCCTTAACCTGTTCCTCCGGAATGTCAATCGGTATCATTCTGTGAATGGTTGCTATGTTAAGACGCTGCTTGAGCGTGCAGATAATTATAAGATACGCAATGTGGGTGCGGTAGTATCTCTTGTTTCTGGGTCGGGGCATAAACCTGTTGCGCACATAGTTGTTGACGGTGGCGGCAGTGATAAACTGCTCCCCCTTCAATTCAGGCGGCAGATAGTCCAGATACTCCGTCAGCAGTGAAAGCACCTGCTCCATATACAGCCCAATGTTCGGTATATCCTCCCAGTCGGGAAGCTGGTACTCCCGCAGATACTTCTCCCACCGTCTCAGCTTATCGGCTGCATTGTGAGAACTGTAGCCCAATCTTCTTTCCCTCCGTTTGTTCCTATTTTCTTTCCCTTAGCCTGATAAATTGGCTTGCTGTACTACTATACCACCAAATTACGGTATTTTCAAGACAAGATGCAAGAAAATGTCGATTATGTGTCATCTCTTCATTTTTGCTTGACTTGATATTGCACACGCTATATAATAATCTTGAATATTAGATGCAAATTGATGCAATCGGAGGGCTTATGTTTACAATATTTACTGACACTTCTGCCAATCTCCCCACGCCGTATGTAAAGAAGCACAATGTTCAGGTAATCCCTTTCACCTACTTTATGGAGGGGGTCGAGCATTGCTGTCTGGACACTGAAACCTTTGATTCGCAGACCTACTTTGCCAAGATCAAGCAGGGCGTTGAGGTAACCACCTCCCAGATACCGCCCCAGCGTTATATCGAAAGCTTCACCCCCGTCCTTGAAAGGGGCGAGGACGTTCTATTTGTCAGTATGTCTTCCGGCATCAGCGGCTCTTATGCCTCTGCCGTCATCGCCGCCGAGCAGCTTCGTCCCGAATATCCCGAGCGCAAGATTTGTCTGGTGGACACCCTTGCTGCCTCTCTGGGCGAGGGCATCATCGTCATGGACGCTATCGCCCTCCGCGACGCAGGCAAGGAAGCAGACGAAGCAGAGAAAATCCTCAAGGACAGCCTGCAGTCGCTCTACCAGACCGTACTGCTGGACGACCTGAAGCATCTGCACCGCACCGGAAGAATCTCCGGCAAGGCTGCTGTCATCGGCTCGGTGCTTAACATCAAGCCCATTCTCAAGGGCAGCCCTGAGGGTCAGCTTGTTGTTTCCGGCAAAGTGCGCGGCAAGAAGAACGGTCTGCAGCACCTTGCCAAGCTGTACGCCGAGCTCAGCACCAACCAGTCGGAGCAGACGGTGTGCATTGCCTACACCGATTCCTCCGAGGACGCCGACTGCCTCGCCAAGCTGATAAAGGCGGCCGCACCTCCCAAGGATATAATGATAGTATGCTACGAGCCGGTTACAGGCTCCCATCTCGGTCCGGGCTCCATCGCCCTCTTCTTCAAGGGCGCGGACGGCGTAAGAGAGAAGTAATCCCCATTCGTTCATGTTTTTCCTCAATATATAACTTGGGAAGCCCCTCAGCGCACAGGCTCGCAAACCTGCGCTGAGGGGCTTCTTTGTGCTGTTTCGGGGGTGTGCCGCGCACCTGTTCGGAATATTCTTTGCAAATATTACATTATGTATGCCGTTTACCCCATTATAGGCTGTACCGAGGTGGTGCGGGGCTTGTAATTTTATCCCACGCGCTGTACAATGAAAGAAAACGAAAAAAAGGAGAGCCGATGATATGAGTCTGCGCGATGTTACTGCCGCGGTGCTGACCGACGAACAGGGGCGCGCCCTGCTCTGCCGCCGACCGCCGGACAAGCGGTGCGGCAATCTGTGGGAATTCCCCGGCGGCAAGCTGGAGCCTGGCGAAACCCTTTTCCGCTGTCTGGAGCGGGAGTGCGCGGAGGAGCTGGACATTGTAATCGCCCCGCAGGAGGAGCTTGCGGCGGTGGAAAGCGGCGGCTTCCTTATCCACTACATACGCTGCACGACGGTCAGCGGTCAGCCGGTGCTGCGGGAGCACACCGAGCTTGCGTGGCTTCTGCCCACGGAGATGCAGCCCGACACCATGTGCCCTGCGGACGCACAATTCCTGCGGGAGTGGCTGCTGCGGCAGTGAGAATACAGTATCTGTCCGCGAAAAATCGCTTGCGCACCCTGAAAATTTGTGGTTGTAATTTATTCAGTTTGGCGTTATAATTATTTAGCATGCCCTTATTCGCAGAAAAGAGCAAAAAGTCGAAAGGAACACTGTTTATGATTAAATATTTTCTGGGAACTGACAGTGCTGTTCTGGTTTCAATCTTCGGTATAGCCTTTGCGTTTCTCCTTACCGCACTGGCTCTGAGCAAATGGACCGGCTTCCTGCCCCGCGATCTGGGCAGAGATTTCGCCTTTAACGGGAAGAAGAGCCAAGGCAAGCCCCGCGGCGCCGGTATACTGTTTGTTTCCATCTTCTTTGTTGCCTCGCTGCTTTTTGCACGTCTGCAAACCGATGCGGGCATAAGCATTGAGATAATCAGCTATCTTGTGCTTATCATGCTGGCCATGCTTTCCGGCTATCTGGACGACCGCTCAAACAAGCCATGGAGCGAATATCTCAAGGGCTTCCTCGACCTGCTTATCGCCGTTTCCGTTGCTGTGACCTACCTCTACGCCAACGACAACACCGTCTATCTGCTGGTTGTCGGCAAGGACCTTGAAATCAACAAGTGGGTCTTTGGTGCGCTCATCGTGCTGCTGGTGTGGGTCTCCATCAACGTGACCAACTGCACCGATGGCGTGGACGGTCTTTCCGGCACCCTCTCGGTCATAACCCTCTCCTGCATCTACCTCATCGACTATCTCAACCAGTCCACCGACCTTTTCTCCTACCTCAACCTGCTGTTTGTCGCCTGCCTGATGGCATATCTGTGGTTCAATGCCTCCCCCAGCCGCCTGATGATGGGCGATGCGGGCTCACGGGCCATGGGTCTTATGATAGCCATTTCGGTGCTGAAGTCGGGTAGCGCATTCCTCTATATTCCCATCGCACTGGTGCTTATCCTTGACGGTGGTCTTGGTCTGCTGAAGGTCTCCCTCCTGCGCTTCCTCAAGATTAAGATTCTCAAGAATATCCGCACCCCGCTGCACGACCATTTCCGCAAGAACAAGGGCTGGTCGGACACACAGGTGGTCATGCGCTTCTCCATCATCCAGATAGCCATCTGCGCCGCAGTCATCTGCTTCCTCGTCTGGAGCAAGCAGAGATAGTCCCCTGACAAAATAAACCAAAAGGGCAGCCGCACCGAAAACGTGCGGCTGCCCTTTGCAAACGATTGGCATGCCTGTGAGGTCAACAGTTCCCATTGGCGGTCAGCCGCCGATGACCACGTCCATCACCAGCATAAGGCAGAAGCCCGCCAGTATGGCATAGGTCGCGCCACGCTGGCTGCCGTGGGCGTGGGTCTC
>SVPT01000126.1 GCA_015065695.1 Oscillospiraceae bacterium | reverse complement strand
CGCCGGCAAGGAGAATATCCTTCTGACGCTGGGAAACCTCGCACAGGGCGGTGAACTGGGTGCCCTTGGTCAGGTTCTTTACGGTGATGCGTCCGCTTTCAAGCTCTGCCTTGATGTTGGGCATTACAAGCTCGTCAAGCTGGTCAACTGCATCGTAGTCGGCTTCGTTCTCGAAGACCATGGGCACTATGCCGGCATTGACAAGGTTTGCCAGATGGATACGGGCAAAGGACTTGACGATGACTGCCTTGACGCCCAGATAGAGGGGAACAAGTGCAGCGTGCTCGCGGGAAGAGCCCTGACCGTAGTTGCTGCCGCCGATGACGATAGCCTTGCCCTCTGCCTTGCAGCGCTCGGGGAAGGTGCTGTCGCATACGCCGAAGCAGAACTGGGACAGATGGGGAATGTTGGAGCGGTAGGGCAGAATCTTTGCGCCTGCGGGCATGATGTGGTCGGTGGTGATGTTGTCGCCCACCTTGAGCAGTGCCTTTGCGGAAATGGTCTCGGGCAGCGGCTCGGTTACGGGGAAGGGCTTGATGTTGGGACCGCGGAGAATCTCCACGCTGTCCATATCACATTCGGGCGCGGGTGCGTCCACCATGTTGTCGTTTACATAGAAGCTTTCGGGCAGCTCGATGTCGGCAGCGGGGCCAAGGGTGCGCGGGTCGGTAAAGACACCGGCGATGGCGGAGGCTGCGGCGGTTTCCGGGCTGACCAGATAGATCTGTCCGTCGGCAGTGCCGCTGCGTCCCTCAAAGTTGCGGTTGAAGGTGCGCAGGGAGATACCGCCGGAGTTGGGGGACTGCCCCATGCCGATGCAGGGGCCGCAGGCACTCTCCAGCACTCTTGCGCCGGAGGCGATAATATCAGCCAGTGCGCCGTTGGCTGCCAGCATACTGAGAACCTGCTTGGAGCCGGGGGCGATGGCGAGGCTTACGTTGGAGGCAACGGTCTTGCCCTTGAGGATAGCTGCGACACGCATCATGTCCAGCCAGCTGGAGTTGGTGCAGGAGCCGATAAGCACCTGATCAATCTTCTTGCCCGCGAGGGATTCCACAGTAACCACGTTGTCGGGGCTGTGGGGAGCGGCGGCGAGGGGCTGAATGGCACCGAGGTCGATGTCGATCTCTTCGTCATACACTGCATCGGGGTCGGAGCAAAGCTCAACCCAGTCGCCCTCGCGGCCCTGTGCGGCGAGGAAGCTGCGGGTAATTTCATCGGAGGGGAAGATGGAGGTGGTAGCACCCAGCTCGGCACCCATGTTGGTGATGGTGGCACGCTCGGGTACGGTAAGGGTCTTAACGCCCTCGCCGCTGTATTCCACAATCTTGCCCACGCCGCCCTTGACGCTCAGACGGCGCAGTACCTCGAGGATAATGTCCTTGGCGGAACACCATGCGTTGAGCTTGCCGGTCAGGTTGACACGCAGCATACGGGGCATGGTGATATAGTATGTACCGCCGCCCATTGCAACAGCAACGTCCAGACCGCCTGCGCCCATTGCCAGCATACCCAAACCGCCGCCGGTGGGGGTGTGGCTGTCGGAGCCGATGAGGGTCTTGCCGGGAATGCCGAAGCGTTCCAGATGCACCTGATGGCAGATGCCGTTGCCGGGACGGGAGTAGTAGATGCCGTGTTTCTTGGCTATGCTCTGGATAAAGCGATGGTCGTCAGCGTTCTCAAAGCCGTTCTGCAGGGTGTTGTGGTCGATGTAGGCGAGGGAACGCTCGGTGCGCACGCGGGGTACGCCCATTGCCTCGTATTCCAGATATGCCATTGTGCCGGTGGCGTCCTGAGTCAGGGTCTGGTCAATGCGCAGTCCTATCTCCGAGCCAACGGTCATTTCGCCCTCAACAAGGTGAGCAGCGATGATTTTTTGTGCTATGGTCATGCCCATGATAATACCTCTCATATAATCAGAAATAATTTTACCTATATATTATGCATACCGCCGCGCGGTTTGTCAACCGTTTCACAAGGTTTTTTAGCCGGCACAAAGAGGGGCAGGTAAACATTAAATTTGGAGACATAATTTCTTTTTTGTATTGAAGAATGAGCTTTGGTGTGCTATAATGCATATATCTGCGCTGTTCCGCACAAAATGTTGATTGGCACTACACCTGACACTACACAACATTGATGCGGAGGACAACGCAATAATGAGCGATTTATTTGAAATGGCAGCAAGGTCACAGGACGACGACGAGGAAACTTATGGCGGCGAGCTGGGTGCCGATAAGCGGGACGCTATACAGGCCACCGGCTCCATCACCGTTTCCTCGGGGCGGCACTGCATACACTGTATGTCGGTAATCGGGCAGATAGAGGGGCATCAGGTGCTTCCCGCCCAGAATAAATCCACCAAGTACGAGCACGTCATGCCGCAGCTTGTGGCGGTGGAGCAGACCGACGAAATCGAAGGGCTTATCGTGCTGCTCAATACCGTTGGCGGCGACGTGGAGGCAGGGCTTGCGCTGGCTGAGCTGCTGGCGGGAATGAGCAAGCCGACGGTGTCGCTGGTGCTGGGCGGAGGTCACTCCATCGGCGTGCCGCTGGCGGTTTCTGCAAAACGCAGCTTTATCGTGCCTTCCGCCACCATGACCATTCACCCTGTGCGCACCAGCGGACTGGTGCTGGGTGTGCCGCAGACGCTGGATTACTTTGAGCGTATGCAGGACAGAATTACCGGCTTTGTTTCGCGCAATTCACGCATGAAGCCGGAGCGTTTTCTGGAGCTTTCCCGCAACACCGGCGAGCTGGTCACCGACATCGGCACTGTGCTGGACGGACAGCAGGCGGTGGACGAGGGGCTTATCGACCAGCTCGGCTCACTGTCGGACGCCATCAGCAGCCTGTATGCCATGATTGAGGGCTGATTGCCCTTTCCGGCACTTTCTCTGATAATTACGTCTTTCGCGCTGCTTTCCCCTTTTTGCACAGCCGCAGGCAGGGGAAAGCAGTGTCTCCCCGGAGTTATGCGATGCATGGCTCTGTCCAAATTCAATTTAAGGAGTACATACACATGAACATCTGGGAAGCCATACTTCAGGGCATCGTACAGGGATTCACCGAATTCCTCCCCGTTTCCAGCAGCGGTCACGTTTCGCTGGTGCAGCACTTCCTCGGCAAGAACATCGAGGGCGCGCAGGCATTTACGCTGTTTCTTCACTTCGGCACACTGGCCGCTGTGTTTGTCGTATATCGGCAGATAATCTGGGATCTCATCGTTGAGCTGTGCGCCACCATCAAGGACGGTGCCCACGACCTGTGGGGTCTTATCCGCTACGGCAAGGGCAAGTTCAAGCCCAACGCAAGCTGGAAGCTCACCGAGATGAACGAAACCCGCCGCATGGGTATGCTTATCATCGTTTCCTGTATGTGCGCCATTCTGCTCTTTGTGCCGGTCTTCGGCTTCCTCGGTCTTACCACCGCCTCCGGCGAGGAGGTCAAGACCATGACCGACCTTTCCCAGTACACCTCCGAGGATTCCGACATTATCGTTGAGGGTCTGTGCCTGCTGGTTACCGGCTTCCTGCTGCTCTACGCAACAAACGCCGCCAACCGCCGCCGCTCTACCGGCGACATCACCGACGGCGAGGTCACCCTTAAGACCGCTATCATCATGGGCATCGGTCAGTGCTTTGCCACACTGCCCGGTCTCAGCCGCTCGGGAACCACCACCTCCCTCGGTATGATTCACAGGGCTGACAAGAACAAGGCCCTGCAGTTCTCCTTCATCATGGGTATCCCCGCAGTGCTTGCCGGCAACGTGCTGGAAATTGCCACCATGACCGACGAGCAGTGGGATAAGTTTGAGGTGCTGCCGGTACTCATCGGCGTTATCTTCGCCGCTGTTGTGGGTATTCTCTCCATCTTCGGTCTGCGCTGGATTGTTTCCAACAACAAGCTCAATTACTTTGGCTACTACTGCCTTGCAATGGGCGCACTGGTCATCATCATCGCCATCATTGAAAAGACCACCGGCTGCGGCAATGCCGTTCCTGCCGCTGAGCTTCTGGGCGAGGTCACCTCCACCGACGTGTCCGCCGCGGACCTTGTGGCAAGCCTTGCCGACGTTGCCTGACCGCAGCGTTATGTAACCCCCAAACCCATAAAATAGCTGTATGATATTCCTCCCTTGCCTTGGCAGGGGAGGAATATGTAGAATATGTGTAATTTATCCCGACTGACATTGACCAAAAATAATTAAGTGGGTGTATCATGGCTCAGAAAAAATCATCCGGCACTGCGCGCCGTTCGGGAACCTCGCGTGCGCAGTCCACAAAGGCCGCCAGACAGAAACAGCTTGAGGCGGCACTGAGAAAGCGGCAGACCGTTGCAATTGTGCTTTTCGCCTTTTCCATTCTCTTTCTGCTGCTCACTCTCTTCCCCGGCATCTCCACCGCCGCCAACAACGTAATAAACGGTCTTTTCGGCTGGTCCGCCATCATCTGGTGTGTGCTGATGTTCTACATCTCTGTGGTTGTGGCAATGGAATCCCCCGAAAAGCCCCTCCTGCCCAAGCTGTCGAAAGCCGTGCTGCTGGCGGTGTTCATCAGCTCCTTTATCCACACCGTTACCCCTGCGGTCTCCGATGTTCACGGTCTGGGCGCGGAGGCGGCACTGACCGAGCTTTACTACTGCGGCGAGCAGAAAATCGGCGCAGGTGCTATCGGCGGCGCATTCGGCGCGCTGATGATAGCCGTCTTCGGTCGTGTGCTTTCAATAATACTTATCGTGCTGGTTGCCTTTGTGGTCGCCATGCTTATGACCAACACCAGCCTTTCTCAGGTTTTCCGCGCCATCATCGCCCCTGTAAAGAGTGCCTCTGCCTACGCCGCAGAGCACGCCGATGAACGTGCGGAGGAGCGCGCCCGCCGCGCCGAGCAGCGTGCCGCCGACCGCGAGCTGCGTATGCGTGACCGTGAGGAGCGGCTGCGTGCCCGCGCAGAGGAGCGCAGGCGGCTGGCTGAGGAGCGTGCCGCCCGCTACGAGTATGAGGAAGAAGAGGACGAATACGAGGAAGAGGAAGAATACGAGCAGCCGACCAGATACCGTGGACACGCTCGCTTCCAGCTTGATGTGCCGGTGGACGACCCCATCGACACTCCTCCCTTTGACATCGACACCCCCGCCGGGGAAATGCCCGAGGAAGCCCCCGCGCCCAAAAAGCGCACCTCCCGCAAGACATCTGCCGCAGCGGCAGAAGAGGTTTTCGGCGCGGCAAAGCAGCCTGTCCCCGCAAAGCAGCCTGTCCCCGCCGAACAGCCTGTGGTTGAGGACGATGATTTCGAGCAGCTTCTCGAGAAGGTTGCG
>SVPT01000125.1 GCA_015065695.1 Oscillospiraceae bacterium | reverse complement strand
CGATGACCATAGTAAAGAACCATTCTGCGGCCGAGGACGTGATGCAGGATACCTTTGTGCGTCTTTACGGTGCTGCAGGACGCTTTCGTGCGGGCGGAATGGGCAAGGCGTGGATAATGCGCATAGCCCGTAACCTTGCGCTCAACGCAGTTACAAGAGGGGATTATCCCTCGGAAGAGCCGACAGCAGAGCGTGCCTCCAATGACAGCACAGAGGATTCCGCCATCAGCAGTGTCATGCTGGAACGCGCCATGCAGAAGCTGGGCGATGAGGAACGCCAAATAGTAACCCTGCACGCCCTGTCGGGAATGAAGCTGCATGAGATAGCCGCAGCACTGGAGCTGCCGCTGGGTACAGTCAAGTGGAAGCATTCGCGTGCGCTTTCCGTACTCCGTAAAGAACTGGAAGGGGAGGCGTAACGGTATGAATACATATATGATTATCCCAAAAACAAGTAATGCAGTACGCCCCGCAACCGACGCAGAAAGGAGGTCGCTATGAACGAGAATACAATTCTGAATATGATCGAAAACAGCGCCCTCCAGCCCAAGGGCAGCGGCTTTGCAGGCGTGCTGGAGCGCATAAACACAGAACGTGAGCGCGGCACACTGTATCAGCCTGTGCCGGAAGTGCCCATGTCCCATGGTACCACCGTCAGCAAGGCGGTCAAGGGGACGCTCGCTGCCGCTGCTGCAATTGCCGTCGTAGCAGGCGCGGGTGCGGTACTGGCTTCCATGGGCGGAGCAAAAATGGAAGCAGACTGGGCTCCCTCCGAGCCTGTGTTTGAATCAGAAGCTTCCGACAACAGTGCATTCTTTGAGGATTCTGCTGCTCACGAGGTTTCGGACAGCGATGTTTCCCCCAGCGATGAGCAAGCGGCAGACGATGAGGTGAATGACGATGAGCATTAAAGCCCTGATTGCGGCAGTGCTGATGCTGCTGACAGTGTCAGGCTCCGCGCTTTCCGATGTGCCGCTGACCGAGTATCGGGTCAGGGAGTTGGAGATGACCATAAACCTGCCCGCTGAGGCATATGCGACCGGCAGAAAGGTAGACCCAGCTTTCCCCTTGCTGGAAACCTACGGCATGACCGCCGAGCAGCTTGAGAAAAATTACAAGGACAGGGATATATACTACAACGCTGTCTGGTATGACAATGATGCCGAGGTAACGGAAATAGTCGTCACCATGACCGAAAACCATGACACCCGCAGTATGTACGACCTCAATATAGCCGAGCAGCATCAGATTGACTGGATAGAGGAGCTGTATCTCAATTACGACAGCGAGAGTCAGTCGGGCGCAAGGTATTACGATGTGTCCAATGTCAACTGCGGCGGAGCGAATTTTTTCCGTGCCAAGGGTACCGTGGATGCGGAAAAACGCCGCAACGTGCTGGAATACATGACCATCGTGAACGGACGCAAGATTGAGGTCACGATGATAGAGTACCTCTCCGAAAGCGATGGGGAGGAGCAGCGCATGACCGTTTCGCCGGAGCATGAGCTGCTGATGGATACCGTAATGCAGTCTGTAGAGTTTGACGAGATAAAGAGCGTGTTCATGGCGCGTTACGGCGGCTTGGTGCGTGCCTCGGTATTCACCGGAATACTGGCAATTGCAATGCTCGTAACCTTTGCCGTCAACAAGTTCCTTACGCAGAAGGCAAAGCAGCCTGATGAGCAGTCTGACATTCTGCCCGAGCCTGAGGAAGAGGCAGTGGAATGTTCCCCCGAAGAGGAGAATAACGAAACTCCGCCCCTGTCCGACAAACTGACCGAAGAGGAAGCCCCTGCCAAGGAACAAGCCGCCGCAGAGCAAGCTGAGGAAGAGGCGGCAGAAGAGCAAGGCACAGAAGAAAAAACAACCGAGGAAAATAAGGAATAGCAGCTTTGGGAGGAAGACTATGCTTACTTCATTCAGAGAAAAGATAATGAGATTCTTTGCGGGAAGATACGGCTACGACCAGCTTTCCCGCGCAATAGTCATTCTGGCGGCAGTAATCAGCTTTGCCAATGTGTTTGTGACCAATGTGTGGTGGTCTCTTGGGCTGGGATTTGCTGCAGTCGCGCTGATGGTGCTGGCAATACTGCGCACCATCTCGCGGGATATTTCCGCAAGAAGTCTGGAAAATTCTCGCTATCTGCCCATAGAAAACGCTGTTGTCGGATTTTTCCGCCTTCAGCATAAGCGCATCAAGGGCCGCAAAACCGAGTGCTATCGCCGCTGCCCCAACTGCCGCAAAACCTTCAGACTGCCCCGAAACAAGGGCAAGCACACCGCACGCTGCCCCATGTGCAAACATGAATTCAAGGTAACCATACGATAATATTGACTTTATATCAATTATATAGTAAAATTAGGGGTGCGCTGAATAAATCTGTTTGTATGTATTGTGATGCCGAAATTTCGTCACATGACGCAGATTGAATATCTGTTTTCGGATTGCGGCACAGCAGAACAGATACGGTGCGCCTGCCCGCTGCGGCAGGGCTTGTCAAGCAATTCCTTAGTTGATGATACGGTCGGTATGGCTGTGAATGGAGGAATACCATGAAGATACGGGGTTCACTGATAGCACTACTTTTCGCGGTGCTGATTGCACTTCCGCTTAAAATATACCAGCTTCTCAACAGTGTGGATGACTACACCACAGGTTTCCTGAAAAAGGGTGAGTTTACAAACTATGCCCTGCCGATTATGCTGGTGATTTTCATTGTGCTGATAATGTCGCTGGCGTTTGGCTCAAAGAACGCCCCCCGCTACAGCCCGCAGTACAAATCCCCCGCCGCGGGTGTGCTGACAGTCATCAGTGCCCTTGCGCTGGGCTACAGCTCGGTGATGGGTCTGTTCGATGCGTCAAAGCGCAGCTTCGAGGGCAACGCAGGTATATTCTACGCAGCCTTTGGACTGACAACGGTGCTGTCGATAATCTACCTTGCCGTGTCCATGTTCAAGGGCGAGAATACCATAGAGGGAACACCCCTGATCATGATATTCCCCATAATATGGGCAGGCATGAGAATGGTACTCACCTTCCTCAAAATCACCTCGATAGCAAACATCTCGGAGTACATATATGACCTTGTGATGATGGTGTTCATGCTGCTGTATTTCCTTTCGGCGGCAAAGTTCATGGCAGGCTCCGGCGGCAATTCCTCCAAGTGGTGCTTTGCTTCCGGTGTGCCGGCAATGCTCTTCGCACTGCTCACCACAATCCCGCGCTATCTCCTGCCCGCCGCAATGAAAAACAAGTCGGTGCTTCCCGGTGAGGTTGTCATCACCGATTTTTCCCGGACTCCCTTCGCACCCGATCTGGTCAACGCCGCAATGGCATTGTTCATCATCACTTTCCTGTTCTACATCTCAAAGGGTGCTGTCGCGCCTGCAGCGGTATTCGGCGGAAACACCGCGCCGCAGAGAATGGCACAGCAGCCCGCAATGCAGTCCCCGATGAACCAGATGCCCCAGCGCAGACCCGCACCGCAGTACGCGGGTCAGCAGCAACAGCGACCGGGACAGCCCCGTCCCCAGCCCCGCATGAATCCCAATGCACCCAACCCCAGAATGATGCAGGGCAGACCCCCTCAGGCACCCTATGGACAGATGCCCTACGGACAGCCTCCCTACGGTCAGATGCCTTACGGTCAGCCCCCTTACGGACAGATGCCTTATGGTCAGATGCCTTACGGTCAGATGCCCGGTATGCCCCAGCAGCCCCTGCTGCAGGGCGGCGGCAGCGATCAGTTTACAGCCAAGGGAGCAGGTTTGCGCATAGCCGACCAGTTCTCTCTGCGTCCCGTCTATGCCACCGAAAAGAAGTTCGGCGGTCTGGATGATTTCCGCAGCGGTATGCTCAGCGGTCGCCGCGCTCTGGAGGCTCTGGAGGGCAGCGGACCGGAAGAAGAGGTCAATATCGGAGAAGCACAGCAGCTTCTTGCCGCCCAGAACGAGCAGCTTGAGCAGATGGCTGAGGACGTCGAGCGTTCTCTCTCCGGCATGGAGGGCGAGCAGCTTGATAAGGGCGTGCCGCAGGAGGTTTCGGTTGATGCAGCCGATGACGACGGCAATGCACCCATTCCTGTGCTTGAGGACGAAGAGGAGCAGCCCGAGCAGAGACAGACCATTTCGCTCGGCTCGCGCCGCGGTGGCGGAAGGCTCTCCGACCGTGTCACCGAGCTTGAAGAACGTCGCCGCCGCCGTTATGAGGAGGCAGAGGAAGAGTACGACGAAGAAGATGAGTATTACGAGGACGAGTCCGATGAATATGAGGGCGAGTACGAGGAATACGACGAAATGGAGTACGATTCCGGCGATTACGATTATATGTATGCCGACCCGTCATACGCACGCCGCCCGGGTCGTCGCGGCAGCAGGTATCCCGATGCTCAGTACGGCGATTACTATGCCGAGCCCGCCGGTGGTTACGAATACGACCGGTACGGCGAGGAAGAATATTACGAAGACGAGTACGATGAAGGATACGATGATGGCTACGAAGACGGCTATGAGGACGACTACGAAGACGGCGAGTACGAGGAATACGATGAGTACGACGAATATGACGAATATGACGAGTACGACGATGAGTATGACGAGTACGAGGACGACGGCTACTACGAAGAATAGTCTTTTTCTGCTTTTTCAGTAAGTAACCGGTAGTTGTCAGAGTGTCCAATTTGAGTGCTTTGACATGGTACAAATTGTACACAACAAAGATTTTGCTTTTTGACCGGTTATTTTTCTGACAATCTCTTGTAATATCCCTGAAAATGGGCTATTATATATAACGAAAATCCAATTAGGAGGTCAATTTCAATGTCTGTAAAAGTTGCTATCAATGGCTTTGGTCGTATCGGCCGTCTCGCATTCCGTCAGATGTTCGGTGCTGAGGGTTATGAGGTTGTTGCAATCAACGACCTGACTAAGCCCTCCATGCTCGCTCAGCTGCTCAAGTACGACACCGCTCAGGGCGGTTACTGCGGCAAGATCGGCGAGAATCTCCACACCGTTACCGCTGACGACGAGGCTGGCACCATCACCGTAGACGGCAAGACCCTTACCATCTACGCAAAGGCTAACGCTGCTGAGCTGCCCTGGGGCGAGATCGGCGTTGACGTAGTTCTGGAGTGCACCGGCTTCTACTGCTCCAAGGAGAAGTCTCAGGCTCACATCGATGCAGGCGCCAAGAAGGTTGTTATCTCTGCTCCCGCAGGCAACGATCTGCCCACCATCGTTTACTCTGTTAACGAAGGCACCCTGACTGCTGATGATACCATCATCTCCGCAGCTTCCTGCACCACCAACTGCCTCGCTCCCATGGCTAAGGCTCTTAACGATTATGCTCCCATCCAGAGCGGTATCATGAGCACCATCCATGCTTACACCGGCGATCAGATGATCCTCGATGGTCCTCATCGCAAGGGCGA
>SVPT01000008.1 GCA_015065695.1 Oscillospiraceae bacterium | reverse complement strand
ATATCTCTGCAGGTACTCGGGCTCGTCATGGACGTGCTCGGGACGTACGCCGAGGATAACTTCCTTGCCGATGTAGGGCTCGAGCTGGCCGCGGTTGTTCTTGGAAGCGGGCAGCTTAATGGAATAATCGCCGAACAGAGCGTAGATGTCGCTCTCACGACGCTGCAGGGTGACGTCGATGAAGTTCATCTGGGGAGTGCCGAGGAAGCCAGCAACGAAAGCGTTGCAGGGCTTATCATACAGATACTGAGGAGTGTTGACCTGCTGGATGATACCGTCCTTCATAACAACGATTCTGTCGCCCATGGTCATAGCTTCGGTCTGGTCATGGGTAACATAGATGAAGGTGGTGCCCAGGCGCATATGCAGCTTAGCAAGCTCGGTTCTCATCTGAGCGCGGAGCTTAGCGTCCAGGTTGGACAGAGGCTCGTCGAGAAGGAAGACCTTCGGCTCACGGACGATAGCACGACCGAGAGCAACACGCTGACGCTGACCACCGGAGAGAGCCTTCGGCTTTCTCTGGAGCAGGTGGGTGATGTCGAGGATCTGAGCAGCCTCTTCAACGCGGCGCTGGATCTCAGCTCTGTCATACTTTCTCAGCTTAAGACCGAAAGCCATGTTCTCATAGACGGTCATGTGAGGATACAGAGCGTAGTTCTGGAACACCATTGCGATGTCGCGATCCTTAGGAGCGACGTCGTTGACCAGCATATCGCCGATGTACAGCTCGCCTTCGGAAATCTCTTCCAGACCAGCGATCATACGGAGAGTGGTGGACTTACCGCAACCGGAAGGACCGACCAGAATAACGAACTCCTTGTCCTGAATCTCCAGGCTGAAGTCCTTAACGGCGATAACGTTTCCTGCGTATCTCTTGTAGATGTTTTTAAGGGTTACACTAGACATTTGGGTACCTCCTGTGAATAAAATATGAACTCGGGAACTCTTTCCCGACTATGGCATCTGCCGCATAATACTATATCAAATTCTTCTGGAAATAACCAGTCATATTATCAACAAAGTTATGGGCAGGTTATTATGCACAATTACCCGATATTTCCTTCCCTTTGTGCTAATTTCTCATTATGGGGGTGTATTTACCTGCTTCCACTCAGCAGTTTGTCCATTTCTTCCTCGGTAAGCAGGCGGCTTTCGCCCGGTGCAAGGCTTTCGTCCAGCTTCAGCGAGCCTATGGAAACGCGGCGCAGAGCCTCCACATGACAGCCCACAGCGGCGCACATACGCTTGACCTGATGGTACTTGCCCTCGCAGATACGGATACGGACGGTATTGGGGTCTTGGGTAAACTCCAGCTTTGCGGGCAGACACTTTTCCCCGTCGACAAGCACCAGTCCGTCGGCAAAGGCTTTGACCGCGGCTTCATCGGCGGGGCGGTCAAGGCGGGCGATGTAGGTCTTGTACACACCCTTGCGGGGCGATATGAGGCGGTGGGCAAAGTCACCGTCATCGGTGAGGATAAGCAGACCCTCGGTATCCTTATCCAGTCTGCCTGCAGGGGCGACACCTGAGCGTTTCCACTCCTGCGGGAGCAGGTCGATGACCGTCCTCTCCTCCCTGTCGCGGCTGGCGGAAACGCAGCCCATCGGCTTGTTCATCATTATATATAGATACTTGCGGTAACACAGCGGCTGCCTGTCCAGCGTAATGCTTTGCGCGGAGGCATCCACCTTGCGGTCGATGGCACGCTCGGTGACGCCGTCTACGGCAACCGCGCCCGCCCATATTCTGCTGCGCGCCTGACTGCGGGTAAGTCCGCACTGGCCGGCTATTATTTTATCCAGTCTTTCCATAATATTCTCCCCTTTTTCAGCGGCTATATCCATCTCATGATAACACAAAGCGCGAAGCTTTGCAATGCTCCGCGCTTTTGCTGTTTACATTATATAATATATCGTGATTATTTTGCGGACATATACCTGGACTGAAATTCGTCCACTGCCAGAGGCATTACATCGTCTGCGCCCTGAACCATATCGCAGCCCATCTCGCGCAGCAGCGACACCGCGACATCAGGCACGCCTGTGGCGGAGGTGAGAATGCCCTTATCCTTAGCAGTGGTGATGATGGCGCGAATCTGCGCCTGCTGTTCCTCTGTGGGCAGACCGTCATTGAAATAGTCACGGGAGAGCTTTATTGCGTTGGGCTTCAGCTCGGTTATTGTGGAGAGGGAAACACTGCCCGAGCCGAAGTTTTCAACTGTGCAGAGGAATCCGTTCTCCTCAAAGTAACGCAGCACCTCGCCGATGACGTGGGATTTATCGTCCACAAGACGCTCCGAAAATTCCAGCTCGCAGAGACCGTCGGGAATCCTGTACTTTTTCTTCAGCATCACATACTGCTCCATGCTCTGCTTGTCGGAGACCAGCATACGCGGCACATTCAGAGAAAGGGGTATGGGGTGTATTCCCTTGTCAATCCACTTTTTCAGAATCATGCACGCCTGCTCGAACAGATAGAGGTCAAGCTGCATAATGAAGCCATTCTTGACAAACAGGGGCACATAGCGATAGGAGCCGATGACACCCAGTTTGGGGTGCAGCCAGCGGGACATGATTTTCGCACCGGTCACTGCGCCCGACTGCATATCGAACTTGGGCTGGAGGCATACGGCAAACTGCTTTTTCTTCAGCGCATCATTCATGGATTTGACCATCTCCACCTCTTCGACGGCGGCGCGGCGAAGCTGCTCTGTATACATCACCACCGAGGCATGGGTGCGCTTTGACGCCTCAGACTCGGCTATCTTTGCACAGGCAACCATTTCCTGCACAGTCTTGTCGCTCAGTCTGCCATCGGTGGAGAATACGCCGGTATGCATATACACCTTGGGTTTATCGGGCAGCACGTCACCGATTGAGGCAAGCCGCTCGTGGATTTTCGCGATGCGCTGATTGAGCTCCTGAGCGGTTTCATAGCGCAGCATTATCACAAACTTCGAGCGGTCTCTGGCAAGAATGGTATGGCTGTCCTCAGAGGTAAGTACATCAGCGGCTGCCTGAAGCACCTTGTTACCGGAAACCCAGCCGTATTTTTCGTTTATCGCAGAGATATTGCCGACGGAAGTGCGGCAGAAGGCAAAGGAACCCTCCGGATAATAGCGGATACACGTTGCTGCGTCTTCATAGAATTTCTCAAGGGGCAGTACGCCCTGAAGCTCAAGCTGCTCTCCCTGAGTTACAGACTGAGCTGCAGCGGCGGTGGCGGCGGTTTTGTTCTTTTTTCTTCCAAAAAGGCCCATTTGATTTCCTCCTGAATATAAGCTTTGCTTGTAATCCCAAAAGCGGGTTTATTCCCACACTGAATGCGGGCTATATCTGCCGAAATTGTATTTAGCTATTCAACAATGCAGGGTATTACTCTTATGTTTACAGTCTGCAATTATATTTTATCAGCGAAGGTCATGCAAGTCAAATTAATAACTGTTAACAATCGCGGCATATATACTCATTACGCGGCAATATTTTATGCAAGTTAAATAATGCCATAGACAAAAAAAATCCGGCAGCAAAACATTGCGGCATTTTGTGCGCCTGCCTCTGTTTTCATATGATATTATATAGAAATTCAAGCACTTCCCATTACATTTCTCACAATTTCGCAAATTGGTATTGCAAAATCCCATGATTATAATATAATGATTAAGGTAGTTTTTTATATGTGTTTTAATAATGTATCCCATCGTATCCATCGGATACAGGTCTATAGGACACAATGCAAACTGCCGCAACTTTGTCAAAGGTGCGTTCTGCCTGCGGCTGTCCTTTTCGACACTGCCGGAGGAAAGAACAAGTCCAATTCATAAATCCGCAAACGAGGAGAAATTTTTATGTTTTACATTGGTATTGACCTCGGCACCAGCGGCGTAAAGCTGCTGCTGGTAGACGAAAAGGGCGAAATCATTCGTGACGCTACACGCGAGTATCCCCTTGAATTCCCCAACCCCGGCTGGAGTCAGCAGGCTCCTTCTCTGTGGCTCGACGGCACCAGCGAGGCTCTTGACGAGCTGCTGGAGGGCATTGACAAGTCGCAGGTTCGCGCCATCGGTGTAGGCGGACAGATGCACGGTCTTGTCGTACTCGATGAGAACGACAATGTTATCCGTCCCGCTATCCTCTGGAATGACGGACGCACCTCCGAAGAGACCGCATGGCTCAACAGCGAGATTGGTCTTGCCCGTCTGACCGAGCTGACCGGCAACATCGCTTTCGCAGGCTTCACCGCTCCCAAGCTGCTCTGGATGAAGAAGAACGAGCCTGAGCTTTTCGCAAAGATAAGCAAGATTATGCTGCCCAAGGATTACCTTGTATACTGGCTGACCGGCGCACATTCCTGCGACATGAGCGATGCTTCCGGTATGCTGCTCTTTGACGTAAAGGGTCGCTGCTGGTCCAAGGAAATGCTGGACATCTGCGGCGTTTCCGAATCTCAGATGCCCAAGCTGTATGAGAGTGCCGATGCTGTCGGCAAGCTCACTGCTGACATCGCTGCCCGCTTCGGTCTCAGCACTGATGTTGTTGTTTGCGCAGGCGCAGGCGACAACGCTGCCGCTGCTGTTGGCTGCGGCATAGTCGGTGACGGACGCTGCAACATCTCCCTCGGTACCAGCGGTACTGTTTTCATCACCAGCGACAGCTTCTCTGTTGACCCCAACAACGCTCTGCACAGCTTCGCCCACGCTGACGGTGCTTATCATCAGATGGGCTGCATTCTTTCCGCCGCAAGCTGCAACAAGTGGTGGATGGACGAAATCGTTGGCACCAAGAACTACGCTGCTGAGCAGGAAGGCATTGACAACCTTGGCGAGAACAACGTCTTCTATCTGCCCTACCTGATGGGCGAGCGTTCTCCCCACAACGACACCGATGCACGCGGTGCATTTGTCGGCATGAGCATGGACTCCACCCGCAAGGACATGACCCTTGCTGTGCTGGAGGGCGTTGCCTTTGCTATCCGTGACTGCGTTGAGGCAGCACGCGCACAGGGCATCAAGATTGATGAGAGCATGATCTGCGGCGGCGGCGCAAAGAGCCCCCTGTGGAAGAAGATTTTCGCCAACGTCCTCGGTATCCGTCTTACCATTCCCAAGACCGAGCAGGGTCCCTCCTACGGCGGCGCAATCCTCGCTGCTGTTGCTGCAGGCGACTTCGCCTCCGTACAGGATTGTTGCGCCAAGTGGGTCACCATCTCCGAGGTGGTTGAGCCTGACGCAGAGCTTACCGCCAAGTACGAGAAGCAGTATCGCCGCTGGCACACCCTGTATCCCGCACTGAAGGGCTTCTTCAAGGGTGAATAATCAGAATATCCGTTGATTTTTCGGGTGCAGTCCTTTCGGGGGCTGCACCTTTTCTATTATGATACTCTCCCCCGCGCCCCTGTAATTTGCCTTTGCGGATTTCCGGAAAAACTACAGCCTGCTCATGCGAAAAATATAGTGATAACTATATGCATGATTGTGATTGACATGGAATTAACTCTGCTGTAAAATGAGATAAATAAGCTAAAATTTTTGAGAAAGGATAGAATTATTATGTTATATTATGTTAACGCTTCTGCACCTTACGGCGGAGACGGCTGCAAGCAGCGTCCCTTCCGCCGCATCAATGATGCGGCACGCATCGCACTGCCCGGTGACGAGATAATTGTTGCTCCGGGCATCTACCGCGAGTATGTCAACCCGAAGAATGCCGGCCGTGAGGACGCCCGCATTGTCTACCGCTCCGAAGTGCCTCTGGCTGCCGTAATCACCGGCGCAGAGCAGGTGAAGAACTGGGAGCAGCACGAGGGTAACGTATGGGTTGCACGCATTCCCAACGGCATCTTCGGCAGCTACAACCCCTACACCACCGTAGTGCGTGGCGACTGGTACTTCAGCATGGTGCCCCGCCACACCGGCGAGGTATATCTGAACGGACGCTCCCTGTATGAGACCGACAGCCTTGAGGGTGTGCTGAATCCCCAGCCCCACGAGCTTTCGTGGGAAGCCCCTGAACTGACGCTGTACACATGGTACACCTGTCAGGAGGAGGACAACACCCTGATTTACTGCAACTTCCAGGGTGCTGACCCCAATGCCGAGGACGTTGAAATCAACGTGCGCCGCAACTGCTTCTATCCGCAGGAGGAGGGCATCGGCTACATCACTCTCTCCGGCTTTACCGTAAAGCAGGCCGCCACCACATGGGCACCGCCCACCGCCTATCAGGACGGCATGGTTGGTCCGCACTGGAGCCGAGGCTGGATTATCGAGGACTGCGACATCTCCCACTCCAAGTGCAGCGGTATTTCCCTTGGCAAGTATCTGCAGCCCAACAACGAAAACAAGTGGACCACCCGCTTTACCAAGGACGGCACACAGACCGAGCGCGATGCCATCTGTCAGGCACAGCGCGAGGGCTGGGTCAAAGAAAAGGTGGGCTCTCACATTATCCGCCGCTGCCACATTCATCACTGCGAGCAGACCGGCATCGTGGGACATCTGGGCGGCGTTTTCTCCATCATTGAGGATAACCATATCCACAACATCAACAACAAGCAGCAGCTTGGCGGCGCGGAAATCGGCGGCATCAAGATGCACGCTGCCATTGACGTGGTCATTCAGCGCAACCACTTCCACCACTGCACCAGAGGTCTCTGGCTGGACTGGCAGGCACAGGGCACCCGCGTGACCCGCAACCTCTTCCACGACAACGTGACCCCTGCCCATGTCAAAGGCGCACACGGTCTGGCTGTTGGTGAGGACGTATTTGTCGAGGTCAGCCACGGTCCCACACTGCTGGACAACAACCTCTTCCTCTCGGTCTTTGCGGGACGTCTGTCCACACAGGGCGTTGCTTACGTTCATAACCTCATCGCCGGTTCCTTTACCTTTGTCGGACGCGCTACACAGAATGACCAGACCGGTCAGCCGAGATACACCCCCTATCACGTTCCCCACAGGACGGAAATCAACGGCTTTATGTCCATTCTCCACGGCGATGACCGCTTCTACAACAACATCTTTGTGCAGCAGGACGTACCTGAGCATCTGAAGAATCTGCAGCTTGGTCCTGAGACCGAAGAGCTTATTGAGACTGTCGCCGGCACGCACACCTTCAACGACTATCCCACCGAGGAGGAGTGGCGTTTCCTCTTCTTCGGCAAGGAGGGCGACACCTTCCGCGAGCGCATCGGACGCATTATCGAGAACGATGCCTACTTCCACCGTCTGCCTGTATGGACCGGCGGCAACGTATTCTTCGGCGGCGCAAAACCCTGCGTCAAGGAGAAGAACTTCGGCGATGTTGCCAAGAAGGTAAAGCTGGAGCTGGTTGAGCGCGACGGCGGCTACTATCTTGACACCGACCTCTTTGAGCTTATGCCTGAGGTTTCCGCAGGCATTATCAGCACCGAGACCCTCGGCGAGGCCTTTGAGCCGGAGCAGCTCTTTGAGAATCCCGACGGCACCCCCATCACCTTTGACACCGACTACTTTGGTGGTCACCGCGTAGGCGTACTGCCTGTGGCGGGCCCCTTTGCCGATGCGGAATGTGCCAAGGGCAAGCTGTATTGATTCCGAGGCTGAATAGTTACAGACAAACACAAACCGCCTGCACCTATTTCCATTAGGTGCAGGCGGTTTTACTGTTGTTTTTAGTATATTTGATTTTGCATGAACTGCGCTTACAGCAGATTGCGCGATACCGCCTCCACAAGCTGCTGTGCGGCATTTTCCCATGTATAGGTGGCGGCATGGCTTCTGCGCCCCTCTTCCCCGCTGCGAAGCTGCTCCCGTGGCAGGGTCAGCAGGTGTTCAAGCTGCGCTTTCAGCGATTCTGCATCTTCGCTGCGGAAATAGTGCGCTTTTTCGCCCAATATCTCCGGCATGGAGGCTGCGTCCGAGGACAACACCGGTGTACCCGCCGCCATCGCTTCAAGCGGGGGCAGACCGAAGCCCTCATACATTGAGGGGAATACGAAAAGTGCCGCCCCTGCATACAGCGCGGGGAGGTCGGCATCATCGGCAAAGCCTGTCAGCACCACCGATTCGGGCTCGGTGCCCGCGAGCATCTGCTCGAGGCTGTTATTTTTCCAGCCGCTGCGCCCAACCAGCACCAGTTTGTGCTGACGGAGACCTTCGGCATACAGCTCTTTGTATGCGCTGACCAGAAGCGGAAGCTGTTTGCGAGGCTCAAGGGTACACAGCGAGAGAATATATCTTTCGGGCAGGCGGTATTTTTCGCGTACCTGCGCTATTTCCTCCGCAGTACACTGCTTGAGGAAAGCGGGAGCTATGCCGTTACGCACAACCACTGTCTTTGAGCCGGCGCGGGGGAATTTATCGGCTATACGTTCTTTTGAAAATTCGGAGACGGTGGTTATCATGCCGTCCTGCCTTGCCGCCTTGCGATAGAGCGTGCGGAAGAAGATGCGGCTGGGCAGGGTCATTGCTTCGGGGCAGTCGAAGCAGCCGATGTCGTGGATAGTGGATACTGCCTTGCGTGAGCAATAGAGCAACGGTGCGGGAAAGGCGGGAAACAGGCAGGCATCGAAGTGCTCTCCCTGCCGCTCAAGGCGGCGAAGCAGCGCAGGCAGTTTAAGCTGCGTTGCTGTAAGTCTTCCGCCCGCATCAAGCACCAGAAGCCGCACACCCGTTTGTCCCTGACAGGAAACGAAGCGTTCGGGTATACGGTTTTTGAACACCAATGTCAGCTCGCAATCCCCTCTGCGCAGCAGTGCTTCCGTTATGTTGGCGGCATAGCGTTCAATGCCCGAAAGCCTGTCGTCGAGAGATGTCAGGTCGATAAACAATTTCATTTTTGATTCTTCCTCAGATATTTGAAGAACATGGGGATTATGCGCAGGTCGTCCCGCAGATACCTCTTTGCAAGCCGTTTGGGGTCACTGCACAGGCGGTAAAACCATTCCAGTCCGCAGCGGCTCATCCAGCGGGGGGCGCGGGTTATCTCACCCGCAGCGATGTCTGCCACTGAGCCAAGACACAGCGACACAGGCACGCCGAGGGTATGCCGATGCTGACTGATGAAATACTCCTGCTTGGGGCAGCCAAGGCACACGATGAGTATGTCCGGTGCGGCTTTCTTGATTTGCTCAAGCGAGAGCGCAAGCTGCTGCTCATCATTCTCGAAGCCAAAGGGCGGTGCGTAGGTGCCGCATATATTCAGTCCTGCATACTGCTCGGCAAGGCGGTGGGCGGCTCTTTCTGCCACACCCTCGGCTGCGCCGAAGATGAATATGCTTTTGCCCTCGCGGGCGGCACGCTGGCACAGCAGCGGAAAGAGGTCGGAGCCTGACACCTTTTCCCTGATGGGGCGGCGATATAGCTTTGACAGCCACACCAGCGGCTGACCATCGGCAAGCACCAGCTCCGCCTGACTGTATGCCTCGCGCAGGCGGGGGTCACGTTCAAGGCGCACCATGTGGTCCACGTTGGGGGTGACGACAAAGGCATCGTTATGCCCGTCCGCCAGCCGAATAACCTCGTCCAGTGCCTCCTGCATGGTAACGTCGCTTATCTCGGCGCACATGAACTGTATACGGCGGCTCATGGATTGCCCTCTCCTGCGGAAGCCTGCTGTGTCTTTGCCGCAAAGGCTTCCTTACGGCGGCGCACCGCCTTCTTCCACATTACAAGAGCGGCAACTGTTGCTCCCCAGAAGAGAACATTGACAATAAGCTGAGGAAGCTGACCGGAGAGTATATCCCGATACAGACCCTTTGTGAACTTCCACGGGTCGTAGCCGTAGTCCAGCACGGCAGTCTCGAAATACATATTGGGGTCGGTGCTGAACCAATAGAGATTCTGCTCGTCTATGATGTCGAAGGTGATGCGCATATCGGTTTTCTTCTCCTCAAAGGGCAGGGCAACGTCTACCGGCACATTGGCTTCGTTGCCCTCAAAGACGAGGGGTATGCGCTCTCCCTCGTAATACATCAGGTCGCCGTAGGTGTCGTATATGTGGTAGGAAAGTTTTAGACCCGGGTTGATAAGCACTGTGTTGTTCACAGTGATATGCACAGTACCTATCATGTGCATGGTGGCACTGTTGACCTTGCAGTCACTGACCAGCACCACATCGGGCACAGCGGAAACTGCGCCTGACGGCAACGCACCAAACAGCACGACGCACAGCAGTATCAGGACGGAAACAATTCTCTTTTTCATCAGACTTCCTCCTGCGGCGGGGCAGCCTCGGTTGGAATATTGTGGGCCTTGTAATACTCGTTGATGACCTCATAGGGCAGACCGTCCATGCGTACAGTGCCGTTGTCTATCCACACTACACGGGTACACATACGGCTGAGTGCGGACAGGTCGTGGGAGACAAAGACCAATATGCTTGCAGAGTCCACAAGGTCGGTGATGCGCTTGCGTGCCTTTTGCATAAAGGCGGCATCGCCTGCGCCAAATATTTCGTCCAGCAGCAGTATGTCGCCGCTTATCATGGTGGAGATGGAAAACGCGAGGCGCACCAGCATACCGGAGGAATAGGATTTGATGGGATAATCAATAAACTCGCCAAGCTCGGCAAATTCTATGATGTCGTCCATTCGCGCTTCTATGCTTTCCGGACTTTCACCCAGCAGCAGCCCTCTGTAGAGGATATTCTCTCGCCCTGTGGCATCAACCTCAAAGCCGATGGATAAATCGAAGAGACTGCGCACAGTGCCGTTTACCTCTATCGTGCCTGATGTGATGGGGTATATGCCTGAAATGGCCTTGAGCAGGGTGCTTTTGCCCGCGCCGTTGCTGCCTATGATACCCACACGTTCACCGCTGGAGATTTCAAGGCTGAGACCTTTCAGCGCGTGTACGTCCATAAGCAGGGGCTTGGGCTTCTGCAGGCGCAGCAGCTCAAACACCGTCTGCTTGAGCGTGCGTCCGTTGAACAGCGCGGAGGGGTAATAAAGATGAACATCCCGTATGGAAATGCGGCAGTCGTCCACAATACACCCTCCCCTCAGAAATAGAATATGACCGTCTTTTCGCAGCGGCGGTTAACTATGGCGGCGATAATCAGCAGCACCGCGGCTATGCACAGCACATAGGCATAGCTGAGCAGTGAGGCAAACTCCCCCTCGAAGAAGGGTCGCCGCAGCAGGTTAAGTGCCTGCGTGACGGGGTTGAAGTTGAACAGATTGAACAGCAGCGGACTGCTGACAAAGGTTTCCTTGCGCAGAAAGACCGGCGAAAAATACCACAGAAGCTGCATTATCAGCGACATGATGTAGGGATAATCGCGGAAGCGGATATGCAGATGACTGGAGATAATGGAGCACGCCCACGCCATAATGAAATAGATGAAGAGGGTAAGGGGCAGTGAAATTATGCCGATGAAGAAGCAGTAGGGATAGGCAATGAGCATCCAGATAAGCCACGAAACCGACGCAATGGCAAAGGTGACCATTGTTACAAGCGCCATGCGCAGCGGGTAGATGACCACCGGGTGGGCGTACTGGCGGATATACTGCTCTGCGCGGAGGAAGGAATAGCTGTTGGCAACGATGGCATTATTGATGATGTCCCACACCAGCAGACCCGAGAGGATATAGGGAGCGTAGTCGGCAATATCCTGCTTGAACACAAAACCCAGCACCGTTGCGATTATGAAGGTCAGCAGCAGCGGCTGCAGGGTTGTCCACAGCAAGCCCAGACGTGAGCCTCGGAATTTGAATTTGACGTCCCACTTCACGAGGTGGAAGAGAAAGAAACGTGCATCGTATATGCGGGAAAAGTAGCTTTGCAATTCCTGTTTCATGGCCTATATCTCCGAATCGGGCAGGGCACGGAAGTGCTGCAGAATGTCCTTCAGCGTCTGCTCGGTAGTGTATTGGCACTGCCAGCCTGTATCGGCTGTCAGCAGGGTGTGGTCACAGCGGACACAGCGTGGGTCGGCTGCTCGGAAGCGTGCTGCATCACGCTCGGTCTGTATCTCTCTCCCCGAGAGGGATATGAGCATATCCAGAAGCTGCTGCACCGAATAAGGCTTATCGCTGCCGACGTTGTACACCCTGCCGGAAACACCCTTTTCCACAAGCAGCCGGTATGCCCGCACAGTATCGCGCATATCGGTAAAGCAGCGCACTGCGGCGGTGTTGCCTATTGGCAGCTTATCCTGCAGCCCGCGCTCTATGCGCACGATGCCCGAGGCAAGGTCTGCCATGACAAAGCCCTTGCGCTGTCCCGGTCCGATGGAGTTGAAGGTGCGTGTCAGCACGATGTCCATGCCATACACCCTGTGATAAAGCAGTGCAAGCTGCTCCTGCGCCTGCTTGGATATGGCATAGGGAGACGCGGGACACTGGGCGGTATCCTCGCCGACAAGACCGTCGGCATCGCCGTACTGCTCCGATGAGCCTATGAGCAGCAGACGGACAGGCATACCGCTATGCCGCACTGCCTCCAGCAGATTGACGGCGGCACAGAGGTTAATGTCAATGGCCTCCCTGGGCTGCTGCCAGGAGCGTCCGACCGAGGGGAAGCCTGCGAGATTTATTATGGCATCGGGCTTGTATCTTACAATCAGAAGATCCAATGCTGCTCTGTCGAGCAGGTCGCTGGAGATGCAATCCGCACGAGGCAGCGTGTCTGCCTTTGTGACGCGGTAGCCGCACTGCTCCAGCTCACGGCACAGATGCATACCTGAAAAGCCCGCCGCGCCTAGCACCAGAATGTGTTCTATACTCATAACGACTGCTGTACTATCTGCATATCATTCCTGACCATGCGCTCGATAAGCTGCTCAAAGGAGATTTCCCTGCGCCAGCCAAGCACACGTTCTGCCTTGGCGGGGCTGCCAAGCAGCAACTCCACCTCCGCGGGGCGGAAGAACTGGGGATTGACCGCAACGAGGGTACGTCCTGTGGCGGTGTCGATGCCCTTTTCCTCTACGCCGCTGCCCTGCCACTCCAGCTCAAAGCCGGCACTGCGGAAAGCAAGGGTGCAAAATTCACGGACGGTGTGGGTTGCACCGGAGGCAACAACGTAGTCATCGGGCTGCTCCTGCTGAAGCATCAGCCACATGGCGCGGACATAGTCGGCGGCGTGACCCCAGTCACGGCGGGCATCCATATTGCCCAGCTCCACACGTTCCTGCAGTCCTGCGGCGATGCGGGCGGCTGCCATGGTAATCTTGCGGGTGACAAATTCCAGACCACGGCGCTCGCTCTCGTGGTTGAAGAGTATACCGGAGCAGGCGAAGAGGCCGAAGCTCTCCCTGTAGTTTTTGGTTATCCAGTGACCATACAGCTTGGCGACACCGTAGGGGCTGCGGGGATAGAAGGGTGTTTCCTCGTTCTGTATCGGTTCCTGCACCTTGCCGAACATCTCGGAGGTGGAAGCCTGATAGAAGCGTGCCTCCGGCTTGACCAGACGGATTGCCTCCAGCAGATTGGTAACGCCCAGCGCATCTATCTGCGCGGTGGCGACGGGCTGCTCCCAGCTTGTGGCGACAAAGGACTGCGCCGCAAGGTTATACACCTCGTCGGGCTGGGCACGTCTCATTGCGGCGATGAGGGAGGACTGGTCTATCATATCGGCGTATATCAGATTGACCTTATCACGCAGATGGGCGATGTTGCCGTAATCCAGCGCACTCTTGCGCCGCCAGATGCCGTATACCTCGTAGCCCTTTTCCAGCAGCAGTTCGGCAAGATAGGAGCCGTCCTGTCCGGTGATACCGGTTATTAACGCACGTTTCATTTTATATCCTCACTATAATATTTATTTTTTCGTTAGCAGATAATCAGATACCCAGACAGCTTTTGTAGCTGTCATGCAATATATCGGCAGCACGCTCCCATGTGAACATGGCGGCACGCTGCTGTCCCTCCGCACAGAGGCGGCGGCGCAATACACTGTCGGAAAGCAGCCGCTCGATACCGTCGGCTATGCTCTCAATGGAGAGGGCGTCTGTCAGCACGGCGCACTCCCCCACCACCTCCGGCATGGACGCTGCGTTGGAGGTAAGTACAGGTACTCCGCACGCCATTGCCTCCAGCGGCGGCAGACCGAAGCCCTCATACAGCGAGGGGAAAAGGAAGCCCTCTGCCCCGCAGATAAGGGGCACAAGCTGCTCCGACGGCACGAAACCAAGCTGAATAACACTGCCGCCCAACGCACCGATGCGTCGGTACAGCTCACTGCTCTCCCAGCCCTTTACGCCTGCAAGCACCAGCGGAGGCAGGTCCCTGCAGCGTGACCGCAGCAGGGCATAGGCGTCGAGAAGGCGGCAGAGGTTTTTGCGTGGCTCAAGGGTACCAAGGTAGAGCAGGTATTGCGGCGGCACGTCCTTTGGCAGGTTATTGTTTATTTCCTCCGCAGAGAGGGGGTGGAATCTTTGGGTATCCACTCCGCAGGGCACTACCACCACCTGCTCGGGCGGTATATCGTACCAATGCAGTATTCTCTGGCGGCTAAATTCCGAGATGGTGACCACAAACTGTGCCCGCTTCAGCGATTTTTCCAGCACCGCTGCCAATCGTCTGCGGTTGCGCGGCTCCATGGTTTCCGGCATATCGCGGAACACCATATCGTACACCGTCACCGCGCAGCAGCCCTTTACTCCCGCAGGCACGCTGTAATTGAAGAAATGGGAGATGTCGGTTCTGGGGAAGAATGGGCTGTATGGCACAGGCAGCAGACGTGAGGCGATATTGTAAATCTTCTGGAAGAGAAAGCGGCAGGGGGAATCCTGTGCGCCCAAATCGGTAAAAGGGGCAAGCCGCGCCTTATCCTCCCTGCGCGAGCGGCGAATGAAGTAGGTCAGCAGCAGCCGCTCGTCATATTTGCGCAGCAGGGCAGACAGCAGTTCTGCCTCGTACCGCCCGACACCTGTGGGTGTGCGGTCGAGAAGGGGCTGGGCGTCAAAGGCTATTCGCATTGCAGCCCCTCCGCAGAATAAGGCATTTCAAAATCAAAGCGTTCGATGTCGCTTTCGTCAAGGTCACTGCCAAGCTGAACCTCGATAAGGTGCAGTTTCGTAAGGGCGCGGACAGCATGGCGGCTGCCGCGGGCTATGGTGACCGAATCACCACGGCGCATTATGCGGTATGCACCGTCAATACACAGCAGACCCTCACCGTCGGTTACCGACCACAGCTCATCACGCTTGCTGTGCATCTGATAGCTGATAGCCTGTCCTTTGTTTATCACCATATGCTTGGTGATGGAACGCATTCCGTCGGAGTATTCCGCTGTGTCAACAACCGAATACTCGCCCCAGCGTTTTTCCTCCTGCATGGGGCGTGCCGCTATTTCATTGGCATGGTCCTTGACACGCGGGCTGGCGGCGATGGAGGAAATGAGTATACCGTCATGGCTGGCGGCGGCTACGATATTGTCCACACCGATGATGACCATGGGTATGCCCAGATCGTTGACGGCGAAGGAGCCGCTGCAGCCGTCCATGATGACGTTGCCCAGCGCGGGGGCTGCCATCTCGTCGGAGATGGTTGTCCATGTGCCAAGATCCTTCCATTTACCATCGAAGAAAACCGCTGCAATTGATTTTGCGTGCTCGACCACCTTGTAGTCAAAGCTGGTGCGGGTAAGCTTTCCGTAGTTGCGGCGCAGTTCATCGTAATTATCAAAGGGCAGCTCGGCGCGGACAAGATCCAGAACATAGCCCAGACGGAAGGCGAATACGCCGCTGTTCCACACGGCACCCTCCTCGATAAGCTTTTCAGCACGTTCGGGCTCGGGCTTCTCCACAAAGCCTGTCACCTTTCTGGGCACACTCGGCGTGAGGAAGCTGTCACCGTCACACTCATAGGTCATATAGCCGTACTTGGGCGATGCGAAAGCGGGACGTATGCCCATCAGCACCAGCTCGGCGCAGTCACTCTGCACAGCCTTTTCCATATCGGCAAAGGTGCGGAAAAAGCCCAGCTCGGTGTAGGGGTCAACGGGCATTACCACGACCACCTCGTCCCTTGAAAGCTGCTTCTTGCTCTCAAGGTAAGCACAGGCAAGAGCGATGGCGGGGAAGGTGTCTCTCCGCTCCGGCTCAAGCACCAGTTCCACTCCCTGACCAAGCTGATTGCGCAGGGGGTCCGCCTGAGATTCACTGGTGGCTACAACGATATTGGAATCGGGGCACACCTCTTCTATCTGGCTGAAAACCCGCTGTACCATGGACTGCCTCTGTCCGTTTTCGTCGGTCAGCAGCTTGAGAAATTGCTTGGAACGAACATCGTTTGACAGCGGCCACAGCCGCTTCCCCGATCCTCCTGAAAGCAGTACAAGATTCATTTTTCTTTCTCCCTATTCACACAATTTTATTGTTATCTACCCTCGCCCTTTGATACCACGCCAAAGGTCTGCAGTATCAGCAGCAGGTCGAGAAAAAGACTGCGTTTTTCGATATATTCCTTATCATACGCAAGGCACTCGTAGAAATCCGCCTCACGCTTGCGATGCACCTGCCAGCTACAGGTCAGACCGCCGATGACCGACAGGCGGACGGTTTCCTCCGGCTTGTACTGCACCACCTCGCTGACCAGCGGGGGGCGCGGACCGACGAAGCTCATCTCTCCGCGGAGAATGTTTACAAGCTGAGGCAGCTCGTCTATGCTGTAGCGGCGCAGCATTTCACCAAGTGGGGTAAGGCGGGGGTCGTTGGGGTCTTTGAACATCGGCCCTATACCCACGTTGCGCTCGACGATGTCGGGCAGCATGGACTCTGCATTCTCGGTCATGGTGCGGAACTTATACATGGTGAACACCTTGCCCCTGAGACCCACACGGGGCTGACGGAATATCGCACCGCCCGGCCCTGAGCGGCGGACAGCAATGGATATTACTAAAAACAGAGGCGACAGCAATATCAGCGCGATGACGGAAAAGACGATGTCAAAAACACGCTTTATAAAGCTGAACAGCCTCTTCTTCGGTACCTCCGCGCACACCCGCTCGATTTCGGGCTGCATCTCGGCGAGACGATCATAAAGCTCCTTTGACGGCAGGTCGTAGCTGTGGGTGTCAAAGCTGCTGCCGGACCTGTTATTCTTTGTTTTCTTCCTGCTTAATGACATTGGCTGCCTCTTTCATTACGAAAGTCAATGTGATACTGATTTGAGTTTCGGCACAATACGGCACAGTACCACAGTATACTATAATATATACTATATTTACCACGCATGAAAAAATGATACACATTTACAAAACTGATGTCAAGTAAACCCCGCCAAATATCACACTTTTGTTACAAATAAGCCGGTCTCCGACAGGTGGGGAGACCGGCTTATTTTTGCGGTTATTATGTTGTGCGGTGAGCCAGAAGGAAGAGGCGCGGGAACGGGAACAGCACGCTTCCGTCGGGAAGCTGTGTATAGCCCTTCTTTATGCCCTCCAGCACCTCCTGCTCGAAGCGCTGTCCGTCCGCTTCGTCCAGCAGAGCGAGATAGGGACGCAGCCCCGTGCCACGATACCAGTCCAGAATGGCTTCGTATGAGGGGAGTATGTGCATATAGCTGGTCAGCCATACCTCCCAGTCGGTGGTAAGCTGCTGGAGAATGGCGCAATACTCTGCGGTGGTGAGCATTCCGTAGGAGCGCACCTCGCCGCCCAGCTTTGCCTGCCACTCGGGCTGTGCTGCCCTTTCGCAGATGACGGTGTGTATCGGCTCGCTGAAGTTGTATGGTATCTGCACCGCCAGCGCGCCGCCCGGGCGCAGCAGCGACATCATATCCGACAACACCTTGCGGTGGTCGGGCAGCCACTGGATACAGGCATTGGAGAATACCACATCCCATCCCCTGCCAAGCTGCGGCAGCTCGCAGGAGGCATCACAGCGCAGAAATTCCATTCTGTCACCGTAGGTTGCTCTTGCCTTCTCAAGCATTTCCTCGGAGAAGTCGCAGCCGGTGACTGCGGCAGCGGGAAAGGTCTCCTGCAGCACAGCGGTGCTGTTTCCCGGTCCACAGCCTACGTCCAGCACTCTTTTTGCTTCGGTATCGGAAATACGCGCTGCAAGGTCACGAGAAGGCTGTGTTCTCTGTTTCTCAAAGCGCAGGTATTTTTCTGCGTCCCATTTCATGTTGGTTTCCGCCTTTCGCTTGTTTATTGTTATTTCCAAAATCACACCTGAATCAGTTGTCCTAACGTGAACGAGTAGAGATAGCAGCGCTTTGCCGGCAGACCAGTCACAGCCTTGACCGCGCCTGCGTAAAGCTGCACCTGCGCTTTGTATTCCTCCGCAAGTTCGCTGCTGTCGGTTACATGGTCGGTCTTGTAGTCGATGACCACCGCCTCGTCCTTCATCATCAGCAGCAGGTCACATTCGCCCTGAATTACCACAGTTTTCCCGCTCTGTCTGAGCGCCTCTATTGCGGCAGCCCTTTCTTCCGGCGATGCGTCCTGCATGAACAGCCCGTACAGCTCAGGCTCAAGGGCGGCGGTGAATCTCCACTCACGTTCCATATACTCTGCCTGAGCAAGCAGCGTGGCGGTATTCTCAAAGAATGTCCTGACCTTTTTCAGCTCACCACGGACAGCCTTGCCCTCGCGCTCGCTGAGGAATCCGCCTGCAAGCAGACGCTCCAGTTCGTCATCGGGACTGCTCTTTGCCTTGTCAAAATCACAGAACTGCATATATCTGTGCAGCGCGGTACCTCTCTCAGTGGGAGTAAGTTCGCCTTTCTTGGCGAAGGAGGGGCGTGTGACCGCAGTCATGCCCTTTCGGTGGCGATGCACCTCGGAGGCGGTGACCTTGGCGGGCACGTCCTGCAGCAGTTTTTTTCCACAGCGGAAATCCATTCTGCGGCGCAGCTCGTCCTCCCGCCCCGCAAAGGCATATTCAGCGGATTGTTCGTCAGTTTCCTCGGCTGTGTTCTTCTCGCCCTTAAGCAGCAGAGGGTCGGTTTCGTCAAGCACTGTCACCTTAAGCGGGACACTTGCCTTGAGCAGGGAAATATCCGTCAGCCCTGCCAGACTTCGCAGCACCTTGGCATCGGGGTGGCGGACTGCGCTTGCCATTATCCACCTGTCGCAGACATTGTGGAAATCCAGCGACATGGGGTCTACCCCATCATCGCTGACCATATAGCGCAGTGCGCTTGTGCTGCTTTCCACGCTGGAATTGCGCTGGATTGTCGTTACCATTATCAGCTTATCGACAGGGCGTGTCATTGCCACATACAGCACCCTCAGCTTCTCGTCCAGCTCTTCGCTTTCTTCACGCAGTCTGACGGCATTGAAGCGGGCGGTGCGATAGCGTATGCGGCGCACGCCGTCACGCTGCTGCACGCCAAGGCCCAGTTCGCTGTTGAACAGCACATTCCTTTCCACTGTGCTGTCGCCCATGCGGCGGTTGGAATTGCCCAGACCGCAGATGATGCACACAGGAAACTGCAGACCCTTTGCGCTGTGTATGGTTCTTACCGAAACACTGTTCTGCGAGGCAACGAGAGCGGTTGCTTTGTCTGTGCCCTGTTCTATGGCACGGTCGGTCATGCGGATAAAGCGGGTAAGCCCCTTGAAGCCGCTGCTTTCGTATTCCCTTGCCTGCTCCTGAAGCTGCAGGAGGTTTGCCTTTCTGCCCGCGCCGCCCGGCATCGCCTGCACAGCGGCAAGCAGACCGCTCTCCCTGTATATCTCCGCAATGAGTCGGTCGCAGGACATGACACAGGCAAGCTCTCGCCAGCGGTGCAGGGTGTCCACCACCTCGGCACAGCGTTCTGCCAATGAGCCCTGCTCCTTTGCGGCATTGCACAAGCAGCTATACACAGGTCGCTTTCGTCCGTATTCCTTGACAAGCGCAAGCATATCACAATCAAAGCCGAACACAGGTGAAAGCAGTGCTGCTGTCAGAGCAACATCGCCCAGCGGGTTGTTAATCGCACGCAGCAGTGAGAGCATCAGCCGCACCTCTGATGCGGAGTAGAAGCCGCTGTCGGTGCCTATGGCGATGGGTATGCCCAGCTCTGCCATCTGGCTGATGAAGGCATCGCCATGACCGCCGCGCACGCTGCTGCGCATGATGCAGAAATCGCCGTACTTTGCGGGGCGCAGGGCGGGCTTGCCGTCCTTTTTGCAGGAGACAGAGAAGCCGTCTGCCAGCATCTGCTTTATCATGCGGGCGCAGTAGCGTGCCTCCACGATGTCCGTTGTTTCGTCCTGCTCGGCAGCGCTGCCGCAAATGATGTGCAGTTCACTCTCCATGCCCTCAGCTTGGGCAAAATCGTTTCTGCTGTAAAGCTGCTGACCGTCGTTGTAGTCGATGCCGCCACGCTCCTCGGTCATAAGCTGGGAGAAGAGAAAGTTGACCGTTTCCGTAACCTCGGGACGGCTGCGGAAGTTGGCTCCGAGGACGATCTTCGCGGGATATTCCGTGTTGTTCTCGTCATAGGGCGCAAAGCTCTTCAGGCGGTCCATAAAGAGCCTTGGCACTGCCTTGCGGAAGCGGTAGATGCTCTGCTTTACGTCACCGACCATGAAGATATTGCTGCCGATGTCTATTTCATCTCCCTCTTCCCGGGAAATTGCACGGAATATGACGTCCTGCGTGTAGTTGGTGTCCTGATACTCATCAAGCAGGATATATTTATACCTTTGTGCGACTGTGCGGGCAATGTCGGTGCGCAGCAGTTTGTCACCCTCGCGGCGGGTAAACAGCGCGGCTGTCATATGCTCCAGGTCATCGGGGTCGAGCATACGGCGTTCTCGCTTTTTTTCGGCAAAACGTCTGCGATACTCGCTGACCAGACGGCACAGCTCACTCAGGGGGGCGGCCTGCTGCAGGTCGTCACGGGCGATGCCCTCGGCGTTGGTATTGAAGATGCCGCCCAGCCGCTTGCTGTCGCCCCATATCTTTTTCACGCGGTCACGAACGGCAAGAAACTCCTCCTGCGCATCGAAGTTTTCCTTCATTTTCTTGGACACAGTCCTGAAATTTATTTGCAGCCAGGCCTGTCTCGCCTTGTCCCAATCGCCCTCGCCCATTACTTCGGTGAGGTGGCACAGGGCATCGTACTCCTCTTGCGCCAACTTCATCAAGCCCTGCGTCACCTGCTCTGCCTCAGCCTCCACAAGATACACGCAGCGTGCGTACAGCCGCTGCATATAACCGCAGATGTCCTTTGCATAGGAAAGCAGCCACTTTACGCAGGCAGAGTCGTTTACCGAGGCATTGCCGCTGCAGTTTTGAGCAATTTCCGCCAGCTTGTCCTCCGGCGAAACGAACGCACTGACCATTCGGTCAATCCTCAGAATAAGCTCCTCTACCGCACCGTCATTGCGCTCTTCTCCTAACAGGTCAAGCAGAGAAACGAACACAGGCTGATTGCTTTCAAAACATTCCTCCGCAAGCTGATGGGCAGTTTCCTGACGAAGCAATTCAAGCTCCGCACCGTCCACCATGATGCGAAAATCTGGGGTGATGCCCGCCTGCGCGAAAAACTCGCGCAGGCAGGCGGCGCAGAATGCGTGTATTGTTCCTATCTGCGCCTTCTGCAGAAGAAGCTGCTGACGGCGTAGTCTCATTCTTGACGCAGGCTGCTGTATTTCACGGATACGCTCCGACAGCTTTTCGGTAAGGCGTGAGCGCAGTTCCTCCGCCGCGGCACGGGTGAATGTGGCAATGAGCAGGCGGTCGGCATCGGTCTCGTCCTTTTCATCGCACAGAATTTCCGCGACACGCTCGACAAGCACTGCTGTTTTGCCTGAGCCTGCGGCCGCAGACACGAGCAGAGTACCGCCACGCGCTTCTATCGCCCATTTCTGTTCGGTTGTCCACTTACTCATCGGTACTCTCCTCCTTTTCAGCGTTCTGCATTATTTCTGTCATTACATCGGTGGGCTCGGTGCCTTTTTCCAGCTTGAGTGAATAGCGCACGCCGCCCTCGTAGCGGCACACCGCGGCATAGTCGCAATACTCGCATGGCGATTTCTGACCGCTCTGCATGGGCGACGGCTCAAAGCGTCCGTTCACCACGGCGCGGACGGTTTGCATGATGCGCCAGCGCACATATTCCTGCACTGTGCGGAATTTTTCCGGGTGGCACACCTTGCTTTCACGCTGACTAAGGGTGTTTTTCGCTGTCAGCTTTGCGGGGATATAGACACCCGCAATGTCATGCTCCATGGCGCGGCACACCTCAAGGGTTTCTTCGTCATCGACCACTATTCCCCTGCGTTTGAGTTCCTTTGCTCTGTCGCCGCTGATGTCTTCATCACCTACCGAAGCCGCAGAAACGGGGATAGTGCCGGAAAACGCTTTGGCATAGAATACGCCCGCAGGGTCGAAGCCCCTGTACCGCTTGCTTTCACTGCACAGGCGGTCAAGGTACACAAGCATCTGCATACTAAGGCCGCTGCACACATCGCTCAGCCTGAAGTCCTTGGTTCCGCTTTTGTAGTCAACCACACGCAGCAGCTTTCTGCCGTCGGGAAGGCGGCAGGTATCCACACGGTCAACACGTCCTGTGATGACCACTTCGGTGTTATTCCCGGGCAGGGTGGCGAATACTTCGCCGCTCTCTTCCCCCACTCCGACCTCGAAGCCGTCCATTATAAAATCGTTGTTTGAAAATTCCTCGGCGGTGTTCAGTACCATCATAGTAAGACCGTCTGCCATGCGGCGCAGCTTGCTCAGGAAGGAAGCACTCTTGCCCTGTCTGCCGCCCATGCATTCGTCAAGATACTGCGCGAGCAGTGCCCTGACCTTTTTGCCCACCTCTTCCCTCTGCGAAGCAAAGGCGGCAAAGGCGGCGCATTTATCTTTCTTTATGCTCTCTGCGTTGTCGGCAAGGAACTGCATGAATATGCGTTCCAGAACAAAATGGGTCACCTCGCCTGCCGCAAGATTATCAAGACGAGCCCTGCGCTGGGGTCTCAGCCTGTAGCCATAGCAGCAGAGATACATAAAGGGACAGGTTTCATATTTTTCAAGCTGCGAGGGAGACACCCTCATCTTTCCTCCAATCATGCGCTTTGCTGCCTCTCCCGAGGAAAGATTGGGCAGCCTGCAATCCGCGGCACGCTCAACCGCCCTGATGCGCGGTGCATATGCCTCGTCCTCGCCCACCAATTCCATCAGACGGCGGGCGGCGGCAGGGTCGCTACGCCAGCAGCGGGCTGCCAGTTCATATGCGGCAGCTCTGCTCTCAACAAGCTCTGCGGTCAGTGTATCCTGCGCGGAGAGCTTTCTTGCATTAGGCACACAAGCCAGCACCTCTCTGACGCACTCGCTCTGCTGTTCTTCCTCGCCATCGGACACCCACGTCAGATACAGCCGCTCGCTTGCGCTGCTGAGTACGGAATACACCAGAAAGCGTTCCTCAAGCAGACGGCGCTCAAGGGGCTCTGCCACCTCCAGACCCAGACGGCTGCGCAGACACACACGCTCGTCATCGGTGAACACGCCGCTGCCCGGAGGTGCGGCAGGAAATTCTCCGTCCATTGCCCCCAGAACGAAAACTGCGCGTGGGGCGGTTGTGCGTATGCGGTCCGCGGCACCGAAAACCGCTTCGTCAAGCCCCTGCGGTATACGTCCAATATCGCAGCGGTCGATCATCATGGTCATTATGCTGCAAAATTCGGCTGTGTCCATGGTACATTCGTCGGTGATGAGGGCAGCCTGGTCGAGCAGTGCCATCAGGGTATTCCACAGCCTGTCCTGCTCCTCTGCCAGTGCGGGCGGCAGGCTCTTGCACAGTATGCCCAGCCGCTTGTCCGCACCTGCTTCGATGAGAAGCTGATATATTGCCATTGCACGACCTCTGCCGCCTGAGTTGCGCATTCTCTCACAGAAGCGACCGAGCAGCTCTGCGGCGCGCTCCCTTGCGGCGTTGATTACCTCAAGCTGCTGCGCCTGCTCCTCGGTTATCTCCGGGGCAAAGCCCTCGGGATTATCGGCAAAGGGCTCTCTCCACGCTCTGCCCTTGATGTCCCAGACAAAGCAGTAATTTTCGATAAGGTCGGCGGCGTTGGAGTCGATACCGTCCACCAGTCCGGTTTTTATCCAGCGCAGGAGAGTGTCGGTCTGCCAGCTTTGCGACACCTCCAGCGCGGCGATTACAAACTGCATCAGGGTACTGTCGGCTGCATCGACCCGTCGGTCAATGAAACAGGGCACACCCTGCACTGCCATGGCATCGCTGACCAGTTCGGCATACCGCTCCGCGGAACGTGCGATGATGGCGATGTCCGAGCAGCTATAGCCCTCCTCGCGTATCAGGCGGCGGCATTCCCGGGCGCAATATTCCGCCTCATCATATCGACCGTCGGCTGAGTATATTGTCACCTTATCGCTGTGCTCGCCGGTATACGGGTTATGCTCTTCACGAAGCACAGAGCTTTCCACAGCGGCAATGGCGGGATTTTTGAAGCGGGGTCTTTCGGTGAGTATTTCCTGCTCAGCCACCGGAACACTGTGATGCTTTGCAATTGCCACCAGCTTTGCGGCAGATGCGTTGGTTACGGCAAAGAGGCCGGTATCGGCTGTGCTGTCGCTGCTGTATTCTTCGGAGCATATGGTAATAACGCACAGCTTCGCCTGCGAGATTATGCGCTCTATCGCCTTAAGCTCCTGCCCGGTAAAGCCACGGAAGGAATCCATGAACACCGTTCTGCCCTCAAAATAGCGGCTTTCGTCCAGTCCTGCCGACAGACGCTCCAGGTCGTCCATGGGGTCGGTGTAAGCCTGGGCGACAGTGGCTTCGTAGGCGGCGTAGATGAGCGAGAGGTCACGCAGCTTGCGTCTGAGGGCGACGGAAGCCCCCTCGTCCTTTGCGGTATCGGCAAGCTGCTGTGCGGTGATTCCGCACACCTTAAATTCCTTTACCGCGTCAAGAAGATGCTCGGTAAGCGAAGAGGGGCGCTCTGAGCGGTACAGCTCAAGCTGTCCGCTTATCTGCGAAAGGGCAACAGTCATGGCAGCAGCTCTGCCGCAGTCGTCTATGGGTGTACCTGCGCAGCCGCCTGTCAGACGGGCAATCTGCTCTGCAAGACGGCTGAAGCTGAGCACCTCGGCTTTCTTTGCATCAGCCGCGCCCAGCAAATCCAGCATGGCACGTTCGCTCTCAAAGGAAAACTGTTCCGGCACGAGCAGCACAGGGTGTTCACCCTCATCAATGAGCTTCTTTATCTGCTGCCGCGTCCACCATGTTTTTCCCGCACCCGCTCCGCCAACAACCAGCTTAAGCATAGCATTGTTCCTCCTGTTTTTGTTTATATATACATCTATTAATGGATAGCACAAGATTGTGAATATGTCAATCGGATAACGTGAATTATTTACTTGGTCGGCACCCTTTGTGCAGTGCATAATGTACCAATTTGCGACAAACAATACTGCCACAGCTTTTTTATCGGAGATGAAGCCCCATGACAGCAATTGCCGTTCCCTGCGGACAACCTTCCGGCTTTATTGATATGCTTGCAGCCAGTCTTATGCCCTACGGCAATGTATACACCGACACCACTGCCGACAACGGCGACTGCCCGCGGGGCAGCAGTTTCCGCATACACACACTTGGGCGGAGCGAGCAGCCCGATGCCCGCTATGCCATTCTGGCGGCGGCTGACTGCGCGGCAGGGCACGGCACTATCTCACCTGCCTTCTGCACACGGCTGGTCTTTGCCTCCGACAGCGCACGGCTGCGCAGGGCACTTGCGGGCTCGCCCTGCCCGGCATTCTGCTGCGGCAGCAATTTCAGCGACACCTTTGCCCTTTCCTCCAACGAGGGCGATCGGCTGTGGATGTCGGTACAGCGCAGTGTGCCCACTCTCTCGGGCGAGTTTTTTGACCCTGCGGAGGTGGCTCTGCTGCCCGAGGCGGGGTGCGGGCTTCACACAGCACTGGTCATTGGGGCGGTGCTGGTGCTGTGCGGCTGTCCTATGCCTGACGAGGGGTTTCGCATCGGGAGGATTTAGCGGGGTATGGTATGCGACCCGATGAATAATCCAACAAAGATTCACTGCTGTTTTGTTATCTTCCTCTTCCGCGGCATATACTGCCACAGGAGGAGGGAGCGAAATGGATAAGATTACCGTGCGCGGGCTTACTGTGCGCATTGACGGCACCGAGGTGCTGCACAGCATCAATCTTGGTATACCCGAGCGGCAGGTCACTGCGATAACAGGACCGTCCGGCTGCGGAAAGTCCACCCTGCTGCGGACACTCAACCGCATAGGTGAGCTGGCTGGCGAGTGGCACGCAGACGGCGAGGTGCTGCTGGACGGAGAAAACATATTGCATATGGCAGACACCGACAGTCTGCGGCGCAGGGTGGGCATGGTGTTTCAGTCGCCTGCCGCCTTTCCAATGAGCATATACGGCAACGTGGCTTTCGGGCTGCGCTGTCAGGGTGCGGGCAGCGGAGAGCGGCTTGACGCGGCAGTGGAGCGGGCACTGCGCGATGCGGCACTGTGGAACGAGGTGCGCGACCGACTGAAAAAGCCCGCTGGGACGCTTTCCGGCGGGCAGCAGCAGAGGCTATGCATTGCGCGGGCGCTGGCTGTTGAGCCTGAGGTACTGCTGATGGACGAGCCAACGAGTGCGCTGGACAGCCGCTCCACAGGACTTATCGAAGAGCTGATGCTTCGTCTGCGCGAGCGGCTGACTGTGGTGCTGGTTACCCACAGCATGGAGCAGGCGAAGCGGGTTGCGGGGCGCACCGTATTTATGAGCGACGGGCGGGTGGTACAGTGATGCGTTCCTGCGTTGCTTATGGAGAAAGACAACCGAGTGATTCCCTTTGCGGAAACCACTCGGCTGTTTTTTCGCTTTATTGAATGATATGGAATTATATGGACGGAGAGGTTGCGTTTACTCTGCATCTGTTGGCACTCTGAATAGCTCATATGGGAAGGGCTGATATTCCGTATCTACATCATCAAAGCCGGAGGGGTATTCGGTGGTGAGCCATTTCCAGACGGCTTGAAGCTCTTCAATAGACTCATACTCCTTATTGGCGAGAATGGCGTGGTACATCGTCCTACCGTTTTCTGATTCCTCGGTAATTTCCACCAGCTTTGAGTATTTCACGCTGCTGACGGTGGGTGTACCGAAGTGATCCCTTGTGGTGTCGGCGACCAGCATATAGTCGTTTCCGTCGTAGTGCAGGTAGAGCAGAATAGGGTCTCCCTCGTCGGTAAAGTACACCATATCAACACTGGCGGGACGCCCTGCGCGGGTCTTTTCGACAAAGGCAAACCATGCTTCCAACTCCTGCGCGGTGGCATTGTGGCGCAACACCGCCAGCCGCTCTGAGTTCCGGAAGCTTTCATATTCTTCGCCATAGGAAGAGAGATGGGTCTTTATTGCGTCCATATCCCTGCCTATGTCCTTTTCCGTACAGCCGCACAGCATGAGGGCGGCAAGCAGCAAGGTCAGGATAAGGAGAAGCAGTGATTTTTTCATTTTCTGTTACCTCCTTGTGTGGTTGAGGCGCGGATTTTTCTTGATTAACTCAACGCCATTCAATCCCACGGAAATACATACTGTGTCAGACCAAGCTCATCGCGGATAGCGGATATTTCTTTCTGCACCGATTCGTTGATGGGTACGCCGCTGTCCTTGCGCTCCATCCACACATCGTATTCCTTTTCGCCTGCGGTGAAAATGCGGCTCTGTCCGGGTGCTTTTTGAGAAGCACGCAGCTCTCGCATGATTTCGCCTGCGGTCTTTTTGAATTCCTCAAGACCCATGAACGCATTGGTGTCGATGGCGATGAAGAAGTGACCCAGATGGTAGGGCACCTTCTCGCCTGCGGCACCGATGCCGGTGAGCATCTTCAGATAGTTTCCCTGCTGCAGCGCGGCAGACAGCACCTCCACGACAGTCGCATAGCCGTAGCCCTTGTAGCCTGCCAGCTCTTCGCCTATGCCGCCGAGGGGCGCGAGTGCCGCTTCTCCTGTATTGAGCCCCTCCAGAATATGCTTGGTGTCGGTCATTGCCTCGCCGTCTCTGCCCACGACCATGCCGCTGGGGGTGTCCTTATCCATACGCGCAAAATACTCCAGTTTGCCTCTCTGTGTGATGGAGGTGGCGCAGTCGAGAATAAACGGAAATTCCTCATCTGTAGGAAAGCCTATGGTAAGCGGGTTGGTGCCAAGCATATTTTCCACACCGAATGTGGGAGCAATGGAGGGGCGGGCATTGGTGCCGGTAATACCAATCATTCCTTCCTTGATTGCCATGGATGAATAGTAACCTGCGATGCCGTAATGGCAGGAATTGCGCACTGCCACCATGCCCATGCCGTACATTTTCGCCTTGTCTATGGCAAGCTGCATCGCCTTTACACCGATGACCTGACCCATGCCGTCATGTCCGTCCACCACTGCGGTAGTGGGGGTCTCTCTGACTATTTCAAATTCCGTTACAGGATTCTGTATACCAGCCTTGATTCGGTCGATGTAGATGGACTTGAAGCGGTTGACACCATGGGATTCGATGCCGCGCTTATCCGATTCCAGAAGCACATCTGCGCAAATTGCCGCGTCCTCACGGGGCACACCTGACCCGACAAAAGCGTCCTCAACAAATCCGTAGATGGTTTTCCAGTCAACTATCATTTTTGCCATTTCGGTTTTCCTCCTTGTATGTCAATAAGTCTGATTCCAGACAGGTTGTAATCTATACTAAATATATTATATATACGGCTGCACCTACAGTCTATCACTACTGCACAGAAATATCAAGTGCCACGCTGATAATTTTATGATTTTGCGTTATTTCCATGCGGTCTGCTATGACACTTTCGGGAAATTTTCTGCTCTAAAAAAAATATTTCCGGAATAAGAAAAATTATGCTTGACATCGCGCTTGCGATGTGCTATATTATTCAAGCAACGAAAACGGCTCGGTTCTCCGGCAGCTTTCAGCGGACACTCTAGGGGCTGCAAGGAGAGATTCATTGTTCGATTCATTGCCTGATTTGGCTCAGTAGTTCAGTTGGTTAGAACGCCAGCCTGTCACGCTGGAGGTCGACGGTTCGAGCCCGTTCTGAGTCGCCATATGCTTCTGTAGCTCAGTTGGTAGAGCAGAGGACTGAAAATCCTCGTGTCGTTGGTTCGACTCCGACCGGAAGCACCATTTGCGGAATTAGCTCATCTGGTAGAGCGCCACCTTGCCAAGGTGGAGGTAGCGAGTTCGAGCCTCGTATTCCGCTCCAAATGACGTACAAAACGACGCCGCGGCGTCGTTTTGTACCATCTGGCGCCATAGCCAAGTGGTAAGGCAGAGGTCTGCAAAACCTCGATTCACCAGTTCAAATCTGGTTGGCGCCTCCAATTATAACCCTGAATTTACGCATATCTATGCGCAAATTCAGGGTTTTTTCCATTTTATTCATCTGCTTACACTTATTCACACGTTAAGGTATTGTGACAGCTGCCCGCACAACCTGCACAACATAACGCAAGCCCAAATCACTGCAATAACACCTTTGCATTACAGATTGTTCACAAAGCACCACATAAACCATCAATGCAAAGTGCACAAGTATTGACAATTTCAGTTATATATGCTACAGTAAATATATGCAATTAGTTGTATTTTGCTGCATTTTTTGGTTTTCAGAGCACCATAATGGATTGTCAATTAAACACAACAACACGACGCAAACCGGCTTATGCAGTTCATACTATGTTTTTTAACCGATCATGCAGAATACAAATGAGGTGTATACATAATGAAAACATGCCCATATTGCAATAAAACCGTGCAAATACGTTCTGCCGTTTTCTGTGACGAGTGCGGCACAAAACTGAAAAGAACCACACTTGGTATTGACACAGACAAGATAACCGCCATTCTGAAGAAAACCCTGAAAACTATCACGATAGTGACAGGTTCTCTGATTGTCGCTGTGCTTTTGGCAGCAGCTGTATTTTTTGTTTCTCTTTCTGTCCGGGACAAAGGAATAGAGAGCGGCAGTCGGATCAACGGCAGCAGAATGATCAACTACATCAGCGGAGCAGATCTCGGGCAAAAGAACTCGACTTTGAGCAAAGTATTCCTGTACCGCACCACAGTTAAAGTATTGGAGATAACTGAAAGTAGTGAGACCTCCGGTACTGTTATGCTGCAGATTACCTCTCCTGACTATGAAAAGGCGCTCTATACAACATTGAAAAGAATCAGCAATACACCGAACAACAGCATTCTTGATTATGAAAAAAACAAAAGAAAGCTGAGTCGAAAACTGGCTGCCCGTATTCTGTTTACCCCCAAAATGACTTCGGAAACTGTGGAAATCGCCATTGAAAACAATGACAACGGATGGCAGTTCACTCCGGAGGAAGATTTACTCAATGCATTAAGCGGCCACGTTGACGATGTGTATTTGAATGTGCTGGATCAACTTTATTGAGGGAGGTCTAATACATGAACAAAAGAGCTATACCAAGGAAGATTATTTCCATAATTATCGCAACAGTAATACTGTCATCAGTTTTCGCCCCGATATTCTCAGCTCAGACTGTCGGAATGTCATCATATGTAAAGGAAATTGACATCCGAGCCGCATCCAATCTCGGTAACGATTTTTCGACCAAGCTTTACCAGTACAACGACAGTGTACTGATAAATGTAACCGATGCTTCGTCATTGACCAATTTTGCCGTTACCAAGAATACAGCCAAAGAGGTTGTATTAATGAACGGAATCCGCGAAGTAACCATTAATGTAAAAAAAGGTAATATAAGCGACACCCCTTATGAAAATTTTAGCTATATTGATGTCATTGATTATAATGATCAGCGTCTGGTTCACGCAAATAAGTTGTTTTCTTTTCTGGGTGCCACCTGTATAGTATGCCCCAATTCAGGAAATCCTCTGCTGTATGTCAATGCTGTCGATATCTCTATGTCTGAAGTTATTTTAGCGTTCCATGATACTATCGAAAGGGGTAATGTATTTTACGACGATTATGATAACTTGGATCTGAATTTGTTATTGGTCTGCAGCATGGGACTTGACTTGCTTTATGGATATGAGCACGACTTGTTCACTGTTCAGATGGCAGATTACTATGAAGATGCCATATGGACAATACTTAACGTCGACATTTCGAAGGATACAACTATTCAACAACTGCTCTATAATGAATATTTATCCACCGTGAATAAAGCAAATTCCGATATTGGCGGGATTGTCATTGAAAACATCCTGGATACTAAATCGGATGAATATGACGCATACAATGAATTATTCGATAAATATTACAAAAAAACCTCCGATTTAAACCTAAAAAAGATAGCAAATATTGAATCAGCGTCAGGAAATGTTCCCCAAAGCGAGTTGCTCAAAATGACAGAGGATCTCGACAACAGTTTGACCAACGAACTGACTTTCAAGGAATTATCTGATAAATACGACCAAAAATCCAACGCACTGAAAGGCACACAGAAAGTGTTGGATATTGCAGCACTTTCATACAACATATATAAATCCACACAGAAAATAGCTTCGGTCAGCAATGATATGAAGCTGCTTTTCAACGAAGTGTTTTCTGATGAGTATCTTGATGAGGTAGGCTATAAGACCAGACTTCAGAAAAATTCTCCAGATCTTTATAAAGCTATCGAAAGAGCACGCAAAAAGAACGATGGCGATGCTCTTGCAGCATATTATCAGGAAATCTGTAAACAAGGCATTCCAAAACTGATTGATTACGGCAACGATTATCTAATATCAAAGACCCCAGTTGTCAATCACTGGGCATTCTACACTGCGGTCTGGGATATTTCCAAGCCCTTGTCCATTTCCTACAACAAAGAAATATTTGCTTCCTCAGCTGCAAAGCTGGAAGCATTAGTTATTTGTGCAATCAGTGAACAATTAATGAAAGAAGCCGCCGGCTATATCGCCAAAGCGCTGGAAGAAAACGGCTCAGATCCAGAAACGCTGCTCAGAATACAATCCATACTGAAAATGTATTGCTATTCTGTTTATGCAATGAATGACCAGTTGCTTATAGCTGCATCTTCGGGCGACGAAAAGCTGACTAACCTCAGCCAGAGAATAATCGAAGACCAAAAAAATATAGCAAATCTTCTCTACATGGTTGGCGAAGCCCCTTTCTATGCAAAAGTAGATATTACGAATGCAGGCAATGGAGATTTCGACTCACTGAATCATTTGTTTGATGCAATTGTGCCGCCTGCTGACTCTGACGATCAATCTTACACATTGCCTGTCGATCTGCCGATTGTCACTGACTATGATGACCGTGACATCGTTCTTGTCCTGGATGTTTCCGGCAGTATGTACGGCGAACCGTTAGAACAGACAAAAGAAGCCGCCAAAAGGTTCGTATATCAATCGGTCGGCAACAATTCGTGTGCAGCCCTTGTTACCTATGAAACCTATGCAACCATGGTGTGCGACCTGACAAACGACCCTGATAGATTAGCCGAGAAGATTGATAAAATCGAGAGCGGGAACTTAACTAATACAATGGGTGCCCTCACCGAAGCTAAAAGAATACTGTCAACCAGCGGAGCCTCCAAAAAGATAATAGTACTCATGTCAGACGGTTTGCCCAACGTCAACAACGATGTAGCCGATGCATATGAATCAGGAAAGAATTACTATGACGAAATCGATTTCAAACAGGAACTGATAGATATGTCTGACGAGCTTAAGTCTTCCGGCGTGATTATTTATACTTTGGGCTTCTTCCAAAACCTTATGGCAGAAGACTACAATGAAAGCTGGCAATACAGCTCTGCACAGAACCTCCTCGAAGCCATTGCGACCGATGGGTATTTCTACAATATTTCCAGTGCTGATAACCTCGCATTCTTCTTTGACGATGTCTCCGAAACTATTGCCGGACAGTATTCGATACTTATAAAGATAGAGTGTCCCGTTGACGTCTATGTAACATCCAATGGAGAAACACTTTCTTCAGTGGATGGCAGCTCGGGGTATCGTACTTCCTTCGGCTCCATCAGCTTTGGCGGCAACAACAATGAGAGCAAGATTCTAAGACTGCAAAACGATAGCAACTACAATCTGACAATTGTCGGGTATGACACAGGCGTCATGGACTACTCCATAAGCTACCCAAACAGCGACGGATTGTATATCGATTCAAGGAAGATTAGTGATGTCCCTATTTCTCCCAACACAGTAATTGAAACCACCACTGTACTGAAGAGAAAGACCGTTCTCAAAGTTGACAGTGACGGCGATGGAATTGTTGACACCAGATTATCAGCCAAGGGTACAACAGGAGGTAATGACGGCGGTGCAATTGCTATGATTGTCATTTCGTCCCTCCTGCTGCTGGGCATACTTCTTTGGTATATGCTGAGCAAGCACGCAGCACGCTTCAACACTTTGGTGTACTGTGAAGAGTGCGGCACTGCAATACATCCGGGAGAAACCTTCTGCTGCGAATGCGGCCGCAGGAGAATATAGCTCATTGCAATCTCTTTGCTGTATTGCAGCGTGCAGATTGCAGATTAATCCATGTCAGGCATATCTCTCCATAAGGAATCGGCGCCTGTATTTCATTTAGCAGCAACATGGCGAAACAATCTCTGAAGACCGGTTGTTCATCAGTTATAATCATTCCATCAGCTGAAAAAGCATTATGCAAGGAGACATATCATGATCAAGTTTTGTACTCGCTGCGGCGTTGAATTTGTCAGCGGTGTTTGTCCTAACTGCGGCAAAACACTGGAGATGCAGGAGCAAGAAAGAAACCGCGCTGAAACAAAATCACATAACACCGCTAAATCCCGCAAATCCAACCAGCAGCATAATTCAGCCAATATACCCTCTTCACAGTCATACGAAAACAGCCCCCCCCGCCGATACATCAAGATAGATATCGTTTGGTTGCTCGTAGGCACAATAGTTATATTGGCTGCAACTCTTGCTGTGCTGCTGATCAGCAATTCATGCAATGGATTAAACTCATCTTGTCTTGCAGGTCAAAATCCGGCTATTCATCAGGATGATGATTCCAACATGGGCACACAAGTATCATCTTCCTCTTTAACCGGACAGGCGGCTCTTCAGCCCACCACGAACCGAACCTACAAGAACGCCAAATGTAGTTACTATGATCCTGCAAAGTCGTATTCCGTTGACGATTGTATTCTTTTTGGCGCGTATGAACAGGATGACGACTTTTCTAACGGCAGTGAAGCAATTGAATGGCGAGTGCTCGACTGCGAATCAAACAAAATTTTGATTATTTCTGAATACTGCCTAGATTGTGTCAGTTACAATGAAACACGGGAGTATACCACATGGAAAACCAGCTCGTTAAGGCACTGGCTCAACGATGACTTTAAGAACAGTGCCTTCAGCGCAGAAGAACAAGCATATATATGTACAGTTGAGAATGAAACTCAAGAAAACCCGTGGCATGATGATACAGACGGCGGAGGTAATACAGAGGATCAGATTTTTTGCCTTAGCATTAATGAAGTAAAAAAGTATTTTTCAAATCAAAAAGGCATTCTAGAAGGCGAAAGCGTAGTTACAGATCGACTCGCTCTAGCAACCGACTACGCATTGGGTAACGGAAGCTTTTCCCACGATGAATACGATATGACATGGTGGTGGCTTCGTTCTCCCGGATACGATAATCAACATGCCACACTAATCAATTGCAATGGTGATTTCGTTGAATACTATTATTTTATCGATAGTAAGCATGGTTCTGTAAGACCGGCTCTTTGGCTATGCAAGCAAACCTGATAATTTCACAGCAACTAGTAGATTTTTATCAGTTCTAGCTTTGTTTATGCACAGAGGTCTGCAAAACCTCGATTCACCAGTTCAAATCTAGTTGGCGCCTCCAAAGCTCCCGTGAAGCCGATGCTCACGGGAGCTTAATTTTTTCCGACTGCGTCACTACACCTCAAGCAACTGTCCTATACATCAAAAAAGCAGCGTAATCACTCCGATCACGCTGCTTTTATATTTAGTATCAGTTAACGAATGTTATAATAAATACCATCAGGATTTCTTAACCAGATGCTTCTCATATTCAGCATTTCCGGCGCAACAAAATCCTTGCCCATATTGTCACCTATGTAGCACATTTCTTCAAAGGCTACGCCAAGAGTCTCCTGCATTAGAACAAATGCAATGCTGTTCGGTTTTCTGTACTCTATGCCGCCTAATTCATCAGTTATAATAATGTGATCCACCAGTGCATCAAGCCCAAGTGCCTCAATTTTGGCCCGTTGTCCTTCGGGTCTGCCGTCTGTGATAATGCCCAGAAGGAACCCTTCCGAACGAAGTGATTGCAAAAGCTCTGAAACACCGGTGTAGAGATGAATATCCGGCTGATGAAAACGATACACATACAAACACATCTGCTTAAGCTCATCACTATAAATGCCCTCAGCTGTCAGTACCTCATCTATTGCTGATTTCTTATCAACAAACGCAGCCCACAGCTTCTTCTCCATCTGTTCGACTTGCGGCAATTGTTTTGCTATGGCTCTGTATCCGCTTCGCACATATTCCTTTTCGCTGTACAAGGTATCATCAAGATCGAACACGATAGCCTTTAGCCCCTGCAGATGCTGTGCAACTTGTAGCATTGACGAAATCTCAATCACTTACCTGTCCCTCATTTACACATACACTCTGGTCAAACCGACTGTATATGGCTCCGTCTCTAGCAGCCTTTTCAATATAGGTCAGCTTCTCACCGTTCAGCATTCTCAAAACGGCTTTTGCGCTGTCTGCACCCGCCTTGATGCTCAGCGGAGCACCACCGCCAAAGCGCGGGTTGATTTCTATATAGAAATTTTCGCCTGTAACTTGATCGCAGATAAGCTGCACAGTAATCTGACCGCAGGGTTTGTAATCAGCAACTAGCCTGTGCATTTCTGAAATCATGGTATCGTTCTGCGTTATCCGTGTTTTAAGCACTTCTCCTGAACGAACAGCAAGACGCTCTCTGGGGGTAATATACACCGGATTACCGTCATAATCGCAAAAAATGTCAATTGTATACTCTCTGCCGCAAATAAACGGCTGGATTACATAGTCCTTAATCTTTTCAGCATAGAGCCTCAAATCGTCAATATTCTCTACTTTGTAGGCATCGATGCTTGAACTTCCGTCTTTAGGTTTGATAAAAGCAGGAAACCCATGTGTACCATTCTGCGCTGCAAGCTCAAACTTTGCTATGCTGTCCACAGGCTGGGGAGCATTTAACCCGATTGATGCAAAGTAACCGGATGTCAGGTTTTTATCTCGGCATAATCTCACCTTATCCACTGATGAAACCAAAACCTTGGTTCCGATGGCTTCAAAGCAGCCCTTATTCTCCGCAAGCAATAAAAGATCGGTGTCAATGGTTGGTATCAGGCAATCCACTTGTTCCGTTTTACATATATTCAAAAGCATGGGGATATACTCAGCATCACTTATTCTGCACACAATTTGTGCTTCATCACAAAAATACAGTGCAGGAGCACTGGCATCAATATCTGCGCCAATAATGGTCAGACCACAGTTAAGCTCGGTTGCTGCATTTCTAAACGCTTGAACGAGCTCAACACGTCTACCGACACTTGTAAATAATATTTTCATTAATCTTCATCTTCCTTATTCCGGCAGCATGGTAAGGCTGCTTACTTTGATGGCATAATGAATCCTTCTGCAAAGATTCCATTTATCCTAACAACATAAAACAAATTTTCTCAGAAGAGCGCAGAGAAACGGTCATCGTTTGCCATGGACAAACAGGCATCGGTGGCCACTATAACATGGTCAACCAGCACAACGTCCAACGCATTAAGTGCCTGTCTGACACCTATTGTCATCTCTTTGTCTGCCTGAGAGGGGATTGCCCGACCTCTTGGGTGGTTATGTGCTATAATCGCCTTGGTTGCATTGTGCCGCAGGCAGATGTCGATTATTCTGCGCTTATCAACCACTGAGAATGACACCGAGCCCTCGCTGATAATATCGGCACTTAGCATATCCATGCGATTGTCCATACACACAAGCATTACCTTTTCCGAAACCTCGCTGCGGAGAATGTCGAACAGGTACTCCTTTATTTTGACTACGCCGGATATGGGCTGACGTTTGCCCAGGTCTTCCACATAGGCACGAGACAGCTCGGGTATCAGCGTCAGCAGCGTTGCCGCGTTTTCCGATATTCCCTTTATCTCCATCAGGCGCTCTGCGGGTGCGTTAAGCACCTCTGAAAGACTGCCGAAACGGTCGATAAGCTGATGCGCCAGCACATTGGTATCCTTGCGGGGAATGGCAAAAAACAGCAGCAACTCCAGAATATTATGCGGCTCGAAGTTTTTCAGGCCTTCTTTTCTGAACCTGTTTCTCACCCGCTGGCGGTGATCCTTGTGCTGATTTTCCTGCTCTTTGTCCGGTGCCGTCAGCTCTATTTCATCACCCTGCCGCATCCTAATACACCTCTTTCGCGAGTATGAAAAAACTGCCGATTTCAATAATACCATGCAGCTTTTGTCTGTGTCAATATCGCTAAAGAAAATCTAACCGGTCTGCCCTATTATTTTCATTTGCTTAACTGTTTATAGATATTGCAATAATCGGTTCTATATGGTATAATAGATAATACTTATGCTGTGTTTCTGTTTTCTTGACAAACAGCACTGTTTACATTGGCAAACCCACTTCATTCTTTGCCCTGCTGATGTGATTTCACAAGGAGGTAAACCGTCAGGTGAAAGCAAAATTCCTTTCCGCAGTGGTATTTGCGCTGTTTCTTACAGTTTTGTTTCCGATGTCCGCCTTTGCGACCAATTCATCAACTACAGCGGAATCGGTAACTACCTCAAGCACCACCGCAACAGCCCCCACCCCTGCCAAAACCACCAAAACCACCACAACCACCACGCTGGTCATTTCCACCAGCCCCACCAACAGCCTTGGCTCCATATCCTTCAAGACCTCCAACAGCAAGCGCGTTGCCGTTGGCAAGTCCACCTCCCTGTACATCACTGTCAAGGATATGCCCGGTTCGGTTGCCACTTCTTTCAATTGCTCCAACACTTCCATTGCTTCCATCGAGAAGGTGAGCAACACCTGCGTCAAGGTGTACGGTCTTAAGGACGGCGAAGTTGTTATAACCGCCTCCGCTGGCGGCAAGACCGCCAAGTACAATCTTGTGGTCGGCACTGCCGCAACCACCGCTGCCGCACCCGTTGGCGACACAGCAGTCACCTCTGCGCCCATCGACCCATCGCTTGATGTGGAGATTGACCTTTACACCAGCAACGACAGTCAGCTTTCCCAGTACATAGCACAGAAAAAGCAGACCGATACCGCCAGCATCATCATGGGCATCATCGGCTGGGCGATTATACTTACAGGTTTCGGCGTTATACTTTCCGTTATGTTCCGAAACCGCTCCCCCCGCATGAATCTTTATCCCGGCTCAAGGCGCAGATTCAACACCGGCGTTACCCGAGGCAACCGCCGCAAGCGTCTTCTGCCCGACCATGAATACCGCAGCCTGAAGCGATATTGATTTCTCTGAATTTACTTTGAGGTGTTTTGACGATGACTAAACGTAAATCCTCCGGCGTTATTGTACTTAATCTTATTGTCGGTCTTCTGCTTATAGCAGTCGGTATTTTCCTTTTGATCAAGACCAGAACGGTCAGTGACCCTCTTCTGTTTATCATCATTTCCGCTGCCGACATTCTCTTCGGTCTTTTCCTTGCCATTGGGACTCTCCTTTCCAACAAGGGCAGCGAGGCAGGCTTTGACCCCGACCGCAGAGAGGTTGACGGAATGATTCACTACGGCGACAGCGATGCGCTGGACGCTGCGGAGCGCAATGCCAACCGCCGTGCAGAGGCACCGCAGGAGCAGCCCGAAGAGGACTACGCCCGCCCCGAGGAGCCCTGCTATGCGACTATGTCTCCCGACGAGATTTTTGCTGAGGAGCAGCGTCTGCGCAAGCAGGCACAGGAAGCCGAGCACAACGCCGAGCGCGCTGTAAAGGCTGCCCGCCACGCCGTTGCCGAGGCCCGCGCCGCGGAGAACGACCTTGACTCCGCAAAGGACAAGGCACAGCAGCTCTACGGATACGAGCAGCAGCAGGCCTTCCGTGAGGTTTCTCAGCTTGCGGAAATTGCCAGAGAGAAGGCACAGCGTGCCAACGCAGCCGTCAAGCGAGCCAATGCAGCCCGCCGCGCAGCGGAAGATGCCGCCGAGCGGCACAGCCGCGCTATGGACGCCGCCGCCGACGCAATGGACGACGACCTCGGCGATGACCTTTTCTCCTCTGACAATGCAGGAGCCGATTATTCCGCACCACAGAACACTGCCGGTGCAGACAGTGGCTTTGACGATGATTTTTGATTGATTCCCTGCTTTGCAAAAATAGAAAGCGCGCTTGCTCAGAGCGCGCTTTCGTGCATTATTCGTGATATTCTGTATATGTAATGGAGTGAATATATTTGTCAGTACCACAGAAGAACATAAGAAATTTCTGTATAATCGCACATATCGACCACGGCAAGAGCACACTTGCCGACCGTATTCTGGAAAACACCTCCGCTGTCAGCCAGCGCGAGATGGAGGAGCAGCTTCTGGACAACATGGAGCTGGAGCGTGAGCGCGGCATTACCATCAAGGCCCGTGCCGTTACGCTGACCTACAACGCCGCTGACGGTCAGGAATACGAATTCAATCTCATCGACACTCCGGGTCACGTTGACTTCAATTACGAGGTTTCCCGCTCGCTGGCTGCCTGCGAGGGTGCGCTGCTGGTGGTTGATGCCAGTCAGGGCATTGAGGCACAGACCCTTGCCAACACCTATCTGGCACTGGATTCCGGTCTGGAAATCGTACCCATCATAAACAAGATTGACCTCGCCTCCGCCGACCCCGACCGCACCGCCCACGAGATTGAGGACGTTATCGGCATACCCGCCATGGAAGCTCCCCGCATTTCCGCGAAGGTGGGACTGAACATCGACCAAGTGCTGGAAACCATTGTTTCTGAGGTGCCCGCACCCACAGGCGACCCTGACGCACCTCTTTCCGCGCTGATATTCGACAGCTACTATGACTCCTACCGCGGCGTTATCGTATATATCCGCGTCAAGGAGGGCACTCTCCGCGCAGGTGACGAGATACTGATGATGAGCACAGGCGCACGCTTCTCCGTTGTAGAGGTGGGTCGCCTGCGTCCTACCTCGCTGGAGCCTGCCGACTGTCTCCGCGCAGGTGATGTCGGTTATATCGCCGCCTCCATCAAGACGGTTTCCGACGCAATGGTGGGTGACACAGTCACCCTTGCAAGCCGCCCCGCCGAGCAGCCGCTAGAGGGCTACCGTCAGGTAAACCCCATGGTATTCTGCGGTGTATATCCTGCTGACGGCGCAAAGTACGAGGACCTGCGTGAGGCACTCGCCAAGCTCAAGCTGAATGACGCCGCGCTGACCTACGACCCTGAAACCTCCGTGGCACTGGGCTTCGGCTTCCGCTGCGGTTTCCTGGGACTGCTGCACATGGAAATCATTCAGGAGCGTCTGGAGCGTGAATACAACCTCGACCTTATCACCACCGCACCCAGCGTTATATACCGCATTACACTGACCGATGACAGAGTGGTGTACATCGACAATCCCACCAACTACCCCGACCCGTCGGTCATAAAGATGGCAGAGGAGCCCATGTGCGATGCGCACATCTACTCTCCTTCCACCTACGTCGGCAACATCATGGAGCTGTGCCAGGACAGACGCGGCGTGTTTATCTCCATGGACTACATCACCCCTGAGCGAGTGGATATTCACTACCATCTGCCCCTCAACGAAATAATCTACGACTTCTTTGACGCACTGAAGAGCCGCACACGCGGCTACGCCTCCTTTGACTATGAGGTGGCGGAATATCAGCAGTCCGACCTTGTCAAGCTGGATATGCTGCTCAACGGCGAGATGGTGGACGCACTGTCCTTCATCGTCCACAGCGAAAAGGCCTACGCCCGCGC
>SVPT01000124.1 GCA_015065695.1 Oscillospiraceae bacterium | reverse complement strand
GGCGGCTTTTTCTGCGGGCAGGACGCCGACAGCGACGGCGTGGAGGGAAAATACTACGTCTTTACGCCGGAGGAGATAACAGATGTTCTTGGAAAACAGGACGGAGAAGAGTTTTGCCGCCTGTACGGGATTACCTCATCGGGCAATTTTGAGGGCAGCAGTATCCCAAACAGAATCGGTCAGACCGAGGAGGGCTTTGGCATTGAAGATGAACGGCTTCGCAGATTGTATGACTACCGCAGAAAACGAACAGCACTGCATACAGACGACAAGATTCTGCTGGCATGGAACGCATGGACAATAATCGCTCTCGTTCAGGCAGGACACATTCTCGATCAGGGACGCTATCAAAATCTGGCCATGCGCACGCAGCAATTTATAGAGAGCGAAATGACCGACGAAAATAACCGCCTTTATCTGCGCTGGCGTGACGGAGAGGCTGCTCATGATGGTCAGCTTGAGGATTACGCAGTGTACACCCTTGCGCTGATGGAGCTTTACCGTATGCGCTTTGAGGTGAAGTATCTCGCGCTTGCGATAAAGAGGGCAAGGCAGATGCTCGAGCTGTTTGAGGATAAGGAAAACGGAGGCTTTTTCATCAATGCATCGGACAGCGAACAGCTTATTGCCCGACCCAAAGAAACCTACGACGGGGCAATACCGTCTGGAAACTCAGCCGCCGCCGCTGCGCTGCAGGCGCTTGCCGGGATAACAGGCGAAAACGAATGGAGAGAATGCGCACAGCGCCAGCTTCGCTTCCTCGCGGGGGAGATATGGGAGTATCCCTCGGGCAGCACCCTTGCTCTGCTTGCTATGATGAATGTGCTCTATCCCCACCGCACCCTCGTGTGCGCAGTGTCCGGCAAAACATCAGACAAGCTGACAGAGTATGTCAGAACACATTTACCGGACGATATTTTCATTGTTCTGAAAACAGAAGAGAATGCCGATGAACTGGCTGAATGTGCCCCGTTTACCAAGGATTATCCCGTGCCGAAAAGCGGCGAAGTGTATTATCTTTGTGAAAATGGGGTGTGCAAAACACCGGTCGAAGAATTTGATATGCTCTGTCTGGATTAATAAAGCACCTGCCTTTTGGGGAAGAAAAAACCCGCAAAGGCAGGTGTTTTTGCATGGGCTTTAGATAGTTCAACCGTTGGTTGAGCGAAATTCTCCCTGTACTTTGTGGACAAATGCGTATAGAATGTTATCATGGAAACAGGAAAGGAAAAACGCTATGGAATTGATCGGAACAAAGATACAGACCCTGAGAAAGAACAAGAACCTTACACAGGCACAGCTTGCAGAGGTGCTGTCGGTGTCCTCGCAGTCGGTGAGCAAGTGGGAGAATAATCTGTCTGCACCGGACATTACGCTGCTGCCCATTATAGCCAGATTCTTCGGCATAACCATGGACGAGCTGTTCAATTATCGACTGGACGCACTCAATTACCGTGAGCGTTTCATTCGCTTTATGGCTGATAACAATGTGCTGCAGTTTGGCGAATTCACGCTGCAGAGCGGCAGGGTTTCGCCGTACTTCATCAATACAGGCAACTACAAATCCGCCAGCCAGATTTCCAAGCTGGGAGAGTTTTACGCGGAGTGTATGCACGAGCATAATGTGGAGGCAAATCTGCTTGCAGGCAATACCCCACGAGAAACGCCCATTGTCGTTGCCGCAAGCATGGTGCTGTTCAGCCGATACGGTGTTGATATATACTACACTACCGATAACACTGTCGGCAAGCCGATGGGAGCAGGTGACAGGGCTGCGCTGATAAAGGATACGCTGACATCGGGCGGCACACTCAAGTCCAATCTACAGACTATACTGGAAAACACTGGTAGCTGTGTTTCAGATGTCATCGTGTCGGTGGACCGTATGGAGAGGGGAGAGGCATCAGCACTTTCTGCCCGCCGTGAAATCGAAAGAATGTACGGTGTGAAAATTCATGCTATTGTTACCGTAGACGACATCATTCAGGCATTGGAAAACGGAATAATCGGCGGCGTGGAGTATCTTGATTCCATCAGGCATTACAGAGAAGAATACGGAGAAGAATAATATGGTTATTGACCAACTGGTCAAACAGATCTTAAGCAAGAAGAATCCGTGCATTATGGGCATCGACCCTGAGTGGAGCAAAATTCCTGAATGTTATAAGCACACTGCGCAATCGCCGCCTGAAGCCATTCTTGCGTGGGCAATGGACGTTATTGACACTGTGGCAGACATCGTCCCCGCGGTAAAGCCGCAGATGGCGTTTTTCGAGGTGTACGGCGCAGAGGGCGTTGGTGTCCATCAGAAGGTGGTGCAGTATGCCCACAGCAAGGGGCTGGTTGTTGTGGACGACAGCAAGCGAAATGACATTGGCAATACAGCAAAAGCTTACGCCTTTGCGCATCTTGCAAAGGACGGTCCAATCAACGCAGATTTTCTGACCGTTTCCCCATTCCTTGGCACAGACAGTATTCAGCCCTTTGTTGATACCGCAGTGGCGGACGGCAAAGGTATATTCGTTCTGGTTAAGACCTCCAACCCAAGTTCGGGCGAAATTTCCGAGGCAGTCAACGACTGCGGCGAAAGGGTGCGTGACTGGCTGGCGGGCTATGTAAACAGCGTCGGCAATAGCTGCACAGGTAAATATGGATATTCAGGCATTGGCGCGGTTGTCGGCGCAACGTATCAGGAGGAGGCACGGCAGCTACGCAAAATAATGAAAAATAATTTTTTCCTTGTGCCGGGCTTTGGCGTACAGGGCGGCGGGGCAAAGGACGTTGTGTCATGCTTCAATGACGATGGTCTGGGCGCAATCGTCAGTTCATCGAGGGGAATTCTGTATCATCACCTTAACGTGTCGGATTATGACCATTCCAGAGCGATGTATATGCATATTGTCAGGGCACAGACGGAGAGTATGAGAGATGCGGTGTACTGTGAGCTGCGAAGAGCGTACAGGAATATGGCATATTGATTTGGTTATAGTGAGATAGGGGAGAAGAGATTATGTCCCTTATCTGAAATAATAAGCACCTGCCTGAAATGGGAATATACCCATCAGGCAGGTGCTTTTGCGTGGGCAGGATTATATTCAGGTCATGGCAAATCAGGCATCATGCGGCAAATTATTCCCTTGCGAGCTGCCATATACCTGACCTGTACCGAAAGCCTTAGCCAATGGAAGCCTCAGCCTCGCGGCTTTCAATAAAGGCAGCCACTGCGGCAGGGTCAGCCTTTGCAGGGTCAAGCGGCAGGTCAAACATGGCTTGCGTGCCGGTGTAGCTGTCGTTGTAGCTTATCACGCCATTGTCATCCATGGTGAAGATTTCCGGACCGGGGGAAACGCCATCATACACAGCTATGCTTATGTGGTGGTCGGCAAAAATCTCGATGGAGTCGGTGGCAAGAAGGCAATATCTGATTCCGTTGGCTGTGGTGTCAAGGCGATATGCGTTGAGAGAGAAGATGTTGACCTCCCAAGGCTTGTAGCCGTCAACAAGGGGAGTGAAGGTGGGAATGCCATCGAGCGAGTCGACTGGTGTGCCGTCAGTGTTTGCGACAGAGAGTACAATATAGCTGCGGTTCCTGTCAATTTCGGAGTCGTGTATGTCACGGCCACTAACCTTGTTCAGTCCCTTGCCGCTGACTATGCCCATCAGGGTAAAGTCGTAGCCGTTGGACTGTATGGTCTGGTCGATAATAACAGCATCGTCCGAGCGGAATGCCTCGGCCATTGCCTCTCTGCCCAATGCTTCTGCCACATCATCAGCGCCAAGCAGCGCAGAAGAGGCAAATACGGTGGACACCAGCAGAAATGCAGCCGCAACAGCAGCTATGATGATTTTCATGCGTTTGCTAATCATAGATTTTTCCTCCTTGTGCTGAGGAATCACAGCCTGTCGGAGGAAGGCAATGGTTTCCTCCTCGAAGCCGTAACGGGGAGCGATGTTTTCAAATTCTCGTTTGTACTGCGACTTAAGCACCAAAATAGCCTCCTTCCAGCATCTTGCGCAGCATGGCCCTGCCCCGCGCCAGCCTTGTGCCGACTGTGGCAGAGGGGATTGCAAGTATCTGCGCAATCTGCCCTATGGTGTAATCCTCATAATAGTAGAGATGAATGATGGTTCGGTATTTTTCCGGCAACGCAAGGACTGCCTGCAGCAAGCTGCCGTCGCGCTCCGCAAAATCATCCTGAACAAGCTCGTTGACAGATTCAGGGCATAGTTCAAGGGGCAGCTCGCTTCTGGAAGAATGGCGCAGACGATTGCGTGAGAGATTCACCGCCACCCGTATCAGCCACGCCTTCTCATGCTCCCGCGAAGCAAACTGCGGTCTGGTTTTGAGAAGCCGCAGGAAAACCTCCTGCACTATGTCCTCGGAGTCCGGAATGCTGCGAAGGGTTGTGAAAGCGATGCGGTAGAGAGTTTTGCTGTATTCCATCACTATCTGCCGAATGTATTCATCGGTACCAAATGAACTCATGCTCTCACGTCCTTTCACTGGATAATACAATTGAGAGGAGGATTATTTTTCAGGTTGGAGGATTTATCAGTAAATAAGTTAGCTGCATACATTATAGCAATAAATCAGCCCCGCGTAATCGTGTGATTACGCGGGGCTTTCCAATAATCTCAAAAAATCACTTGCAGCTTGCACGCCAGACAAAGATTATTGTCATATACAGAACAAACACTGTCTCAGACACAAGATAAACAGCCAATTCAAATTCATCATATTAGTATATAGTCAGTTATATGGCACAATTGAAGTAAAGGGTACAAAACCAACTGTTTTAGCAATACATATCATCTTTGGATTATCAGCTTAAGCCGCATTGCGCACAATTTCCTCAAAGGCAGAGTAATCGATTGGTTCAGCGGCGATTTTTTCTATGAAAAAGCGGTTGAGCAAAAAAGGGATATTGCTTCGACTGTGCAAAAAATTCATTGATAATTGGTTTAAAAATGATAAACAAAGCCCCAGCTGCTGCGACAGCAAACAACACGCAGAATACGGTGAATTTCATGTCCAGACCCCCCTATATAAATTATACCACACAGGATAAGTAATTGCAAACTGTGTCGGTGCTGTGGTTGTTCTGTCTTTGAAATAAGAAGGTTCGACCATCCAACAACATAAGCTGTGTGCAAAACGGTACAACGAATTTTCATCATATGTAGGTGGATAGTGAAAAACTATCTGCTGAACAAAAAATAGTGTTGCAAAAAGATGATCGATGACATATAATACATTGTGAAATATATACACGAGAACGAGCGAGTTACAAACGAGCGAGTTACAATCGAATTGTTCAGTATAAAATAATGTTATGGATTACGAATGATATTTTATGAGAAATGAGGTGCTATGCTGTGATAATAAAAACAGGCGATATATTTGAAAGCAAAGCAAAAACCATCGTCAACGCGGTCAATTGCGTTGGTGTTATGGGAAAAGGAATTGCGCTGGAATTCAAACGAAGGTACCCCGAGATGTTCA
>SVPT01000007.1 GCA_015065695.1 Oscillospiraceae bacterium | reverse complement strand
CCAGTGCAGCTCTATGTTGCCGGTCTCGCCGTGGCGGTTTTTGGCAACGATGCATATTGCCCTGCCCTTGACCGCCTTCTCGGGGTCAACGTCCTGCCCGTCCTTGCCGGCGTAATAGTCGTCGCGGTAGAGCATAAGGACGATGTCGGCGTCCTGCTCGATGGAGCCGGAGTCACGCAGGTCGGAGAGCATGGGCAGATGCTCCTTACGCCCCTCTGCCATTCGGTTAAGCTGGGAAAGGCAGATGACGGGCACGTCCAGCTCCTTTGCCATGATTTTCATGGCGCGGGTGATTTCCTGAATCTCCTGAACGCGATTCTGCGCCTTGCCGCCCATAAGCTGCAGGTAGTCGATGACCACCAGACCAACGTCACCCAGACGGCGCAGCTTGGCTTTCATCTCCGTTACGGTGATGTCGCTGTGCTCGTCGATGAAGATGGGGGCGCCGTGCAGACGTGCGGCGGCATCGGCAATGGCCGTCCATTCCTCACGGCTGAGACGACCCTCACGCAGACGCTTGCCCTCCACGCCCGATTCACTGGAAAGGATACGCAGAGCAAGCTGCTCGCGGGACATTTCCAGCGAGAAGAATGCCACCTTGCGCTTGCTGTTTACCGCCACGTTTCTGGCAATGTTGAGCGCAAAGCTGGTCTTGCCCATACCGGGGCGTGCGGCGATGATGATAAGGTCGGATTTATTGAGTCCGGATATGGTGGAGTCCAGCGTGGAGATGCCGGTGGGTGTGCCGGCAAACTGCTCGGAGTCCTCCTCCATCAGCATCAGCTTGTCAAGTGCCGCGCTCATTACCTCGCGCAGGGGGAGCAGTCCGTTTTCCGCACGCTGGTTGGCAATTTCGTATATGCGCTGCTCGGCACGGTCGAGTACCACAGTGGAGTCGTTGGTCTCGTCAGAGGCATCGCCGGCAATGGCGTGGGCCGCCTGAATGAGAGCCCGCCGCTCGTACTTTTCCTTGATAAGCCGCACATAGGCGGTGGCGTGGCTTGTTGTGGGGACGGCCTCTGCCAGCGAGATAAGGTAACGCTTGCCTGCGTCCTCGGTAAAGGTGCCGGAGGAGATAAGCTCGCCCAGCACAGTGACCACGTCCACCGGCTGGCCGGAGCGGAAGAGGCGGTGTATGGCAGAGTAAATTTCGCGGTGGTGCTCGCTGAAGAAGAATTCGGGACGCAGCCCCTCCATGACGGTACTCAGGCAGTCGCTGTCCAGCAGCATTGCGCCCAGCACCGCCTGCTCCGCCTCTATACTGGAGGGCAGGGGGGTGTTGTCACCGTTCCAGAATGAATTTATGTTATCCAAAATATACGCCCCCTCCGCAGAGCATTATTCCTTTTCGCCTACGAGAATATACAGCTTGGCGGAAATGCCGGTGTACAGCTTGACCTCGCACTGGTAGGTGCCGAAGGCCTTGATTTCGCTCTCAAGGGCGACCTTGCGCTTGTCGATTTCCACGCCTGCAAGCTGGGAGATGGCCTCTGCCACTTCCTTGGAGGTGACTGCGCCGAAGAGCCTGCCGGAGGTGCCTGCCTTGGCGTACAGCTTGATGGTGGTGCCCTCCAGCTTCTCAGCGAGAGCGGCTGCTGCCTTGCGCTCCTCGGCAATGCGGTGCTCCTTGGCACGCTCACGGTTCTTGATGTCGTTCATGGAGGCGGCGGTGGCTTCCACTGCCAGCTTCTTGGGCAGGAGGAAGTTGCGTGCGTAGCCGTCGGATACGTTTACAACGTCGTCCTTCTTGCCTGTTCCCTTAACGTCCTGCAAAAGAATTACTTTCATGTTTTTTTACCTCGTTATTATATGTGTCTGTGATATGTTATCTGTCGAACATTGCCGGTTCAGTGGCATTTGTCGATGGAAGCCTTGAGCTGCTCAAGGGCGTCCTCCAGCGTTGCGCCGGGGAGCTGTGCCGCGGCCATGGTAAGGTGACCGCCGCCGCCCATTCGCTCCATGACAAGCTGGACGTTTATCCTGCCCAGCGAGCGTGCGGAGATGTTGACCTGCCCGCCCGATTCATACAGCACGAAGGAGGCAAGCACATCGCTGATGGTCAGCATATCGTCGGCAGCCTGTGAGCTGGCAACGCGGATGGAATCAAGCTGCTCGGTCACAACCGATATAGCGCAGTTCTTGTAAAGCTGCGCCTGAGAGACTATGCTGCACTTGGCAAGGTAGGTCTCCATGGATTCGGAGAACATTCTGCGCACCTCTACGGGGTCTGCGCCCTGCTTGCGCAGGATTGCCGATGCCTGGAAGGTTCTCACGCCGGTGCTGAGGACGAAGTTCTTGGTGTCCAGCATGATGCCCGAAAGCAGAGCGTCCGCCTCCGCCTTGCCGATGGCGCGTTCGTTCATGTAGCTGGCAAGCTCAGTGACGATTTCGCTGGCAGAGGAGGCATAGGGCTCCTGAATGTACAGCTTGGCATCGGGCACACGGTCTACCCTCATGCGGTGGTGGTCAATGATGACAATGTTCTCTGCCCTGTCGATGATGGCTTCGCTCTCCATGGATGAGCGGGCGTGGGTGTCCACAACCACCACAAGGGTATTGCCGCGAATGTGGTCAAGCGCGTCGTAGGGGTCGATGAAGCAGTCGGGGCTGCCAACACGCTCGTAATAGCGTATAAGGCTCTTTGCCATGGAATTCTGGCGGTCGATGACGATGAAGGTTTCCTTGCCCGCGCTCTTCATCATCGCGTATACGCCGATGGCAGAGCCGAGGGCATCAAGGTCGGAATACTTGTGACCCATGATAAGGCAGTTGTCGGTCTGCTTCATCAGCGACTCAAGGGCGGCAGCGTTCATGCGTATGCGCACCTTGTTCTGCCGCTCGGAGGAATTGGATACGCCGCCGAAGAAGGAGAAGCCCTCTGCGGTGCGCACCACTGCCTGGTCGCCGCCGCGACCCAGTGCCATGTCCAGCGAAAGCCGCGCCCAGTTTTCACATTCGTCAATGGACTCCGCGCCGCGTCCCACGCCTATGGAAAGGGTTACGGGTGTGCCGTCCTCAACAACTATCTGGCGCGCCTGCTCAAGTATGGCGAATTTCTCTTCGATAAGGCGGCTGGCGTCCCGCTCCTCAAGAATGATAAGGCTCTTGTCGCGGGCATCGGCCCAGCATATGCCGGAGGTGCCTATCCAGCCGTTGATGAGGGCATCAACCTCGGAAAAGACGCGCAGGCGTTCGCTTTCGCGTGCCTTAAGCAGTTCGTCCTCGTTGTCAAAGACGATGACCATGACGGTGGGGCGGGTCTCGATGTAGCGTTCCTCGGTGCGCTTGAGCTGATTGATGTCGGTGAAGTAGAGGGCGTACTTGCCCTCGCCGTCAATGTCGCCGTTGGTAACGCTGCACTCCCACCAGTTGTCGTTCCACAGAAGCTGGAAGCTGCCGCCTGCGCGCACAGCGTCCATGTCAAAGTCATCGCACAGCTTGTTGATATTCATGCCAAGGAAATCCCCGCCGAAAAGCATTGCTTCGCGGAAGCTGTCGTTGTACCAGACAAGCTCGCCCTTGCGGCTGAGTACAGCGGCGGGCAGGGGGATTCCCACCAGCCGTGAGCGGTGGGACGGGGTGAGCTGATCGGTCAGGCTGCGCAGGAAGTTGCCGGTGTCCAGCCTCAGCCTTTCGCTGAGCAGCAGCACCACAAGCAGGGAGAATGCGGTGATGGTGATGCCCGCAAGCAGCAGCTTGGTCTTGTTATCAAGGACAACGGTCAGAACGATCATCAGGACCATCATCAGAATAAGAAATAACATCAAGCCCGATACCGGCCAGAAACGGCCAAGATTCTTTTTCGTTGTCGGTCACCTCGCCCTCAAATAATTTCTGTCAACGGTGTTGTTTATCTGCCTGAAAATAACTGACAGGGTCAGTCAACGGAAGTGATTATGGGGAGAATCATGGGGGAGCGTTTGGTTTTCTGGTACATCATGCGGGAAAGCTCGTCGCGCATGGTGTTCTTTATCACCGACCAGTCGCTTATACCGTGGTCGGCGCAGTCCTCAACGATATCCTCCACCAGACGGCAGGCCTCGTCCATCATGGTTTCGGCATCGCGGACATAGACAAAGCCGCGGGAAATGACGCTGGGCGGCGCGATAAGGTGTCCGCTGCGTGCGTCGATAGTGGCAACCGCCACCACCAGACCGTCCTGACCGAGGTGCTTGCGGTCACGCAGCACAACGCTGCCCACGTCGCCTACACCCAGTCCGTCAACCAGCACACGTCCGCTGGGAATCTGTCCTGTAATGCGTATGCCGTCCTCGCTGACCTCAACACTGTCGCCAAGGTCGGCAACAATGATATTTTCGTTGGGTATGCCCATCTCTGTGGCAAGAGCGGCGTGCTTCTGCAGGTGCTTCTGCTCGCCGTGTACGGGAATGAAGTAGCGGGGCTTGGTCAGTCCCAGCATCAGCTTCAGCTCCTCCTGACAGGCGTGGCCGGAAACGTGTACGTCGTACATCTTTTCGTAGACCACCTCGCAGCCGCGGCGCATCAGCTCGTTGACCACGTTGCTGACCGTCTTTTCGTTGCCGGGAATGGGGGTCGCGGAGATGATGATAAAGTCATCACAGCCTATTTCCACCTGACGGTGGTCGGCGTATGCCATGCGGGAGAGTGCGCTCATGGGCTCACCCTGACTGCCGGTGGTAATCAGCACCATGTTGTCCTTGGGGTAGCGGTTGATAAGCCCGATGTCCACCAGTATGCCCTCGGGCACGTTGAGGTAGCCCAGCTCCTGACCGATGGCAACGGTGTTTATCATGCTGCGTCCGCTGACCGAAACCTTGCGTCCGAAGCGGGCGGCGCAGTCGATAATCTGCTGAATACGGTGAATGTTGGAGGCAAAGGTGGCAATGATGATGCGCTTGCCCGTTGCGGAAGCCGAATGGAAGAGGGTGTTGAAGGAGGCTCCCACAGTGCGCTCACTGGGGGTAAAGCCGGGACGCTCCGCGTTGGTGGAGTCGGAAAGCAGGCACAGCACGCCCTCCTTGCCCAGCTCGGCAAAGCGGGCGAGGTTGATGATGTCGCCCTGTATGGGGGTCATGTCCACCTTGAAGTCGCCGGTCTGCACGATAACGCCCGCAGGGGTGTGTATGGCAATGCCAACAGCATCGGGAATGGAGTGGTTGACGTTGATAAACTCGGTGCTGACGGAGCCGAAATGCACCGTCTGACCGGGGGAGATTACGTTAAGGCTGCATTTGTTCAGTATATTATGCTCACGCAGCTTGCTTTCCACCAGACCGATGGCAAGCCGTGTGCCGTATACGGGAATATTGTGGTTTTTCAGCAGGTAGGGCAGTGCGCCGATGTGGTCCTCGTGTCCGTGGGTCAGCACGATGGCGCGTATGCGGTCGATATTCTGCTCCACATAGGAGAAATCGGGGAGAACAAGGTCGATGCCCAGCATGGTGTCATCGGGGAAAGCCATGCCGCAGTCCACCAGAATGGCATCGTCGCCGTATTCGTACATGGTGACGTTCTTGCCGATTTCGTTAAGACCGCCGATAAAGGAAATGCGAACAGGTTTGGTCGGCTGCTTTTTCTTCTTGCCGCCGGAGGATTTTGCGGTGGTGTTGGCGGTGCTTGCGGCAGCGGTGTCTGCCTTGGCGCGGGTCTTTTTGGTGGGGGCCGCGCCGCCGGCTGCCTTGCCTGTGCTGCCCTTTATGCTGTTTTTGCCGGGTGCGCTGTTTTTATAGTGTGCGCTCTTGGGCGCGGTGGATTTTACGGACTTGGCGGATTTCTTCGGGGCTGCTGCCGACTTCTTCTTACCGCCCTTGGTGCGGGAGGAAGCTGCCATGCCCTTTGCCATTATGCTTTCGGGCGTGCCGCGTCCGGTGGTGTTGCTGATTTTCTGCTGCACAGAATTACCTCATCTTTCGTTGATGTAGCGCATGGGGGAGGGGGCTTTGCTGCCATGCGCGTATGTAGTTTTTGTGTGTTTGTTTATATTTAAGTATATTGTCAGCCTCCCCCGACCGGGGACGGCATAAGTTCATTGTCTGCGGTGCTGTCCCTTGCGGGCATAGTCACCCATGATATAGTTACCACATTATACCATAATTAATACAATTTTACAGACTATTTAGGGGTATGTCAAGGCAAATAAGCGCGGCAGCGGAAAGCTTTTGCATCAAGCACCTTATATATGCCCCTTTTGCGGGGTAATTCGTGCCAATTTGACAAATGCGGGGCAAGAATATATAATTGTCCCAACGGACAAAACCAACCGAAAGGACGCTGAAATATATGGATTCACTCAGGACCGATTCCCACGGGCTGGATTCCTTCAGGCTGAGAACACTTGCGATTATATCAATGCTTATCGACCACATTGCTGCAGTGCTGATGGAGCCGGGTATGCCCGGGTATATCTTCCTGCGCTCTGTGGGGCGGCTGGCGTTTCCCATCTTCTGCTTTCTGATAGTGGAGGGTCTTGTGCATACCCGCTCTGTGTGGAAGTACATGGCGCGGCTTGCCATCTTCGCGGTAATCAGCGAGATACCCTTCGACCTTGCCACCAAAGGCAGGGTGATTGAGTTTGCCGAGGGGCAGAATGTGTTTATTACTCTGCTGCTGGGGCTTGCCGCCATCACCGCTGTGCATATGGGCGCGCCGCTGCTGCTTAAAAAGCTGGGCGCAAAGGAGGCACTGTGCGGCAATGTCTGGATGCGCACCCTCGTGGCATCGCCTGCCATACTGCTGTGCGGCTGGCTTGCCGAAAAGCTCAGCACCGACTACGGCTACGCGGGCGTGGTGTTCATCTGCGTGCTGTACATCTTCCGTGACAACAGGGCGGCGGCACTGGTTGCCATGAGCATCGCAAACGTGCTGTGCCTGTGCGTTCATTACCGTCTGGCAGACGGCAGCGGCATCTTCTACAGGGAGCTTGCCGTGTGCCTCTACAGAACACCTCAGCTCTGGGCGTGCCTTGCCGCTCTTCCACTGGGTTTTTACAACGGTCAGCAGGGCACAAAGAAGTACCGTAACTGGTTCTACTGCTTCTACCCTGCCCACCTGCTGCTGCTTGGGCTTATTGATATTCTCATTAACTGAAGCAGGGCATAATACCAACATAAATAGTATACAAGCCCAAACAATGCGTGTTTTTTGACAAAAATGCGCATTGTTTTTTTGGCAGTTCTGCCGTATAATTAATCAATTATATCAGCACCCCCCTGCGGCATTATATGTGGGGTGCGCATGGAGGTAGTGTTATGGCGAAATACAGCAAGGAAGAAATCTTCAGAATAGTGCGGGAAAATGATGTTCATTTTATCCGCCTGCAGTTTGCCGACATCTTCGGCACGCTCAAGAATGTTACCATAACCGCCAGCCAGCTTGAGCGGGCACTGGACAACAAGTGTATGTTTGACGGCTCTTCCATCGAGGGCTTTGCCCGCATCGAGGAATCGGATATGTACCTGCGCCCCGACCTGGACACCTTCGTCATCTTCCCCTGGACCACCGAGGTGGGTGCAACCGCCCGCCTTATCTGCGATGTCTATATGCCCGACGGCACCCCCTTCGAGGGTGACCCCCGCTACTGCCTGAAAAAGGCACTGCGCCGTGCCGCCGATATGGGCTATACCTTCAACGTAGGCCCCGAGCTGGAGTTCTTCCTCTTCAATCTGGACGAGGAGGGTCACGCAACCACCCGCAGCTTCGACCGCGGCAGCTACTTTGACATGGGACCCGCAGACCGCGGCGAAATCTGCCGCAGAGACATCTGCCTTACTCTGGAGGCAATGGGCTTTGAGATTGAGGCTTCCCACCACGAGGTTGCCCCCGCCCAGCACGAAATAGACTTCAAATACAGCGAGGCACTGGCCGCCGCTGACAATATTATGACCTTCAAGCTGGCTGTCCAGACCATCGCACAGCAGCATGGTCTGTGCGCCACCTTCATGCCCAAGCCCTGCTTCGGCGTATGCGGCAGCGGTATGCACATCAATATGTCCCTCTTCAAGGACGGCGTAAACGTGCTGTACAACGAGGCTGACAAGCTGGGTCTTTCCGACATGGCGTACAACTTCATCGCCGGTCTTATCAAGCACGGCAGAGGCTTTACCGCCCTGACCAATCCGCTGGTCAATTCCTACAAGCGTCTTGTCCCGGGCTACGAGGCCCCCATATACATCGCATGGTCGGCTGCCAACCGCAGCCCCCTTATCCGTATTCCCGCCACCCGCGGCACCGGCACCCGCATCGAACTGCGCAACCCCGACCCCTCCTGCAACCCCTATCTGGCAATGGCAGCCTGCCTCACCGCAGGTCTGGACGGCATTGTCAACGGACTGACTCCTCCCCCCAGCACCGATGCCAACGTATACGAGCTGAGCGAGGAGGAGCGTGAGCAGCTCGGCATCGAGAATCTGCCCGGCAACCTGCGTGAGGCCATCAGCGAGCTGCGCCACAACCCCGTAATCCGCGGCGCAATCGGCGAGCACATCTTCAAGCGTTACTACTCCGCCAAGAAGGACGAGTGGCACCGCTACAACACCCGCATCACCCAGTGGGAGCTGGAGGAATATCTGGGAAGATATTAATTTCCCGGCTCATTTTCCCGCCCGCCGCATAATAACAATATTCAATCATTATATATTCATTCTATCCAGGGAGTGATTACCAATGTCTGCATTATCATCACCTCTCATTATACCCGAGGGCTACTACCCCAAGCTGACACTGCGAGAGACAGAGCGCGCTATCAAGGAAATCAAGGATTATTTTCAGGACGCCCTTGCTGTGCGCCTTAACCTGCAGCGCATCTCCGCACCGCTGTTTGTCAGCCGCAGCAGCGGTCTCAACGACAACCTCAACGGTGTGGAACGTCCCGTTGACTTCGATGTGCTGGAGCAGAAGGGCAGCCATTTTGAAATCGTCCAGTCTCTTGCCAAGTGGAAGCGCATGGCGCTGGGTCACTACGGCTTTGAGCCGGGCGAGGGTCTGTATACCGATATGAACGCCATACGCAGGGACGAGGACACCGACAATATCCACTCCATCTACGTTGACCAGTGGGACTGGGAGCGCGTCATCACCCGCAAGGACCGCACAATGGACTACCTCATCGACACCGTCCGCTCCATCTACGCGGTGCTGCGTTCCACCGAGCTGCACTTCTCCACACGCTTTTCCTTTGACCTGCTGCACCTGCCGGAGGAAATCACCGTCGTCACCTCTCAGGAGCTGGAGGACCTCTACCCCAACCTTACCCCCTCCCAGAGGGAGTATGAACTGGTCAAGGAGAAGGGCGCAATATTCGTCTCCCAGATAGGCTGCAAGCTGCGCTCGGGCGAGAAGCATGACGGTCGTGCCCCCGACTACGACGACTGGAGCCTCAACGGTGACATCATCGTCTACAACAAGGTGCTGGACATCGCATTCGAGCTGTCCAGTATGGGTATCCGTGTTGACGAAAAGGCAATGCGCGCCCAGCTTGCCGAAAGCGGCTGCAAGTCCCGCGCCGAGCTGCCCTTCCACAAGGCAGTGCTGGAGGGTCAGCTTCCCCTCACCATCGGCGGCGGCATCGGTCAGTCCCGCCTGTGTATGTTCTTCCTGCGCAAGGCACATATCGGCGAGGTGCAGGCCTCCGTATGGCCGGAGGGTATCCGCCAGAGATGCGAAAAGGCGGGCATTATGCTGCTGTAGTCCAACCCCAAAACACAGAATAATAAGGCAAAGGAGTTAGCCTATGGAGCCTGTCAGATTCACCATACAGCTTGACTACGAAGCCTATCGGGCTTTCTGGTTTTTCAGCCAGTGCAGAAACAAACGCTACCGCAAAGCAGAAAAAAGAATGTTGTGGCCCATCATTTCCATCGCGTTGATAGATGTATTCCTGTTCCTTCTGTCAAGGCAGCCGGAGATGGAGGATATGGGGCGAATGGCATTTTTGGTGGCAGGTGTCTGGCTGATGGTGGCAGTAGTGGAAGCACTCAGGCTGTACGTTTTGCCCCGCCGTACCTTCAATGCCTACGGAGAAAGCCTCATCGCTCCCACCGAGTGGGAGCTGAGCGAGAGCGAGATGCGCTGTGAGGTGCACACCGACACCCTTGACAACAGCGTGCGTTTCGATTACAGCAATATCCACACAGTCTACGAAACCCACGATGCCCTCTACATCTTCACCGCAAAGAACGTGGCACGGGTAATCCCCAAGAAGCAGCTTACCGAGCAGCAGTGCAGCGATGTTGCCGCAATCCTGCAGAATGGAGTGGGAGAGGACAAATACCGCCTGCTGTACAAGAAGTAATTACCATTCACAAAACAGATTCACAATACAAAAGAGCCTTCAGCCGACGGAAAAATGTCGGTTGAAGGCTCTCTTTATTTTTGTTCTTTTGTTCAGCAGATTGACCGCTTACTCCAGTTCAAATGCGCCAGTGTAAAGCTGATAGTATTTTCCGCGCTCGGCAATAAGCTGCTCGTGGCTGCCGCGCTCGATGATGCGTCCATGCTCAAGCACCATGATAACGTCGGAATTCATGACGGTGGACAGGCGGTGAGCGATGACGAAAACGGTGCGTCCGCGCATAAGTGCGTCCATGCCGCTCTGCACGATGGCCTCGGTGCGAGTGTCGATGGAGGAGGTAGCCTCGTCCATGACCAGCACAGGTGCATTCTCAATGGCGGCGCGGGCGATGGAGAGAAGCTGCCGCTGTCCCTGAGAAAGACCGCTGCCGTCGCCCTCCAGCATGGTGTCGTAGCCCTGGGGCAGGCGGGTGATGAAGTCGTGGGCGTTGGCGAGCTTTGCCGCCTCGATGACCTGCTCGTCGGTGGCGTCCAGTTTGCCGTAGCGAATGTTGTCACGCACCGTGCCGGTAAAGAGGTGTACGTCCTGCAGCACAAAGCCCAGCGAGCGGCGCAGGTCGTTCTTCTTTATCTTGTTGATGTTGATGCCGTCGTAGCGAATCTTGCCGTCGGCAATGTCGTAGAAGCGGTTTATCAGGTTGGTGATGGTGGTCTTGCCCGCGCCGGTGGAGCCGACAAATGCCACCTTCTGACCGGGCTCAGCGAAGAGGGTCACGTCGTGCAGGACGGTTTTGCCCTCAACATAGGCGAAGTCCACCTCGGTCATGCGCACGTCGCCTCGCACCTCGGTGTAGGTGAGAGTGCCGTCACTGTGGGGGTGCTTCCATGCCCACAGACCGGTGTGCTCTTCGGTTTCAACCAGCTCGCCTTTTGCGCCGCGCTTGGCGTTGACCAGTGTGACGTAGCCGTCGTCCACCTCGGGGGGTTCGTCAAGCAGGGAGAAGATGCGCTCCGCGCCCGCCAGTGCCATGACGATGGAGTTGAGCTGCTGCGACATCTGGGAAACAGGCTGCGTAAAGGACTTGCTCAGCTGCAGGAATGCGGCGATAACGCCAAGGGTGAGCAACGGTGTGCCGTCACGTCCGGAGACGATGGCGATTATGCCGCCCAGTATGGCAATCATAACATACTGCAGGTTACCAAGGTTCATCATAATGGGCATGAGAATGTTGGCAAACTTGTTTGCGGAGGTGGCGTTGGCGCAAAGCTCGTCGTTCAGGGCGTCAAACTTCTCGGCAGCCTCCTGCTCATGGTTAAAGACCTTGACCACCTTCTGACCGTGCATCATTTCCTCAATGTAGCCGTTGACCGCGCCCAGCGACTGCTGCTGTTTGATGAAGTAGCTGCCGCTCTTGCCGGCGATGTTCTTTGCGAAGATGGTCATTACAAAGACAAAGGCGAGGGTGAAAAGGGTGAGCTGCCAGCTCTTTATAAACATCAGTATAAGCACCGAAACGACGGTGAAGAGCGAGGAGAAGATGCTGGTAAGGCTCTGGGAAATCATCTGGCTGAGGGTGTCGGTGTCGTTGGTGTAGCGGCTCATGATGTCGCCGTGAGCGTTGGTGTCAAAGAATCTGATGGGCAGTGTCTGCATATGGGAGAACATCTGGTCACGCACCTTTTTCATTATGCCCTGACTGATGGTGACCATGGTGCGGTTCTGCACATAGGTGGCAATGATGCCAACAACGCACACTACGCCGATGCGCAGGATAAACATGAGCAGTCCGCTGAAGTCGGTGCTGCCCGATACAACCATGGGCTTGATGTAGTCGTCAATGAGCGGCTCCAGCGACATGGAAACAACTATGCCCGTTGCAGCGGCAAGCAGAACGCACGCCAGCACTGTGATGAACGGTATGCGGTAATCCTTGAAGTAAGAGAGCAGCCGCACGATGGTTGCCTTGATGTTCTTGGGCTTGGGTCCTGCGGCCATTTTGCCGCCGCGCATTCCCGGTCCGCGGTTATTCATCGTCGCTGCCTCCCTTCTTCTGCGAGTAATATGCTTCGCGGTAGATGTCGCTGTCCTTCAGCAGCTCCTCGTGGGTGCCGAAGGCGGCAACCTTGCCGTTGTCCATAACAATAATTCTGTCGGAATCCTGCACCGATGCAATGCGCTGGGCGATAATCAGCTTGGTGGTCTCGGGGAACTGCTCGCTCATTGCCTTGCGGATAAGGGCATCGGTGGCGGTGTCAACCGCGCTGGTGGAGTCGTCCAGAATGAGTATCTTGGGCTTTTTCAGCAGGGCGCGGGCAATGCACAGACGCTGCTTCTGACCGCCCGATACGTTGCTGCCGCCCTGCTCGATGTAGGTATCATAGCCCTCGGAGAAGGTGCGGATAAAGCCGTCAGCCTGAGCAACCTCGCAGGCGTGCTGCATTTCTTCGTCGGTGGCGTCGGCGTTGCCCCAGCGCAGGTTTTCCTTGATTGTGCCGGAGAAGAGGACATTCTTCTGCAGCACCATGGAAACGGCGTCACGCAGTGCCTGAATGTCGTAGTCACGCACGTCAATGCCGCCAACGCGCAGCTCGCCCTCGGTCACGTCATACAGGCGTGGGATAAGCTGCACCAGTGTGGACTTGGAGCTGCCCGTCGAGCCGATGATGCCGATGGTCTCGCCCGAGCGAATCTCAAGGTCGATGTCGGAGAGGCACAGGCGGTCGCTGTTCTTGGCATAGCTGAAGCCCACGTCACGGAAACTGATGGAGCCGTCGGGTACTTCGGTGATGGCGTGCTCGCCGTCGGTGATGTCGATTTCCTCGTCCAGCACCTCAACGATACGCTCGGCAGAGGCACGGGAAATGGTAATCATGACAAATATCATGGAGAGCATCATCAGGCTCATAAGTATCTGCATGGTGTAGGTGATAAGGCTGTTGAGCTCGCCGGTGGACATGGTGCCGCTGACAATCATGTGGCTGCCGAACCATGCAATGAGCAGCATACAGATGTATATGCAGCTCTGCATCAGAGGGCCGTTGAGGGCAACAATCTTCTGCGCAAGGGAGAAGTTGTCGAAAATCTGGGTGGAAACGTCGGTGAACTTATCCTTCTCATGCTCCTCACGCACAAAGGATTTGACAACGCGGATACCGCGCAGGTTTTCCTGCACCACGCGGTTGAGCTTGTCGTAGGTCTTGAATGCACGCACAAATATCGGGTGGGCGTTGGTGGTGATGAGATAAAGACCCACGCCGAGCACAGGGATAACGGCGAGGAAGATAAGCGACAGCCGCCTGTTAAGTCCAAAGGCGGCAACCATTGCGGAAATCAGCATGATGGGGCTGCGCACCGCCACCCGTATTATCATCTGGTATGCGTTCTGCACATGGGAAACGTCAGTGGTCAGCCTCGTGACAAGGCTGGAGGTGGAGAACTTGTCGATGTTGGAGAAGGAGTAATCCTGCACCTTATAGTAAAGGTCGTGGCGCAGGTTGCGGGCAAAGCCTGCGGAGGCAATAGCCGCGCTTCTTCCCGACAGCGCACCCATGGCAAGGGAAATCACCGCCAGCAGGCAGAGCAGCCCGCCGTAGCGCAGCAGCGCACCGATGTCGCCCTGTGTGCCGTCCGGATTGATTCTCTCGATGCCCTGATCGATGAGCTTTGCCATCACCAGCGGTATCAACACCTCCATAAGCACCTCGAGTGAAACGAAGAGAGGTGCCAGCAGAGAGTGCTTCTTGTACTCACGAATACTGCCTGCAAGTTTTTTGATCATTGACTGATACCACACCTTCCTTAATGAAATACTGCAAAGACAACCATATTATATACTGCCTGTGGCTTTCTCACAATCCCACGCAACTATATTATTCCACCGCATGGGAGCGCAGTATATTGAATTTTTGCCCTAACTTTTCAATTATAGCGTCAGTTTGTGAAGTATAGGTGAAATGCCCCCATTAATTTGCGGCACTCCACATGAAAAAACCGCCGAAACCGTGGTAAGGCTTCGGCGGGTCGATATTCTGCACAGGTTGAAATCCGGTCAGTTGGAGGAGCGCACAATGTTGCGCCAGTCAAGGTCGCCGCGCTCCAGACCGTGAATGAGAACCTCACCGGTGGCGATGTTGGTCGCAACGGGAATGTTATGCATATCGCACAGGCGAAGCAGGTCGTTGTCCTTGGGCTCATGGGGCTTGGCGGTAAGCGGGTCGCGGAAGAAGAGGAGAAGGTCAATCTCCTCGCAGCCGATGCGTGCGGCTATCTGCTGTCCGCCTCCCGAAGAACCGGACAGATATTTCTGAATATTGAGGCCGGTTGCCTCCTGCACCAGCTTGCCGGTTGTGCCGGTAGCGCACAGATTGTGCCTGCTGAGCACTCCGCAGTAAGCTATGCAGAATTGTACCATGAGTTCCTTCTTCGCGTCGTGTGCAATAAGAGCTATGTTCATTTTTACCCAGCCTTTCTGAATAGACCGGAAAACCGGTCAAGAAGTCAAGAATAAGTTAAGGAATTAAGGGAAAGCACGTTTCGCCAAGGAGCATCACAGCTTCATCAGACGGACACGCCGTCCGCACAGGCGGGCAGCAATGTTATCCGCGGCAGCTTTGATTACCGGGCGGTCGCCCTCCGGAATAACACCCAGAAGACGTGCGCCTACAGTGTCTATGCAATGATCGAGGCTGCACAGCCGCCCGCCGCGTACATCGGCGGAGCGGTAGCGTGTTACCACAAGGCGGCATCGCTCGTCCTCTTCCGCAAGCAGTCGCCGCAGCTTGCCTGCTGCGGTCAGCTTTTGCTCGGCGGCCTCTGTGCATATAACAGTCACATCAGCCTCGGTGCAGAAGTAAGCGGTGTCGCTGAAAGAGCGATGGGGCGCGTCAAGGATACACCAGTCGTATCGCTCCCGTGCGGCTTCCAGCAGGGAGCATATGGACTGCGCTCCAACGCCGGAATCATCTGCAGGGCAGGGGATAAAATCAAATCCCTCGCATGGATAGCAGGCATCGTCCAGCTCGCACACAGCACCGTCCTCCGACATACCGCCGAGAAAGGGCGCGCTGTTGAAGCGGCGTGCCGCGTCACCAAAATCGTAGAGCATGGACGAGCCGTCGGCAACCATGGACGTGAGCGCGCCATCGGCACAGCCGTCCATAAGAAGCACCCGGCTTCCCCCTGCCGACAGCGACTGCGCAGCCGCAAGGGCGGCAGAAGTGCGTCCCTGTCCGCCGCAGGCGGAAACGAAAACCAAAACCCTACCCAAAGTCAGTTAACACCTCAATCATGCATGATACCAATTCACTTATACATATTATCACACAATTTTGATAAAGTCAAAGAAAATTTTGCGGAAAATGTGTAATTATTTTGCGGCTGGGCAGATGCGGTGAATTACTTGGTTTTCTTCTTTCGGAAGGCAAGCCAGTAGAACAGCACCGAAAGGCCGGTGGGAATGCCAGCAAAGAGCAGCGAGGCTATAATGCGGCCAATGACTTCAAAGAATGCATCGGTGCCGCTGCTGGATAAAGGCTCGGAGAAAACCGAGATGCACGCAATGATGAAAACCAGAGCGACAAGAGTCATGAGTACAGCGGGCAGCAGCCAGAGAATCTTTGGGGAAAGGGGCTTCTTTGTCGACTGCGTATATCCGGCATAGACATTGGGAACTTCTTTGAGAACAGGAGGAACATAACCGACGGGTACTGCGGGTGTCTGCCCTTCGGGGAATTCCTGAAGAAGCACTTCGCCTGCGGGGGCTGCCTTGGTGGCAGCGGTGCCTTCGGCGGCAGGCACTGCGGCGGCTGTCTGTGCCGCGGCAATGCTGCTGAGATATGCCAGATAGTCGGCGATTACCTGACGGATATGCTGCTCGCCCTTTTCGATGCGCAGCTTCTTTTCAAGGAGGGAGTAAATGTTCTCCACAGTGCGATCTTCGGGAGCAGCAGCGTCCACCAGCTCACGAATGATGGCAAAGGCGCGGCTCATGTATCTGACGCTGGGCATATCGGGGTTTTCCTTCTTCAGGCGGCGGTATTCCGAGAGGGAAATCTTAGTGCCGGCCTCACAGGAGGCACAGTTTATGTAATGACCTGTGGGAATGAAGATGAGGGGGACGTAGAAAAGACCGATGCGGAAACTGGAGCGGGAAAGATACTGCTCGGTGTATTGTCCGCATTGGGGGCAGATGCCGATGGACAGCAGCTTTTTGGGGACAACCTTGTGACCGTAGGTGTATAGCAGAAAGTAAGACATGATTTCATTCCTCCATTAATATCGTTGTGCCACTAAATAAGGCGGTGTGTGCATTGTGTTATCTGTTATAGGGATTCTTGGGGCTGGGGTCAGAGGGGTCCCAGCCTGCGTATCTGGAGCCCGACTTAAGGGCGGGAATAGACGACCCTGCGGGACCCTTTGCGCTGACGATGCGCACCTGTGTGCCCATGGGGCAGTTGTCGTATATCCACTTGCAGTCTCTGGTGCAGAGGCGTACACAGCCGTGGGAGGCACGCTTGCCCAGATTGCGGTAGCTGTTGGAGAAGAGGGTGGAGGGGTCGGGCTTCTGGTACAGCACCGAGTGGAAGAGATAGTTCTTCGCAAAGCCGCTTGCGTACTGGGTGTATACGTCGCCCATCATAAGCTGCCAGCGGTACTTGGTGCGCAGGGAGAAAAGTCCCAGCGGGGTGGGAGTTGCGGGCAGACCGGTGGAGCACTTCATCTTGCGCACTACCTTGTTGTACATTCCGTTGGAATCCTTGCCGTAGACCACTACCGACTGGCTGCCCACATACACCACTATGTAATACTTGCTCTTGTAGTCGGGCTTGTAGATGTAGGCGTTGTTCTTGCTCTTGCCGGGGGTGGGAATGTCAGCACCGGAGATTGTGGCGTATGAGCCGCAGATCCAGCCTCGCTTTCCGTTGAAGTCGATCTCGTGCCAGTCAATGCCGTTGGCACCGACCTTGGTGTTGTACAGCTTGTAGACCGAGCCGTTGTAAGCCTTGCCTATCTGCGAGTAGCCGGTGCCCGCGCCGGTGCGCACGTTGCAGAAGGTGCCGGTGATGGTGACGGTGCTGCCCGTGGGTGCAGGGGGTGCAGGTGGGGTGTACACCATCTCGGTGTTGGTGCGCAGGCAGTTGACTGCGTAGTCAGTCAGTGCGCCGGTGCCGCCGATGACATACAGGCAGTCGTCGGGGCGGCTGTTGAGGACATCGTATGCGCCCTTGACGGTGGTGCGGTTGTTGAGCAGCAGCAAGGGGATATTCTTCTTTGCGCACAATGCGCCGCCTGCCAGTGCATCGGGGAAGGCATCGCCGGTGGCGACTGCCGCGCCGTTGCCGGTGAAGAGCCAGGAATATGCGCTGTAGACGGTCATCGCCGTTTCGTAGCGGTCAGCACCGCTCAGGCGAAGGACGTCGCTGATGCCGAGGGTGGAGAGGGAAGCACGAATATCATCGGAAATGACCGAAGTGCCGCCCAGCACAGTAACGCCGGGGCTGCCTGCATCGGCAAGGTACATGGAAACGGCGCTGTCCGCTGCGCCGCTCTTCGGAGAGAAGAGTATGGGCTGGGAAAGCAGTGCGGCGGCAGTGCTGCCCGCCAGTGCGTCGGCAAAGCTCTCACTGCTGACCATAAACACCCGTGAGGGCGCACCCTTCAGGGCGGTGAGCTTTCGTGCGATGTTGGCGCAGGTCTCGTAGCGTGACGCGCCCGATATGCGCTCTACCGCGTATTTTGCGGAAAGGCTGTCCTGTATGCCGCTGCTGACGGCAGTGGTGCCGCCCAGTATGTATACATTCTTTACGCCGAGGCGGGTAAGCTCATCGGTGATGGCAGAGGAAAGACTGCTGCCGTCGGTCAGCAGTATGGGTGCGTCAAGGGCGTGGGAAAGAGGGACACCCGCCAGCGCGTCGGCAAAACGCTCGCCGCTCGCAATGATGGCATTCTCTGCCGAATACCAGCCGCTTTTGGAGAGGGTGGCAGCCGTTTCGTAGCGGTTTGAACCGCTCAGCCGCTGCACAGTGCGGTCGGCAAGGGTGCTGACGGCGGGCGCGGCAGTGGCGGTCGTTGTTACGGGCGGTGTAGTGGTTGCGTCGGCAGAAGACACCGCAGTGGTGACAGCGGCATCACCGACGGAAACCGCACCCGCGGCAGGGGCGCAGAAGAACGTGCCCAGCACCATAAGCAGTGCCGCAAGCACAGAAAGAATCCTTGTTTTCATTGGATTACCTCGCTATCTCAATGCGTTGTACATTATGTGAAAATTTATGCAGACATAGAAAATAATCACATTCTACCTATTATCATACCATATAATGCACTGATTTCAATAGCAAACTGAGAGCGATGCTCATTTTTTTCTCACAATATGTCAGTATACCGCACGCAAAACAAAGCACCCGCGCCACCGTTGGTAAGTGGCGCGGGCGCGGCAATTTTTGTGTGTCATCAGTTCTCGTTGAACCGCGAGAGGAACTCCTGCGTGCGAGGATTCTGCGGGTTGTTGATAACCTGCTCGGGAGTGCCCTCCTCCGCAATAATGCCGTCGGACATGAAGATGATCTTGTCGGCAACGTCACGGGCAAAGGCAATCTCGTGGGTAACGATTATCATGGTGGAATCCTCAGACTTGAGTCCCTTGATAACCTTCAGCACCTCGCCGGTAAGTTCGGGGTCAAGGGCGGAGGTGGGCTCGTCGAAGCACAGAATGTCGGGGCTGAGGGCAAGGGCGCGGGCGATGGCAACGCGCTGCTGCTGTCCGCCGGAAAGCTGGCAGGGATAGGAATTGACCTTTGCGGAAAGACCCACACGGTCAAGCAGCCCAAGAGCCTCTTCGTGTATAGCTTTCTGTGCCTGCGCGAAGGTGGTGCAGCCCTTGTATTCGTGTCCTGCCTTCAGCTCTTCCTTTGCCAGCAGCTCGGGTGCGAGAACGATGTTCTGCAGCACAGTGTACTGGGGGAAGAGGTTGAAGGATTGGAATACCAGACCGAAGTGCAGACGCTTTTTGCGTGTGACAGCTTCGGTGTATTCACGTCCGTCCTCGGCGTCCAGCAGAAGCTCGTCACCGACGGTGATGCGTCCCTTGTCGGGTCGCTCGAGGAAGTTGAGGCAGCGCAGCAGCGTGGTCTTGCCGCTGCCGGAGGAGCCTATGATGGCGAGAACCTCGCCCTTTTCCAGCGAAAAGCTGATGTCTTTGAGTACCTCGGTGGAGCTGAAGCTCTTTGAAATATTTTCAACTGTAAGCAAAGCCATGTTCTCACCCCTTGTAGTAGTCAAACTTCTTCTCAACGAAAGAGAGGAGGATGGTCAATAAGCCGCTGAAAGCCAGGAAGAATACGCCGGTGTAGAACAGCGGCCATACCAGACCCTTTGCGGTAAAGTTGGCGGACATCATGAGGATTTCGGGGACGGCGATAACGTGGGCGAGGGAGGTGTCCTTGACAAGGGTGATGACCTCGTTTCCGATGGGAGGAATGATGCGCTTGACTACCTGAAGCAATACTACCTTGAAGAATATCTGGGTGCGGGTCATGCCCAGCACCTGTCCTGCCTCATACTGACCCTTTGAGATGCTCTCTATACCACCGCGGTATATCTCGGAGAAATAGGCGGCGTAGTTGATGATAAAGGCGATGAGTGCGGCAACGATTCTCTGGCGGAAAGGCGTGCCGAAGACCAGTCCCGGCACATACAGCACGATGAAAAGCTGCAGCATCAGCGGAGAGCCGCGGATTATCCACACAAAGGTCCGCACCAGCCAGCGCAGCGGCTTGAATTTCGACATTGAACCGAAGGCGATGACCAGTCCGAGGGGCAGAGCCGCAGCCAGCGTTACCACAAAGATAACGCAGTTCTGTCCAAAGCCTTTAAGCAGTTCTAAGGTTACCTGCTGAAAAGTCATGACGAAATCTCCTTAATGAAGAATATGCCATACTGAGGCGGAGAGTCCGTGTGACCCTCCGCCCAGGATGACATTCCGTAGTGTTATTTCAGTTTTGCGCGGGACAGCTTACTTGACCAGCAGGGTGTCCAGCTTGTACTTGGCAGCGATCTCGTCGAGGGTGCCGTCAGCCATCAGCTCAGCGATAGCAGCGTTGACCTTGTCGAGGGTCTCGGTGTCGCCCTTGCGGAAAGCGATGCCGTACTGCTCGGGAGCGAATGCAGCGCCTTCGATAACAGCCAGATCAGCATAGTCGGTGCCTTCGCCGATGGAGCCGATGGACATGACATAGTCGATAACCGCAACATCAGCAGTGCCGGACTTGACCTCGAGGAGGGTCTTTGCCTGAGAGTCAACAGCGGTGTAGTTGACGCCGGTGAAGAATGCATCGGAGGTGGCAACGCCTTCGCCTGCGGACTCAGCCTCTGCAACGACGTATGCGCCGTTCATGGCCTCTGCGGTGGCGAACTTCTCAAGGTTCTCAACCTTGGTGACAGCAACCTGCTTGTTCTCCATGTAGGGAACAGAGATGCCCATGTTGGCCTGACGCTCTTCGGTGATGGTCATGCCGTTCCAGATGCAGTCAATGTTCTTGGAGTTGAGCTCGGTCTCCTTTGCGTTCCAGTCAATCTCCTGGAAAACAGCCTTAACGCCCAGCTTGTCGCAGACAGCCTTGGCAAACTCGGTCTCAAAGCCGGTGAGCTCGCCGTTGTCGTCCTTGTAGTTCATCGGGGCAAAGAGGGTGATGCCGACGACCATCTCGCCCTTGTCGCTGATGTAATCCCAGTCGGAAAGGTCAGCGCTGTTGTCGTTGCAGGCGGTGAGCACTGCAAGGGACATAAGTACGGCAAGCAGCAGGGAAATAATCTTCTTCATGTTGTTTTACCTCCAAAATTGTTGTTACAGCTATTATACTCCATTGATACCCGAATGTAAACAAGAAATGACATTTTATACACCGATGTCAACCAACGTCGGTGCGAAGCATAAATAATTATACATTTTGAGAGGGTAAAGGGCGAAAAAAAGATACCCCTCCGCGGTCGGTGACCGGCGAAGGGGCGTTATTCATATTCAATTGGGGCGGCTTTTACGCAACGGTAAAGCCCTCCTTGAGCATCTGAATCATGATGTTGGCTATGTCCGGGTCAAACTGTGTGCCGGAGCAGCGCTTGAGCTCGTTGATGGCCTCGGCACGGTTAAGACCACGGCGGTAAGAGCGGGCACTGGTCATAGCGTCCAGCGCGTCAGCAATGCCGATGATTCTGCCGACAAGGGGGATGGCGTTGCCGCGCAGACCCTCGTTGTAGCCTGTGCCGTCATAATGCTCGTGGTGGTACTTTGCGCCGCTGGCAATGTCGGGAATGGCGGTGATGCCGCTGAGCATCTTGCTGCCCAGCTCGGTGTGCTGCTTCATCAGCTGATATTCATCGGGCAGCAGACGGCCGGCACGCTTGAGAATGTCGTCGCTGATGCCAATCTTGCCGATGTCGTGAAGCAGGGCTATGTAGTAGAGATTCTCAAGGTCGGTAAAGCCCAGACGGCGGGCAATCTCCACGGAATACTCAGCAACGCGGACCGAGTGATTCTTGCTGTAGGGGTCGCGGGAGTCAATGGAATTTACAACGGCAGTGATGCACTGCAGGGTAATCTTCTTATACTCAGCCTCGCGGAGCTGGGCCTTCTTGATTTTGCCGTTGAGGACAGCCGCAGTGATGCAGATTATCAGAATGAGTACAAGAGCAACGCCGCAGACCAGAAGCGTTGTGGAATCAATACCTTGTAAAAATGCCATGGATTAAACTCCCTTCTCTTTTTGTGTACAGCAGTCAGGCACACGCAGCGGTGCGCCCAAAATTCAACAAGGGTATTATAGCACACCAAAAGTGAAGTTTCAATGCTTTTTTGGCGGCGCAAACTAAATATTTGTTCAGATTAAACAGGCAGCCGCCGCTCCATGACGTAGTCGTCCATGACAAAGCCATTGCCAATATCCGCCTGCTGCTCGGCGATGATTTCATAGCCGCAGCGCAGATATACCTCTATGGCGCGGGTGTTGCCCCGGTTGACGGTCAGATACACCGCCTCCAGCCCAGCATCGCGGGTACATTCATCGGCAAAGGCGAGCATACGCCGCCCATGGCCCTTGCCCCTGTGGGAGGCAAGGAGATACACCTTGCTGAGAAACATACGCCGCTCCTCTGCGTGCATACTCATAAAGCCCACAGCGTCGCCATTCTCTGTTACAAGCCAGAAACGGTAGCCATTGTGTGCATACTGCTGCATGACATCGGCTGTGAGAAAACGCTCCAGCATATAGTCAATCTGTGCCCCGGAGATGATGTCGGCAAAGCATTCGTGCCAGATGGGGCGGGCGAGGTTTTCAATTGCCGCATAGTCGGCGGCACTGCGTGCTTCGGAAAATTCAAGCATATGGGCTGCTCCTTTGGTTTTGGTGTACAGCCATTGTAGCATGCAGTGCCCGCCTTGTCTATACTCTCCTGCATATCTCCCTTACTGCGTCGAGGAAGCGTACAGCCTCCATTTCGGTGGTAAAGGCAGAGGGGCAGATGCGCACAGTGCCCCGCCTGTGGGTGCCCATCACTGTGTGGGCATCGTAAGCACAGTGGAAGCCCGCCCGCACAGCAATGTTCCTTTCTGCCAGCATGGCTGCGGCGGTCTCGCTGCCCATGTCGCCTATATTAAATGAAATAAGCGGAACGTGCCACTCGCTGTTGATGGGCGCGGTGTACAGTGTGGTGCCGTCGATGCCGCTCAGTCCGTCGTACAGCATGGAGGTGATGCCGTATTCGTGGCGGCGCAGGGCATCAGGACCGATGGTGGTGAGGAAGCCGATGCCCGCCTCCAGTGCGCATATTGCGGGCACGTTCAGCGTGCCGCTTTCCAGTCGGTCGGGCAGCTCGGGCGGCTGACTGCGCAGAGCAGAAAGACTGCCTGTGCCCCCCTCCGCGAGAGGCTCGGGGAGGGTATCGCCGCATACCAGCAGCAAGCCCAGTCCCATCGTGCCATAAAGCCCCTTGTGGGCAGGCGCGCATATGAAGTCAGCAGCATAGGTGTCGCTTTCCGCCTCGGTTATGCCCGCCGACTGCGCCGCGTCCACACCCAGCAGAATACCCTGCTTGCGGCACAGCTCGCCCAGTTGTTTTACAGGGGCGCGCAGACCGAATACATTGGACGCACCGGTGCAGAATATCATGCGTGTGTTTCTCCGCAGTGCCGCGCGGAAGCTGGCCACTGTGCGCTCGGGGTCACCCTCAAACAGGTGTGCGCGGGTGACGGAAATGCCCCTCTGCTCAAGGGCGTGCAGCGGGCGCACAACGGCATTGTGTTCCATGTCGGAAATGACCACATGGTCACCACGGCGCAGGCAGCCCTTCAGCACCGTGTTTATCGACCATGTGCAGCCCGGGGTAAAGACCACCCGCTCCGGCTCGGCAAGCCCGAAGAAGTTGCCCACCGCGCTTCTGCAGTGCAGCACCTTGAGCAGGGTGTCCTCTGCCATGGTGTAGCTGCTTCGCCCGGGATTTGCGCCGTACAGCTCAAGGCTCTCCTCCAGTGCCCTCGCCACACCCATTGGCTTGGGCCAGGTGGTGGCTGCGTTGTCAAGGTAGATAGGTCTGCGGTTTTCTCTTTCCGCTCTGTGTTTCTTTTCTGTTCTGTCAAAGGCGTTTCCCGCCCTGCCGGTCATCAGTATTCCCCCTCCTGTCAGCCGCGGTGCAGCCCGCTTGGCTCAGTGCAGTCACAGTCGGTTGACTGTGCAGTCAAATATATCTCATCTGCTGTCATGATACATACCGCCGTTGCGGAGAATAGCTGCTGCCGCCTGCGCGTCACTGCTGCTTACCTCGATAACGTGGGCGCAGCCGCCGCTGCCGGTAATCTTCTTCATGCGGGCGTCAATGCCGCTGTATCTGAGCAGCTCCAGCGCACTGGCTGCCTTCAGCGCCGAGCCTATGGTGAACTGTTTCATGTTTAACACATCCTTTCCTTACGAACGACTGATACATATTATGCCGGCGCGGCGCAGGCGGTTACGCATTGGCTTTCTCTGCCGCACACAATAAAAAATGATGAACACCGCTATGCCCACATATTGCAGGGGCAAAGCGCATATGCTTTAGCAAACATAAAGGAAATCGGAGCTGATTAGAATGTTTGTGTGGTCCTTCAGAATGTCCCGGCGGGAGCTTATAATATTCGGTGTCGGACTGGCGCTGTTTGTGGTTGCCATAGCGTGCCTGCTGATTTTCCCGCCCGCTGCGGAGTCCTCTTCTCTGCTGGTGGATTCAGGCTATACCCTCAAAGCCGACACTCCCGAAAGCCGTGTGCAGTTTCTTTCCCAGTTTGGCTGGGAGATAGAAACAGAGCCCCTCGCGGTAAAGGAAGTGATAATCCCCGTCAAATTCGATGAGGTTTACAGTCAGTATGCGCAATTGCAGAGCAGGCAGGGCTTCAACCTGCAGGCTCTTTCCGGCAAGCGTGCCAAGCTGTGGACATACAAGGTGACCAACTACCCGGGCGCAAACGGTGCTGTCCTCGCCAATATCCTCGTCAAGGACGGAGTGGTGGTGGGCGGTGACATCAGTGCCGCCGCCGCAGACGGCTTCATGCATGGCTTTGACCCCAACCTCTTCGCCGCAGAAACGGCAGCCATGCAGTCGGCACAGCAGACCATAGACCGCACCGTCCCCGACAGTATCCCCGCCAACAGCGAGGTGCCGCCGGAGCCGGACGACCTGTAATCCCACAAGACAAAAAAGCCCCCGCACTGCCTTTTTGCAAGAGCAGCGCGGGGGCAATTTTTCAGTGTTTAATCAGTATCCGAAAGGTGCGCTTACTGAGCGGGTGTCTCGGGAGCAGTGGTCATGTAAGCGAAGAGGGAATCCATAATCTCCTTGAAAGCCGGAACAAAGAAGTACGCGGCAACTGCTGCGGCAATCAGAGCAACGAAGATGAGCCAGCCAATCCAGCCCTTCTTTGCTGCAGCGGGAGCAGCGGCAACAGGAGCGGGTGCGACTTCCTCGGCAGGAGCAGTTTCCTCGGCAGGAGCTGCTTCCTCAGCGGGAGCTTCCTCAGCAGGAGCTTCCTCAGCAGGAGCTTCCTCAACAGGAGCTTCCTCAACAGGAGCTTCCTCAGCAGGAGCTTCCTCAGCAGGAGCTTCCTCAACGGGAGCTTCCTCAGCGGGGGCTTCCTCAACAGGGGCTTCCTCAACAGGAGCTTCCTCAACAGGAGCTTCCTCAACAGGAGCTTCCTCAGCAGGAGCTTCCTCAACAGGAGCTTCCTCAACAGGAGCTTCCTCAACAGGAGCTTCCTCAGCGGGGGCTTCCTCAACAGGAGCTTCCTCAACAGGAGCTTCCTCAGCGGGGGCTTCCTCAGCAGGAACTTCCTCAACAGGAGCTTCCTCAGCAGGAGCTTCCTCAGCAACGACTTCCTCTACAGCCTCTGCAACCTCTGCGACAGCTTCCTCAGCGGTCTCTGCGGCTTCTACGACCTCATCGAAGGTCTTCATTTCTTCAGACATTTTATTACCTCCCAATAGATTTTTATCTTCCCCAAGGGAAAATATAAGCAATATTACTATAACATATCTAAAAAAGAAATGCAACAAATACGAAGAAAATTGTTGAACATAACAGAGCGGAATGTCAAATATTTCAGCTTGTTGCGCAAATAGCAACAAAACAGCCATGTTTTCCGCAGTAACGGCAGCGTGTTATGTGCCTGTATTGGCTGCCGTTGGTATAAAACGGCATAAAGGGCAAATACTGCCGATATACACAGCAAAGGACGGTGGCGGCAATGGTAAACAGGCAGGAATACAAAGCCGTAATGGACATATCGCCGGAATACGACCAGCCATTCTTTACCGAAGCAGAGGGCGGTTTTGACAGAAGCTGGGAGTATTGCAAGACTCTGAAGGGCAAGAGCGCGGACATTCTCATGCGTATGTACACCCTTTCGGACGGCAGGCGGTGCGGGATAGTCATGGTGGACGGCATGGTGGACAAGGCGACTGTGGAGCGCAGCGTGGTGCTTGCTTCGCGGCGGCTTGCGGAGCAGTCGGGGCTGAACAAGTTTTCCGAGGGCGATGACCTGCTGCAGCAGTTTGGCTCAACCGAGTTTTCTGTGCAGAAAAGCCTGTCTGCGGCATACATCAGTGCGCTGACAGGCGATGTGATGCTCATTATCGAGGGGCTGGATTACGGCTACACCTTCGGCTACAGAAAAATCCAGTCCCGCTCGGTGAGCGAAAGCCCCAACGAGGGCTCGGTGCAGGGACCCCACGAGGCATTCACCGAAAACCTGCGCACCAATACCGGTCTGCTGCGGCGGCGCATCTCCGACCCCAACATGGTCATCGAGCATCTGAAGGTGGGCAGCCGCTCCCATACCAGTGTGGCACTGTGCTATATCCGAGGGCTTACCAATCCGGAGTTGTACAGGGCTGTAAAGGAGCGCATTGACGCCATCAGTATAGACATCATCAACGATTCGGGCGAGCTGGCGCAGCTTCTGGAAGAAACGCCGGGCAACATCTTCCCCCAGACCGACGGCAGCGAGCGCCCCGACACCGTCGCATCAGAGCTGTGCAGCGGGCGCATTGCGATTATCGTCAACGGCAGTCCCCATGTGCTGCTGCTGCCCACCACCCTGTCGCGGCTCATGCGTGTAAACGAGGACGACTATCAGCGGTGGAGCTATGCGGCATTCATCAAGGTGCTGCGGTGGGCAGCACTGGCATTGGCGGCAGTGGCACCGGCGGCGTATGTGGCGATAATCTCCTACCACCCGGGGCTGCTGCCCACCGACCTGCTGCTCATCTCCGCCTCCAACAGGGCAAACGTGCCATTTACCGCCGTTTTTGAGGTGCTGATAATGGAGTTTTCGCTGGAGCTGCTGCGGGAGGCGGGCATCAGAATGCCCAGGAGCATCGGCACGTCACTGTCCATTGTGGGCGGCTTGATTATCGGTGACGCAGCCATCAACGCAGGACTTGTCAGCCCGCTGCTGATAATCATAATCAGCCTTTCCACCCTTGCCAACCTGACCATACCCTCCTACGCATTCGCCTCTTCCATGCGGCTGATCAAGTATATGCTGATATTGCTTTCCGCGGTGCTTGGTCTGCTCGGGCTGACGGCGGGCATCATCATCTGGACGGCAATGATGGTGCGCACCCGCTCCTTCGGTGTGGATTTCACCGCGCCCTTCTCGCCGCTGTGGCGCAGAGGGCTGTGGAACGGTCTGCTGGAGCTGCCGATGAAATATCGTGCCCGCCGCCCACGTTACCTTGACCCGATGGACAGTATACGAATGGGGAAACAGAATGGATAAAAAAGCCGTAAAAACAAAAAAACACCCCCAAGAGGGGCTGTCAGTGCCGCAGCTTTTTGCGCTGGGGATATTCTCGGTGGGCGGCGGGCTGCTGCTGTGGGCAGGCAGGGTGGGCAGTAAGCCCGACACAGGGTGGCTGCCCGCTCTTGCGATAGCGGCTGTGGCTGCAGCACTGCTGACAGCGGCAGTTGTGTACTCATTCCGCAGGACAGGCTGCAGAGCAGTGTCCGAACTGCTGGGAGAGCTGTTCACCTCTGTACCGGCGAGGTGCATATTGCTGCTTCTGGGTATTTTCCTCACTGCGAGAGCCGCACAGACCCTCAGCCTGTATACCGGCATGACAGGGCGGTTTCTGCTGCCTAAGACGCCATCATTGGTGCTTGCGGCAGCGGCGGTGGTCACAGCACTGGTGCTGATGTATGACGGACTGCGCAGCATGGCGCGCACCGCAGAGCTGCTCATGCTGATGTCGATAATTCCCGCGGCGGTGATGCTGACGGCATTCCTCGTGCGCATAGACACCGCAGAATTGCTTGTTCTTGCACAGCCGCGGATGGGGGATATTGCACCTCAGCTTACCCCTGCGCTGTACACCTTTGCGGGGGTGGAATGTGTGATATTCTTTGTCGGTCATGGGCGGGGCAAGGGCAGCCGCACAGTGCCCCTTGCCGTTGGAGCATCTGCCATAGTATCCGCTGTGCTGTTTGTGGGCGCGGTGGGCATACTGACCCTCGGCGGGGTGCAGTCCAGTGACTACCCATTCATCGAAACCGCCCGCATGATAAACATCGGCGGTGTCAACCTAACCGAGCGCTTTGACATTCTGCTGATACTGCTGCGGGTGCTGTTCATCATCGTGCAGACGGCAGTATTGCTGTACTGTGCGTCGATAAGCATCAGCAGCTTCTTCGGTCGTGAGATTCGACGCCGCACAGCACCGGTGCTGTGTGCTGTGGCAGTGGTGGCATCACTGCTCATGGACAAAGCTCTGCTCGACCGTATATGCACCGTTGGGCTGTATGGTACGCTGCTCGGGCTGATTCCCGCAGTGTTTGTTCTTTCGCTCTTTCATAAAAAACAAAAAAACGGAAATGAGAAAAGTAAAAAGGGGAGGGGAGCAGGGTGAAAAAGCTGAAAGCCTTACTGTGCGTACTGATTGCACTGGCAATGACATTGCCCCTCTGCGGCTGCTGGGACATGACCGAAATCAACCGCCGCACCTATGTGCTGGGCATTGGCATTGACGAGGACGCACCGGGTAGGTATTCGTTCACCTTCCAGACGGCGGACGTCGCAAAGGACGCAAAGCAGCCTGCAAAGACCACAGAAATAAAAAGCACCGCCCTTGCCCCCGCGCTGCGGGAGATGGACAGGGCGTGCGAATACGACACAACGCTCATTCACCTCAGCAGCGTGGTGCTGGGCGACAGCGTAAAGCAAGACGATATGGGCGCGCTGCTGGGCTACCTCTTTTCAAGCTCCAACGTGCGCAGGCAGTGCATAGTGGCGGCAGCGGACGGTGATGCCGCCGAGCTGCTGAATATGGGAGGCGACAGCCCCCCTGCGATGCAGATTGCCACCATGATTGAGAAAAATGACGATGCCATACGCCAGTCGGAAAACCTGACGCTGAGTATGCTGCACACTGCCCTCGCGCAGGGGGAGGGCTTTGTGGTCTACCGCATAAGCACGGCACAGCAGCAGTCGGTGTCGGGCAGCGATGCCGCAGGGGGCTTGCGCATAGCGGGCGCAAATGTCTACGACAGGGCGGGCTTTTCGGGGGAGATGAACAGCGAGGAAACCGAGCTTGCCCGCCTCTTTTCCTCGGGGCAGACTTCCGGGATAATCGCCGCCGCCAACGACGACGGCAAGGGCTTCTTCTATCGGGTAGACCGCTCGGAATGTCAGACGGTGTGCTCCATAGATGAAGATGACAGGCTGGTCTATGATATTAAGGTTACAGTGCATTGCTCCCTTGCCGACTGGGAAAGCGGCGGCGGTATTCTGCCCGATACGCCCGAGGAAAGGGAAATAGCCCGTTCGCTGGAGGGGCAGCTTGAGAAGCTGCTTGAGCGTTCAAGGGGGGAGCTGGGGGCAGCCGCCCTCGGTCTGGACTCGGCGGCACGCTGTCAGCACTACCGCTGGTACTGCGAAAACCGCAGCGATTTCCCCCGCATTTTTAGTAATGCAAAGACCAATCTTACAATCGTTTGTAAGAAATGATGTGGGAATTTCCTGAAAAAACGGCGAAATACCAATGGGTGTAGTAAGGCTGCGTTAACATAAACACGGTCATACAAACATGACGCTATTCGCCCGCGCCGCCGTTGGGTGCGTCCTCGGGAATCACTCCCGCGGCTGCTTTGTCGGCGTGCTGTGCAATGTATTTCTGGGCATTCAGGTCGTAGAAGCAGATGACATATCGGCGGTCGCCGCTGCCGATGCGCTGCTCGAAGGTGATGCCCAATGTCTGCCCCGCCTCGGTGGGTATGCGGACGGTGTAGCCGGCGCAGTCGTCATCGGCGAGATAGCCGCAGGCAACCAGCCATTTGTTAAGCATCGCGCCGGTCAGCCGCTGCATAAGCTGCGGGTTGATGACCTCGTTGAGCAGCTCAGCAAGCAGGTTGACCGATATGGGCGTGTCGCTGTAGGCAACGGCGGCAAGCTGCTCTGGTGAAAGAGAAAAGGGCAGCTTTTCGGACTGCTTTATGTGGGGCACAGGCGGCTTTTCGCTCTCCGCAGGGGCGGTATCGGGCTTCTTTTCAATATATGCCTTGATTACTGCCATAAACTGCTCGCCGTATTTTTCGGTTTTTGATAGGCCCACCCCCGGCACCTTGCCAAACTGCTCGGTGTCAACAGGCAGCATACGGCACAGGTTGCGCAGTGCCGCATCGGTGAAGATGATGTAGGGCGGGCGTTTCATTTCGGCGGCAAGCTTTGCGCGGAGCTGACGAAGCTGCTCGAAAAGCTCCTCGTCCACAGGCTCAGGCGGTATTGCGGCAGCAGCGGTGATGCCGTTGCGCAGGCTGTTTGCAAAGGCGTGGTCGGCGGCGGTCTTGACGGTTTTCTTTTTGGTGGAGGGCTTGCGTATTACAAGGCGGGCCTCGCCGCGCAGAAGCTCGCCCGAGCGAGGTGTGGAGCATATTACGGGATATTCGCCATCGGTCTGCTCCAGCCATTGGGTCTGCAGCAGTGCGTTGAGTATGGCGCGGGCGTTGATAAGGGGTGTGTCGCTCATTGCGCCAAAGGTCTTTATGCTGTCCAGCGAGTACCGCTCCACCATCTCGGTGCGCTGTCCGCGCAGTACGTCCAGCACCACTCCCTTGCCGAAGTTTCTGCCGAGGTTTTCCATGCGGATTACGCAGGAGATGATCTTCTGCGCCTCCACAGTGGCGTCCATGGTTTCGATGTGGGAGCAGCAGTTGCCGCAGTTGTCGCAGCTTTCGGCAGGGCGCTCGCCAAAGTAGCGCAGAATATACGCCCTCAGGCAGCCAAGGCCGGTGCAGTAATCCACCATACGGTTAAGCCGCCGTACCGCCCTTTTGCGTATCTCTTCCTGCTGCTCGGCGGTGAGGTTTTCGTTGTCCTCGTCGCTATATTCCATTATCCTGCGGTTTGTGATAATATCCTGTGGGCTGTAGAGCAGTACACAGCGGGCAGGCGAGCCGTCACGTCCGGCGCGTCCCGCCTCCTGATAGTAGCTTTCCACGTCCCTCGGCATATTGTAATGCACCACAAAGGATACGTTGGATTTGTCAATGCCCATACCGAAGGCACAGGTGGCAACCACAATGGGGCTGCGGTCGTAGAGGAAATCCTCCTGATTGCGGTCGCGCTCTGCGGAGGACATCTTGCCGTGGTACATGGTGGCGGCAAAGCCACGCTCACGCAGCTTTCCGCACACCTCCTCCACGATTCTTGGGGTCAGGCAGTAGACAATGCCGCTCTTGTTTTTACATTCAGCCAGAATATCAAGCAGGGCATCAAACTTGCTGTGGGGGTGCAGCACCTCAAAGCGCAGATTCTTGCGGTCAAAGCCGGTTACCGACACCCGCGGACTGCGCAGCTTGAGTATGGAAATGATGTCCTGCCGCACTCTGTCGGTGGCTGTGGCGGTAAAGGCGGAAAGCACGGGGCGGGTGGGCAGTGCCTCAATAAAGTCGATTATCTCAAGATAGCTGGGGCGGAAGTCCTGTCCCCACTGGGAAACGCAGTGAGCCTCGTCAACGGCGACCGCCGCCAGCTTGGCCCTCTTTGCAAAGGAGAGAAAGCCGGGGGTGTTAAGCCGCTCGGGCGCAACGTAGATAATCTTGTAAGCCCCCGCCGCCGCCCGCTGCAGCATAAGGTGCTGCTGTGACGGAGTGAGTGAGCTGTTGAGGTAGGCGGCAGGAATGCCCATCTCCTTCAGTGCCATGACCTGGTCCTTCATCAGCGAGATGAGGGGGGATATGACAAGGGAGATGCCCTCAAGCATCAGCATGGGCACCTGATAGCATATGGATTTGCCCGCGCCTGTGGGCATGATGGCAAGCACATCGTGACCTGCCAGTATGCTGTCGATTATCTCCTCCTGTCCATCGCGGAAGGTCGCGTGACCGAAGTGCTTTTTCAGGATTTCCAGCTTGTCCAAGTGCTTCACCTCCCCAAGTGTAGTGAGGAGCGACTGACTGAATCGCGTCGGATTTAATCAGTGCCTCCTAGAAAAAATCGGTCAGACCTCCAGCGGGGAAACACGTCCCGCAAAGGACAGCTTGCCTGTGGAAGCATCGGTGCCGCGTACAGTGATGGTGTCACCCTCGACCAGCTTCTCAATAACCACCTGCGCATCGGGTGCAAGCTGATGACGGAAGTCGATGACATAGCGGAATGGGGCATTGAAGAGCAAACGCTCCTCAGCGGTAAGCGCGTCGTAAATCAGTGCGCCGTAGCGGCAGTTGTTCATGTGTCCAAGGGCGTCAATGTCGCTGGGCATGACGGTGCGGGTGCTGTGATTTACCCAGCCCTCGCTGCCAAGGCGCATATGCTTCTGCGCATCGGGCACAAGCACCCGCTCAAGGCGGTCGTATATGTCAATCTCGCCTGTGCCGAAGTCGCGGATTATCCCCTTGGTGGTGACGCTGAAGGGTACAGAAAACAGGCTCGCCATGACTGCGGGTGTGCCGTCCTCGCGGCACATCTCCACCTCGCGGCGGACGTAGGGCAGCTTTATCCCGCTGAGCCATGTGCGTGCGGTGACAGGCAGGCTGTCGCGCAGGGGCTTCACCACATCAACGGTCATGGAGGTCAGCGCCCATGCGTAGTCGGCGGCGATGGTGTTGGCAATATCCCTGCCGCAGCGGGTCATCTCATTCTCTGCGGTGAGGCACAGAAGCTGATGGTAGCCGGGCAGCTTGAAGGTGGAATGTTCGTTAAGCTCGCCGTTGAGAGGGTAAAGACGCTGTACGGAAAGATCTTCATATTGCATTGCAGTATACCTCGTAATGATATATAATGATAAAACAGAAGAAAAAGGAGAAAGATGTATATGATAAAGATAGCCTTCTTCGACACCAAGCCCTATGACGGCAAGTGGTTTGACCGGCTGGCGGGAGAATACGGCGTGGAAATCCGCTACTACGAAAGCAAGCTGAGCGAGAGGACAATAGTGCTTGCCGACGGCTGTGACGCGGTGTGCGCCTTCGTCAACGACGACATCAACAGCGAGGTAATTGATGCCCTGTGCGCCCACGATATAAAGCTGCTTGCCATGCGCTGCGCCGGTGTCAACAACGTGGACATAGCCTCCGCGGAGGGGCGGCTGCCGGTGGTGCGTGTGCCGCGCTACTCCCCCTATGCCGTTGCGGAGCACGCCATGGCATTGCTGCTCACCCTCAACCGCAAGACCCACAAGGCGTATATCCGCACCCGTGACTTCAACTTCAGCCTCAACAATCTGGTGGGCTTTGACCTGCACGGACGTACAGTGGGCGTGGTTGGTACAGGTCAGATAGGTCGTGCGTTTATCAATATCTGCCGAGGCTTTGGCATGAAGGTGTGCGCCTACGATGTATATAAGGCAGCCGATGCCGACTGGGAGTATGTGAGCATCGAGGAGCTGTGCAAACGCTCCGATGTCATCTCGCTGCACTGCCCGCTGACAAAGGAGACCCACCACCTGATAGGTGCGGAAAATATAAAGCTTATGAAGGAAACCGCCATCGTGGTGAATACCTCACGCGGCGAGCTGATAGACAGCAAGGCACTGCTCAAGGCGCTGACCGAGCGGAGGATAGGCGGTGCCTGTCTGGACGTTTACGAGGAGGAGTCGGACTACTTCTTTGATGACTACTCCGACACCGTGGAGCGTGACCGCACCCTTGCGCTGCTGCTGTCGCTGCCCAACGTAATAGTCAGCTCCCATCAGGCATTCCTGACCGACGATGCGCTGGAAGCCATCGCAAGGGTAACGCTGGAGAATATCTGTGGCTTCTTCACAGAGGGAAAACTGGACAACGCGGTGACCGCGCAGAAGTAAAGCAGAACCGAAAACAAACACAGACAGCTACAATAATGGCGGAGGGAACGACCCCTCCGCCATTTTGTTGTTTGTTGCAGGCTGTGCGCCTTTGATAAAACAGATCAGGCGTTGCTCTGGTTGAGCCATGCGACGGCATAATCCATCGCATCATTCATGCCCTGTCTGATGGTCGAGCGCTTTACCTTGCCCTTGCCCTTGATGTCGGGGTCGGTGTAAAGAAGCTGTACGAGAACACTGTCGGGTACATCGTGTTCACCGATCTTCTTGGTGCTGATGATGGTGAGCTGAACGATGAACTTGTCGGTCATGTTGCCGTAATAAATCTGGTCGCCGCACCGCACCAGCGGGCGGTTCTTGTACATGAGTCTGGAAGATTCGCTCATAGGGCAGCGTTCCGCCGGAAAAAACTGCCGACGAAACTGTCCTCCTTTCGGGTCAGATAGTTATTCTGCGGGTTTGCCTGTGGTGCGATCGCGCAGATAGTCCCTGACAAGCTCCTGAAGCAGCTCATCACGATCCAGCTTGCGGATAATGCTGCGTGCGTTGTTGTGGGTGGTGATGTAGGTCGGGTCCTCCGAGAGGATATATCCGACTATCTGGTTGATGGGGTTGTACCCCTTTTCCACAAGCGCATCATAGATAACCCCGAGAAGAACTTTCATTCTCTGGGAATGATCGTCACCAATGCTGAAGGTCATTGTTTTATCCTGCATACTTGTCACCTCCGCTGATACAATATGCTGATACAATATATTGTACGCTATTGGCGGCGGTCTTTCAATAGGTTTTCCTAAAAATTCACCGAATTTTTACCGAGCCATTATTTTTTTAGCATGATGCCCTTTGCCTCAAGGCAGCCAAGCAGCTCTGCGGCAGCGAGGGAAACCTCTTCGCCGGAGAGGGTGCGCTCGGGGGAGGCGAAGAACAGGCGTACAGTGACAACGCGCTTGCCCTGAAGCTGCTCGTTCTCGTATACGTCTATGACGGTGTAGCCGGTCAGCAGCTCGGAGCGGTTCTGCTCGATGATTTCGGCAATCTCGCCGTACAGACGCTTTTCGTCAAGCAGCAGGGAGAGGTCGATGTCCACGCCGGGGAAGCGGGAGGGCTCGGTGAAGCTGCCCCCGCTGGGGGCAATTTCAGCAAGGGTGTACATATCTATCTCGGCGCACACTGCCACAGCCTTCTTGTCAAAGGCGGCTGCCACAGAGGGTGCCAGTGCGTACATGGAGCCGATTTCCTTGCCGCCAAGGTATACGTCGCAGGAGTTGACGGGGTGCATCCAGTCGTGGTCGGTGGCTTCGCAGTGAGCCAGAGTGCAGGAGCAGCCACGGATTGCGCCGGTCAGCTCAAGCAGCAGGTCTTTCAGGTAGAGATAAAGCTGCTTCTCGCTGCGGCTGCGGCTTACCAGCACGATGCCCAGACGCTTGCGCTCGTTGCACTTGCCGTCGGACTTCAGACCGTCGCTTACACGGCCTATCTCAAAGATGCCGAATTCCTCGGCAAAGCCGCGGTTGTCGGCGGCAAAGCTGAGCAGGGTGGGAATCATGGAGCGGCGCAGTACCACCTGGTCGGGGTTGATGGAGTTGACCAGACGGGTGTTGTCCTCAACGGCAATGCCGATTTCCTTCAGCTTCTTGGCATCGCTCCAGATGTAGGAGTGTACCTCGTGCAGACCGAAGCGGTCGCACAGAATATCCTTGACCTGAGTGTCGTCAACACGTCCCTGAGAGCTGCGCACGGGGAAGAGGGGGCTGACGGTGGTCTTTATCTCAAAGTTGTCGTAGCCATAGATGCGGGTGATTTCCTCGATGATGTCGGCCTTGATGGTGACGTCCTTGGTGGCACGCCAGGAGGGTACGTCAACGGAGAAATTGCCGCGCTCGTGGCGGACGGTAAAGCCGAGGGATTCGAGGGTCTTGACAATGCGTGCGTTGGTAATCTTTATGCCGGTGTAGCGATCTACGTACTTCTTGTCAAAGTCCAGCGTGATGCTCTTGTAGCGATGCACATAGCTGTCGGTCAGGCGGGAGATGGCCTTTGCGTCGGGGCAGATGTCCAGCAGCAGTGCGAGGTAACGCTTGATGGCGGGGACGGTCATCTCAGGGTCAAGCATCTTCTCATAGCGCATACTGGAATCGGTGCGCAGACCCAGACGGGAGGAGGACTTGCGCACAGAAACGCCGTCAAAGTTGGCGGATTCGATGAGCAGGGAGGTGGTGTCGTCTGCGATTTCCGAGTCGTAGCCGCCCATGATGCCTGCAACGGCAACGGGAGTGCCGCTGCTGCAAATCATCAGGGTGTCCTCGTCAATGCGGCGGGTGGTCTGGTCAAGGGTCTCAAAGTCGAAGGGCTCGGGGAAGCGTGCCACTTCAATCTTGTCCACCTTGCGCAGGTCGAATGCGTGCATGGGCTGACCCATCTCAAGCATGAGGTAGTTGGTCAGGTCGGCGAGCAGGTTGATGGCTCTCATGCCGCAGTAGAAGAGGCGGATACGCATCTGCACCGGGCTGACGCCGATGGTGACGTTTTCCACCTTGATGCTGGAATAGCGGTAGCAATGCTCGGTGTCCCTGATGTCGATGGAAACCTCGGGCAGGTTTGCGTAGGCGTCGGTGTCGTGCAGGGTGAGGGGGCGCAGCTTGCGTCCGCTCAGTGCGGCAAACTCGCGGGCAATGCCGTAGTGACCCCACAGGTCGGGGCGGTTGGTAAGGGACTTGTTGTCCACCTCAAAGACGATGTCGTCAATGGGGAAGAGCTTCTTGATGTCGGTGCCGACAACAGTGTCCTCAGGCAGCTCCATCAGACCGGAATGGTCGGCACTGATGCCCAGCTCTGCCTCGGAGCAGCACATACCGTAGGAGTCGTAGCCTGCGATGGTAGCCTTGCGTATATCCATGCCGCCGGCTCTGCCGCCCTCCTTGGCAAAGGGAACGATCATGCCCTCGCGGACGTTGGGTGCGCCGCACACAACATCATATATCTTGTCGCCGCCGTCAACGGTCAGCAGATGCAGTTTCTTGGACTTGGGGTGATTCTCGATGGTGAGAATACGTCCGGCAACAACGCCGGAGAGATCCTCGCCCTTGTGAATGATCTCCTCCACCTCGGCAGTGGAGAGGGTGAAGCGGTGGATAAGCTCCTCAATATTCAGACCGGAGAGGTCAACGAAATCGGAGATCCAGTTCATTGAAATAAGCATTGTTTATTCTCCTCCTTCGGTTACTGTTTTGCGGTAAACTGGGACAGTGCCTTCAGGCTGCCGCTGTTGAGTATGCGGATGTCCTTGATGCCGTACTTCATCATGGCAAGGCGGGTAAGACCCAGACCGAAAGCGAAGCCGGTGTACTTCTCGCTGTCAATGCCGCCTGCTTCCAGTACGTTGGGGTGGATCATGCCGCAGGGGCACAGCTCCAGCCAGCCGCTGTGCTTGCAGGTGGGGCAGCCCTCGCCGCCGCAGATCAGGCAGCTTATGTCCAGCTCAAAGCCGGGCTCAACGAAGGGGAAGAAGCCGGGGCGCAGACGCACCTGAATATCTCTCTTAAAGACCTCGGAAAGCATGGTCTTCATGAAGTAGATAAGGTTGGAGATGGAGATGTTCTCGTCAATCATCATGCCTTCCATCTGGAAGAAGGTGTTCTCGTGGCAGGCGTCAATAGCCTCGTTGCGGAAGCAGCGTCCGGGGAACACAGCGCGCAGGGGTGCGCCGTACTTGCGCATGATGGAGTTCTGGGCAGCGGAGGTGTGGGTCTTGAGAAGCTGCCCGTTATCAAGGAAGTAGGTGTCCTGCATATCGCGGGCGGGGTGATGGGGCGGGATATTGACCGCCTCGAAGTTGTCGTAGTCGTCAACTATCTCGCGGAAGTCCTCGATGGTGAAGCCCATGCTGGCGAAGATGGCCTCAACCTCGCGCTGCACAAGGGTGATGGGGTGCAGGCTGCCGCCGGTGAGGGAGGAGGGGAGAGTAAAGTCGTAGGTCTCGGTGTTGGCAAGCTGTGCGGCCTGCTCTGCGGCTGCCAGCTCGGCAGACTTGTCGGCAATAAACTGCTCCAGCTCCTTCTTGAGCTGGTTGATGCCGGTGGCGGCGGTCTTCTTGTCCTCTGCGGAGAGGGTGCGAAGCTCCTTGAAAAGATTGGTCAGGCTGCCGTTCTTGCCCAGAAAGCTGATGCGCATCTGCTCCAGTGCGGCGCTGTCGCTGATCTGCACCGAAAGCTGCTCGAACTGCTCTCTGAGCTGCTGAAGTTTTTCGTTCATCAGTCAAACCTCCGTGTTGTGTTAGTTTATATGGCAATATTGGTGAAAAAAATAACTGTGTGCGAGTGAAGAGATGGTTGAATGCAGGGGTGCGGACGGAACATTTCGGTGAAAAAATCAAATATCGAAAAAAGAAAGCGAAAAACGAAAAAGCAAATAAAAAACGTCAACGCCCCATGTCAGGGACGAAGACGCTATGCTCCGCGGTACCACCCCGATTTTTGCAATGAAAACACGTTCCAGAGCAAACACTCCTCAGACAGGTAACGGTGTCCGACCGTCGCAGCCTACAGTCCTGTGCGCACCGCACCTGTGTGCGTTACACAAGGGGTTCAGCCGCGCCGCTCCCAAGTGAACTTCAGCTTCCGCACCGTACAGCAGCGATTCCAGCCATGTCGCTGCCTCTCTGTGGGCGGTATTGGGGGAAGCCTACTCTCTTGATCAAGGCGTTTGTGCAGCATAATATGCCGATTACAAAACATTATATCATAATCCGAGGATAAATCAAGAGCCAAAATGCAATTTGACGCGAATGTTGTCAGGCAGCAGAAGAAAAAACGCATCGAAGCAGACGGAATACACCGCATCCTGCAGTGCTGCGTACCGCACCCTGCGGCATGCGGAATGTGCAGGTCACAGCTGTCATAAAAAACAGCACACTGCACTGAAACCGTCAAATAAGATGCGTATTTTTACATATGTCAGCATGATATGTATTGACTAAACAACCGCTGTGTGATAATATTATACTACACACAAGGTTTCGATAATCTGATTCCGTTAAAAGGAGTTGTAAGGCATAGATGCGAAAGAATTCAGCAGAGTATTCTGTATCGCCCAAATCAGGTGAACAGCAATCATCAAATAATATCGTACATAAGCAGTTGGTAAGCATTCGCACAGCAAGGGGACTGACACAGCAGCAGGTCATTGATGAGATCAGGAAACTGGGTGTCAGCATGGCGGTATGCACACTTTCGAAAATAGAAAACAATCGCCGCGGTGTCAACGACCGTGAGCTGTACATCTTTTCCAAGGTGTTCGATGTATCTATAGACGAACTGTTTGAGTGATGATGTGGCTTTACTTGTGTGCTGATTGGTTACATATTTTCAGGAACAGATATGCAAAGGGATTGGAAAAAATGATTTGTCATTGGTGAACAGATGTTGATAACGGGCGAATAACAAAAATTGCAACGGCTGAATTTACATCAGCCGTCTTTTTTTGTCCTTTTTCTGATGCTGTTTATCAAAGAAGGGTCGCAGGCTTTGCCCACGACCCTTTTGTATTCTTTATTTTTTACACAGGCTGGCTGTTCATCTGGCTGTACGCGCCATAGCCGGAGGAAAAGACCGCGCTGCCGTCGTCCAGTGCCATAATCATTTCCGCTCCGGGGGTGGATTCTATCAGCGCAAGGGCATCATCTGCGCCCAGCAGGAAGCAGATGGTCGCCAGCGCATCGCCCTCGCAGGAGGATTGCGAAACAACAGTGACCGACTGTATGCCAGTTTCGGCGGGCATACCTGTCTGGGTGTCGAGTATGTGGTGGTAGAGCACACCGTCCCGCTCAAAGCAACGCTCATAGCTGCCCGCTGTGACAACTGAGCGGTCGGACACCGACAGTACATCAAGGTAGTCCTCGTCGGGGTAGGGTGACTGTACGGCAATGGAGAAATCGCCGCCTGCCTTGCTGCCCATCGCAAAGATGTTTCCGCCAAGGTCGATGACCGCACTGCGCACACCCGCGCCGCGCAGCTCATCTGCCAGCAGGTCTGCGATGTACCCCTTGGCAATGCCGCCAAGGTCGAGCATAGTGCCCTCGGGCACAGTGACGGTGTTACCCTCCAGCCTGACGGAGGTGTAGTCGATGGTTTTCACCGCCGCCGCAAGGGCCTTTTCGTCAGGTACAGCGGGGTTGTCGGAGGAAAAATCCCACAGTGAGGTGACCGCACCGCAGGTAATGTCAAACACACCGCCCGAAAGCTGCGAGTAGTACAGCCCCTTTTCGATAAGCCGTGCGGTTTCCTCCTCCACCTCTACCGAAGTGCCCGCCGCGTGGTTTATGCGCCACACGTCGCTGCCGGAGGTGTCGCGCCCCCACAGCCCGTCCCAGTAGGCGCAGTGGGAAAAGGCTTTCTCCAGCGCACCCTCTGCATCATCAGCATCGTGTACGGTTATGCGAATGTATGTGTCAAAGTAAAAGCCCTCACGGGTGTGCGGCGATGCCTTGCCGCCGCAGCCTGTCAGCAGCGTCAGAGTCGTTATTATCGTCAGCAGTATGCAGAATATCCGTCGTTTGTTCATCGGGAAATGACCTCCCATGGTCGGGTGTTTTTCTGTGGGGCAGAGATGCCCCATTTTGTTATACCGCTCTTCCATCAATTCACTTTTGCTTACGCCTGAGGCGTGGACGCCTCCTGTACCGCAATCCCATCAAGCCGCCTCAGCAGCAGTGCGGTGACCAGACCGGTCAGCGCGCCTGAAACAGTGCCCACAAACATCAGCGGAGCCATCAGCCGCCACAGCGAGGGCTGTGCGGTGAGAATCACCGCCACGCACACCTGTGCGCAGACGTGTGCCGCGCCCCCCGCCGCGCTGACCCCCACAGGGGAGAAGTGCCTGCCGAAGTGCTTTGCAGCCAGCATCACCGCATAGCTGAGCAGCGCACCCGCGGCAGAGTAAAGCAGACCGGAGAAGCCGCAAAAAAGCAGTGCCGAAAGCAGCACCTTTGCTGCCGAAAGCACAAACGCGGTGCGGCTGTCCAGCGCGTACAGTGCGTACAGCACCATGATATTGCCCAGCCCCAGCTTGATGCCGGGCACAGGCAGCGGCAGCGGAACAAGCTGCTCCACCCACCCAAGCACTATGGCAAGGGCAAGCAGCATTGCCGTCAGAGCCAGCTTTCTTACCTTCATAAAAGCCCTCCGGATTCCAAAACAGGCTGCCCGAAATCAACGGGCAGCCTGTCTTTAGCAATTAATAGCGGGAGAATTTATCTGCCCAGACCCTCTGCAACTGCAACAGCGCAAGCGACGGTAGCACCGACCATGGGGTTGTTGCCCATACCGATGAGACCCATCATCTCAACGTGTGCGGGAACGGAGGAGGAGCCGGC
>SVPT01000123.1 GCA_015065695.1 Oscillospiraceae bacterium | reverse complement strand
CGGCTGCACCCCTGTTGCCATCAGCGCACTGGGTCGGCTGCTGACGGGTGTATCCATCATGGGTAATCAGCTCAAGGAGAGCGAGGCAACCATCACCGTCCGTGTAAACGGCGGCGGCCCTCTGGGCTCGGTCATCGCCGTTGCCGACAGCATGGGCAACGTCCGTGGCTACGCACAGGAGGCGGGCCTTATCCTGATGCCTGACAAAAACGGCAGACTGGACGTAGCAGGCGCAGTGGGCAAGGCAGGACAGCTTGCTGTTATCAAGGACTACGGTCACGGTCAGCCCTATGCGGCACAGTGCCCGCTGATTACCGGCGAGATTGCGGAGGACCTGACGGGCTACTATGCCACCAGCGAGCAGATACCCACTATCTTTGCGCTCAGCGTGCATTTTGACGAGCTGTGGAAGGTGGACTGCGCAGGCGGTCTGCTGATACAGCTTCTGCCCGCCGCAGACGAGCGTGAGATAGTCAAGCTGGAGAAGTCGATAAACGAGCTGCCGCCGCTGGGAAGAATGCTTGCAACAGGCTGCACACCGGAGGAGATACTGACCCGCGCACTGAGCGGCTTCGAGGTAGAGTTCTTCGACCCGGAGGAAGCGCACTATCGCTGCAGCTGCAGCATGGAGCGAGTAAAGAAGGCACTTGTGACGCTGAAGCCGGAGGAGCTGCGCGGCATGGCAGACGAGAGCGGCTACGCACAGGTAGAGTGTCATTTCTGTGATAAGAAGTATCGCTTGTCGCAGAAGGAACTGGACGAACTGGCAGACGGTATGTAAAAGCCCAAAACAATCACCAGCCCCCAAAACAGAAAAGCTTTAATCGACTTTTCTCGAAAAGTCGCGGGGCGTGGGGCAGAGCCCCACAGAAAGCCTAACCAAAACCTAACATCGCGCCCGCACCAAACCAGTAAGGTGCGGGTGCGTTTTCGTTTGCGGAAACCCAAGTCCGAGCAAAAAGCGGGCGCGATACCCAGCGAAAAAAGAGGCACAGCGTAGATACCCCGATACGCCAAGGGCGTATCGGGCAAGCGGGGGTGCTGCAGAAACCTTACATCAGGTCTATCGCTTGTTCGTCGGCGGTTTTTGCGCCCCCATGTTAAGTTCCTGAGCCCACCCGCCCGCCCCTTTACGCTTTTTTGCCCCCATATGACGTTTGTCAGGGCATTTCTGCGACCTGCGGGGCATGAACACCCCCCCACAAAAGAAGCCCCAACCAAGCATCAAACAAAAAAAGTTAAAAAATATTCATAATCCTCCAACCTTTTCCTCTTCCCGCGTGTTATATTGATGTACGGAGGGAGCAAGGACTATCGTACATACACAGATTATTGAGATAAAAAGGAGAAAAGACAATGAGAAAAATAAAGATTGCTGCCATACTTATGGCAATGGCACTGATGCTGTCCACGCTGCTTTGCGGCTGTACTGCGCAAACAGAATCGATGTCCTTTGCGTCAGCACCAAGTGCTGAGTATTATGAGCCGATGTATGATATGGCAATGGACACAGAAGCCGGGGACGTGGCTGAGCCCGACTGGAATACCGAAGAGTATAACTACATTAAAGAGAATGACTTCAAGGCGGTGGCAACGTCGCCGCTGTCCACCTTCTCCGCCGATGTGGATACCGCCTCCTACGCAAACCTGCGCCGTATGATCAATCAGGGCAGAAGTGTTGACCCCGGTGCGGTGCGTATCGAGGAGATGCTCAACTACTTCTACTATGACCTGCCTCAGCCCGAGGGCGATGAGCCCTTCTCCGTTACCTATGAGCTTTCCGATTGCCCCTGGAATGAATCGACAAAGCTGCTGATGATTGGTCTGCAGGCAAAGAAGCTGGCTGCAGAAGAGCTGCCCCCTTCCAATCTGGTGTTCCTTGTGGACGTTTCCGGCTCGATGAGTTCCGCAAATAAGCTGCCGCTTGTGCAGCAGGCTTTCCGTATGCTCACCGAGCAGCTCAAGCCGGAGGACCGCATCTCCATCGTCACCTATGCCTCCGGCGATACTGTACTGCTGGAGGGTGCTGCCGGCAGCGAGGGCGTTGAGATTATGGCAGCGGTGGACAGCCTGACCGCAGGCGGCGGCACCGCAGGTGCGCAGGGCATAGAAACCGCCTATAAAATCGCAGAGGAAAACTTCATCGAGGGCGGTAACAACCGCGTTATTCTCGCCACTGACGGTGACCTGAATATCGGCATTTCCAGCGAGTCCCAGCTCACCCGCCTTATCGAGAAGAAGCGCGAAAGCGGTGTGTACCTGTCGGTGCTGGGCTTTGGCACAGGCAACATCAAGGACAACAAGATGGAAGCACTCGCCGATAACGGCAACGGCAACTACTACTACATCGACACCGTCAGCGAGGCACGCAAGGTGCTTATCGAGGAGATGGGCGGCACCCTCTTCACCGTCGCAAAGGACGTGAAGCTGCAGGTTGCTTTCAACCCCGCGCAGATAAAGGGCTACCGCCTTATCGGCTACGAAAACCGCGTCATGGCGGCAGAGGACTTCAACGACGATACCAAGGACGCAGGCGAGATTGGTGCGGGTCACCGTGTTATCGCCCTGTATGAGATTGTCGATAAGGACTCCGACTATGAGATAGCCATTCCCGATGCCATCTATACCCAGAACGGCGATACCGGCAGCGATGAGCTGCTGACCCTCAGCATACGCTACAAGCAGCCTGAGGCAACCGAAAGCCTGCTGCTGCAGTACCCCATGGGCAGCGAAATCTACCGCCCCGAGATGTCCGACAACATGACCTTTGCCGCCGCCGTTGCCGAAACAGGTATGCTGCTGCGTGAAAGCCGGTACAGTGGCACCGCCACCTACGACAGCGCTGCCGAGCTTATCAGGAGCATCGACGGCGTCATCGATGACGAGTACAAGGTGGACTTCCTCAGCCTTGTCAACAAGCTGCATGAGAATCCGGAGATAAGCACCGATATTTCCCATGAATAACAGGGTAGGGGACAGTGTCCGATAAACAACAAGGTTGACAAAAAAACGCAAAGAAAATATAATAAGACACGGTCGCTGCGCGTTTGCGGACGACCGTGTCTGTTTGTTTGCGGATAAATTCAATAGCTGTAGATGTCCAGCGGCGAGGTTGCCTGTTCTACGTTGGTTTCGGCGTCAATGAAGCCGATTGCCTGCCCTGTGCCCAGCACAACGCAAAGCTGCGGGTCGTGGGAGATGAGCACGCGCAGACGGGTCTTTTTGGAGATGAGCTTGTCCATGCCGTAAAGCAGCGCGCCGCCTCCGGTGAGAACCATGCCTCGCTCGTAGAGGTCGCCCACCAGCTCAGGCGGGGTGCGCTCCAGTACGTCCTGTACAGCGCGGCAGATGTATATGCCCGGCTCTTCCATTGCCTCCATCAGTTCATCGGAGGTGACCTCCACCTGACGGGGCATACCTGTTGTGGCATCGCGTCCCTTGACTATGCCGGTGAGCATATTGTCGCGGGGGGCTACGCAGCCGATTTCCTTCTTGATGCTTTCCGCCATGCGCGGGCCGATGAGCAGGTTGTGCGCCTGACGGACGTACTTGACAATGGCGGCATCAAAAGAGTTGCCAGCCACCTTGATAGAATCGGAAACAGCCAGACCGTTGAGGGTGGTTACACCGATGTCGGTGGTGCCGCCGCCGATGTCGCACACCATGTGTCCGTAGGGCTGTGCAACGTCCAGCTCAGCACCCAGTGCCGCCGCCAGTGCCTCTTCAATAAGGCACACCTTGCGTGCGCCGGAGGCGCGGAGCGCGTCAACAACGGCACGGCGCTCCACCTCGGATATTCCGATGGGTACGCACACAACCACACGGGGCATGAACATCTTGTTGCCGCACACTATCCTGACGAAGGTGTTGAGCATGGCCTCGGTCAGGCGGTAGTTGGAGATAACGCCGTCACGCAGGGGGTAAACCGCCGCGATACGGCTGGAGGTGCGCCCGAGCATATTGTAGGCATCGGTGCCCAGAGCCAGTATCTCGTCTGTGTCACGGTCAACCGCGACCACCGAGGGCTCGTTGAGTACAATGCCCCGCTCGGGAGTATATATCTTTGTGGCAGAGGTGCCGAGGTCGATACCGACATCAATGCCAACGTCCATGTTTGCCAATGCAGCTTCTCCTCTGTATTTAGTATAGCAGGTTACATTTATTTTGCTTATTATACAAGTATACTTAAACTGCAACCATATGTCAATGGTCGAAAGAGCAGGTAATTATGAATAAAAAAGAATTATGCAACGCGGTGGTGGAGGGGCTGAAGGCTCTGTATCCGGCCGCGGAATGTTCACTCACCGAGCGGGAGGCATACCGCCTGCTCATTGCGGTGAGGCTGTCGGCGCAGTGTACCGATGCCCGTGTCAATATGGTGACACCGGTGCTTTTTGAAAAATTTGCAACGCTGGAAGCCCTTGCCGAAGCCTCTGTGGAGGATATTGAGGAAATCGTCAAGCCCTGCGGTCTTTTTCATACCAAGGCGCGTGACATCAAAAATATGTGCGTCATGCTGCGGGACGAATACGGCGGCACAGTGCCGGATACCATGGAGCAGCTTCTGCGGCTGCCCGGTGTGGGGCGCAAGACTGCCAACCTTATCCTCGGTGACGTATACGGACAGCCCTCCATCGTTGCCGATACCCACTGCATACGCATCTCCAACCGACTGGGGCTGACCGATTCCAAAGATCCCTACAAGGTGGAAATGCAGCTTCGCAAGGTGGTTGAACCTGCGGAGGGCGGCGACCTGTGCCACCGCTTTGTCCTGTTCGGCAGAGATATTTGCACCGCCCGCGCACCCAAGTGCGGTCGGTGTCCACTTGCGCCGCTGTGTCCGTCCAACGGGGAGAAAGGATAAAGTGTATGGATATTGCTGATAACAAAAAGAAAGGCGGCTGGAAGAAAGCCGTTAAGATAATCGGAATTACTCTGCTTGCCGCAGCGGGTGTTTTTGTGCTGTCTGCTGCCTTAATTATAGGTGCTTTTCTGTATTATCCGCAGAAGCCGACCGCTTCCTCGGCTTCGCCTGACGGCAGATATACCGTTACCGTAAAGCAGACCGACGGCAGGTGGCCCTTTGGCCCGTCCGACGTGACAATAACCGCCGAGGAAAGGGGCTTCTCCTGCATTGGCAGCAGCAGTGAAGAGCTGTGCGAAACCCAGATATGGGACGATGGCGGCAGGGGAAACGTCACCATCGAATGGCTGTCCGAGGACGAGGTGTGCATAACCCTCAGCGGCAGTGAGCAGGATGATGAAAAACTCACCTACAGCATGACCGAGGAGTTTGACGAATAGTTTACATAAACACAGCCAGAGAACAACTTTCCTTGAGAGAATAACGGAGGAATAATGACACTACTGACGGTACAGAACGCATCGCTGTGGTTTGGCGAGCGTGAGATAATGAGCGAGGTGAATTTTTCCGTAACGGATAAATCGCACATCGCGCTGATAGGCGTCAACGGCAGCGGCAAGACCACGCTGTTTAAGCTGATAACGGGCGAATACCAGACCGACGCGGGCGAGGTGGTCACAGGAAAGCTGACCACCATCGGCTACATGGAGCAGATAACTCTGGACGGCGACCGCTCGGTGTACGAGGAAACGCTGGAGATTTTCCGCCCGCTGATGGACATG